>MGFH01000050.1 GCA_001791795.1 Candidatus Wallbacteria bacterium GWC2_49_35
CATATTCGGACAGCGGAATTTTCTTCAGCTGCTCTTCGTCTTTTAATACCTGTTGATAGAGGCCTGAAATTTCATTGAATAATTTGGCGAGGTCCCAGGTCGTGAAATCGCTTTCGTTCAGGCCCGCGGTCTGCGTTCTGTTAATGAAGCGGTAACGGTTGTTTGAAAAATAATGCCAGTACCACTGGGCGAGCACGGTGCGCATTATGGGTTTCAGGCGTTCGTCGGCCTTTTCGATCTCCTCTTTGAGGAATTTCACTTTTTCCTCGGCTTTGTTGCCCTTGATGTTGGAATCGAGCACTATATGTTTCAGCAGAGCTTTTAACGCCTCAGCCTGGCGGTTGTCGGCCGCGGCGCTCTTATAAATTTCTTTCAGGACGTCGATGGCGGTCTGCGGCAGTCCGTTATTTTCGGCCTCGCTCACTTTTTTCCAGAGTTCTTCGGTGTTCTGGGCCGCCAGGGACGGCGCCGGAAATTTGAAGATCACTAACGCCATTACAAGAACCGCTAAAATGGTCAGATACTCTTTCATTGTCCACCTCTTTTTATAATTTAAAAACTTTCTTTTTTGTGTTATAAGTAGGAATAAATAAATATAAAAATCGCACTTTAATTTAAACCGTTTTTGTTGTATAATAACACGGAAAATAGTTTTAGTTTACCATGAAAAACACCAACTGTCAAAAAAATTATTTTCTCATTTTAAATTTACGCAAGGCAGTATAGATTTTTACTTGACAATTTTAGTCGAATTTGTTATAAAAATAATATTGTGATTTTTAGTGATTTTTTTTTAGATTAAAAATAAACATCAAAATGTACGGAGGAATTTTTAATGATAAGGCTTAAAGATATTATGCTCGAATCCGAAATGATAGGGCTCGCCGAAAAGTTCGCGCCGGCCGGCGGGCAATATTTTGTCGAAGTGGAAACTTCGGATGAACTTGTTTTGAATAACACTTATTATTTCGGTCTGGAACTTTCCACGGGTGATATCTGCGAAGTGCGCGGCACCGCCGTCGAGGTTTCGGGCGCCGAAGGCAATCGCGTCTATAAATTTAAAATTATTGAATGCGACGAAAAATACGTTTCACTGGTCGCTTCGTCGCTTTCCGAAAAATCGCCGGCCGCCGAAAAAACGGGCGATGGCCCCACATGGGCTTACGGACTTAAGCAGATGAATTCTTCTTATGCAATCATAGTCAACTCGCCCGCCGGATTTTATACCGCCGAACATCTGAAGGTCATAGCCGGCATCGCCGAAAAAGGTTACGGCATAACCAAACTCACTCACGCGCAGCGAATAGTCGTTCTGGTAAAGCCGGAGCAGCTGGCTACCGTAGAAAACCAATTGGCCGTGGCGGGCCTTCGCAAGGGCGTTCTTCATCACGGCGTCAGAAATGTCCGCGCCTGTGCCGGCGCGCTGTGCAAATGGTCGAAAAACAACGACGCCATAGGCCTTTCTGTTGACATCGACAAAGAGCTGTACGGATTTTCGACTAAATTCGACGTGAAGATAGCCGTTTCAGACTGCCTGAGAAATTGCTCGGAAAGTTACTGCGCCGACATCGGCTTTATCGGCCTTGACGGCGAATACCGTGTCGTGATTGGCGGGCGCGGCTCGTCGATCCCCTTCCGCGCTCTCGAGCTGGCGCCAAAGATTCCGAAAAACAAGGTTGTCGCCTTTGTGCGTAAATTCGTCGACTGGTACGCCGCCAGGGCGAACGAGCGCGAAAGGCTCTGCAAGACCCTGCAGCGGATAGGAACCGAAATATATAACGTGAAACCCGAAAGCGTCAGGAGCGAAATAAAAGCAGCGTTCGAAAGGCTCGACGTTCCCGCAATGCAGTCAGGCGACACCGTTTCCGAGTCGGCGAGGATGTTCGAGCAGTATCTGAGGGGCCTTGCCGTGGACTCGATCAGAAGCGAATTCGCGGTGGTGATTTAATGCCGGTAGGATCGCACAAAGATGCGTTTTTAGCGCATCAGAAGGTTAAAAAGACGTTCGCGGATTCGGCGGACAACGCGCTTCCTAAAGCGGCGGCGCAGATCCTGCTCGACTTCGTCAAAAGCCAGCGTCAGATAGTGTCTGAAAACGTTCCTGAAACTATCGAAATAAGC
Organism: Candidatus Wallbacteria bacterium GWC2_49_35; assembly: GCA_001791795.1. Taxonomy (GTDB): domain Bacteria; phylum Muiribacteriota; class UBA9980; order UBA9980; family UBA9980; genus UBA9980. The sequence goes on from MGFH01000050.1 coordinate 2,122, forward strand.
GACATCGAAAAATACGACAGGCAGAAGGTCGAAGAAGCGCTGCATTCCGTCGAAAACCTATGCGGCAAGTGCAACGAGAATCACGACAACAACTGCTTCGTCAATCAGGCGCGCCGCGTGCTCATCGCGATGCTGACGGGCGTCGACGTAAAGGAAAAATTCAACGGCGCTCAGAGCCTCGAAGAATTGATGAAGATCGCCGGAGAAATGAAGGCCGAAAAAGAATCTAAACAAAAAGAAGAGCCCGCCGCTGCGCAGGACGGATCGCCCGGAACCGAAGACGGAAGCGGCGCGGGAACCACAGGTTACGAAGAAGTGGACAAGGAATTTGAACGGCTGAACTCGAAAATAGGCAGACTGAAAAAAGATTATTTCGAACTTAAGGAAAAAGATATTTTCCGCGCCACGCTCATCGACGAAGTGGTCGACACGATAAAGTCCGTAGCCGGCGGTGATTTTAAAAACCCCATGCCCGTCCACGAAGACGATCAGCTCGGCAAGATCGCGGCGGCGTTCAACACGATGCTCGAAACCGTCAACCGCACGTTCAAAAATCTCGATGACGAGGTCGCGAAGCGTTCCGCCGAACTTAAATTGCTCATGGGCAATATCAAGATAGGCGTTTTTACGATGAATAAAGATTTCAGGATCAACCGCGAATATTCGAAGGAATGCCTGAAGATCTTCGGCTGCGAGGAGATCGGCGGGATGAATTTTTTCGATCTGATCCAGGTTTACGATAAACAGGCCGAAAAAAAAGAAGAAATAAAAAATTTTATCGCTTTATATTTTAACGGGCTCGCGCTCGACGACGATTCGATGAATTCGATAAACCCTCTTTTTGAGCACAGGCTGAAAGAAAAATACCTTCAGTTTTTGTTTTATCCGGTCAAAACGGCCGCCGGCGGCCAGACCGAAAATATGCTCGTGCAGTGCGTCGATCTTACGGCCAACAAACTTCTGCAGATGGAAATAGATTCGAAAGACGCCGAGGGGCGGCGAATCCGCAAAATGGTCCTCAACCGCGAGGCGTTCAACGATTTCATATCCGAAACCATCAAAATGGCCGATGACGCGCGCAGAATTTCGGCGGGCGCGATCGGCCCCGCCGAGCTGGGCGAACTGTACCGCATCGCGCACACTATCAAAGGCGGAGCCGGCTGTTTCGACCTGGACGAACTTATCGCGCATACTTCCGGTTTCGAAGACCTTCTGGGATGCCTTATTAAAAAAGGCGTTTCGGTTGACGACGGCGCCGGGGTCGCGGCCGGCATAACAACTATGCTTGAACTCGTCGATAAATCGATAGTTTATTCAGAAAAAATATTCGGCCGGCCGGCCGTTTCCGCGGGCGAATTCGAGTTCGTTTTCAAAAAATCCAGACTCGACGAGCTGATCACGGTCACCAGGGCCGCTTCTTCGCCGAAGGTCTCGCCGGCCCTCGAAGCCGCCTTCGACTCGTTCTATGAACTGCCAGCCCACAGAGTGTTTGCGAAGAGTTTTGCCATGGTGGCTCCTCTTGCAGAGAGGCTCTCGAAGGGCGTGAGTCTGGAAGTTTCCGGCGGCGACGTTCCGATACCTTTTGCGATGAGTTCGAAACTTTCCGAGATCATGCTTCACCTGCTTCGAAACGCCGTCGATCACGCGATCGAAACTCCCGAAGAACGCGAAGAGGCGCGCAAACCTTTCGAAGGGCTTATAAAAGTGGCCGTTTCACGCGCCGCGGATTCGATTGAATTAGCCGTGTCCGACGACGGGCAGGGACTCGATCCGGTAAAAATATCGGCTTCGGCCGTAGAAAAAGGCATTATCGAGCCCGATACGGTTTCCGCAATGACAGACGCCGAAAAGACCGCGCTCATATTCAAACCCGGTTTTTCGACGAAGAACGAAGTGTCCAATATTTCCGGTCGCGGAGTCGGTATGGACGTTGTTAAAAACGCCGTAGAAAAGCATCTGAACGGAATTCTTTCCGTGACGAGCGTTCCCGGCTCCGGCACGGAGTTCAATATCAAAATAAAAACATTGAAAGAGGCCTGATTTGATAGGGGTATCCAAACTTTTATGCAATCTCGTCACTCCGCACGACGTGCACAGGTACGGAAGGCTCTCAGGAAGCCTTCCTTCGAATATGCTCCAGTTTTCCGCGGACAAGAAACCGATCGTGGTGTGGAATATGACCAGGGCGTGCAACCTGGCCTGCGTCCATTGCTACGCCAGCGCCGGATGCGCGCCCGACCCGGACGAACTGAGCACGAAAGAAGCCATGGCGTTCATCGACGATATCGCGGCCTTCGGCGCGCCGACGCTTTTATTTTCGGGCGGAGAGCCTCTGGTCAGGCCCGACCTGTTCGAGCTCGGCGCATACGCGAAATCCCGTGGTCTGCGAACCGTGATATCGACCAACGGCACGCTGATAAACGAAGCGGCCGCGAAAAAGATCAAAGACGCTGGTTTTTCATACGTCGGCGTCTCGCTCGACGGTTTGCGTGAAACCAACGATAAATTCAGGGGACTTGCCGGCGCGTTCGACTCGGCTCTCGAGGGCATCGGCAACTGCCGCCGGCAGGGCGTCAAAGTGGGCCTGCGCTTCACGATCAATAAGTCTAATTTCAGGCAGATACCCGATATATTCGATATCATGGCGGAAAATGAAATTCCGCGCATATGCTTTTATCATCTTGTCTATTCAGGGCGCGGGACCGGTATTATCGACCATTCGCTGACGCTCGTCGAGTCGCGCGAAACCGCCGGCCTGATATTCGATAAAACCGTTGAATCATTTAAAAACGGCCGCATGATAGAGGTTCTTACGGTCGACAACCACTGCGACGGGGTCTATCTCTATTTGAGGGCGCTAAAAGACGATCCGGCGCGGGCGGCTGAAATTTACACGCTTCTTGAATATAACGGGGGCAACAATTCGGGTATCGCGATATCCTGCGTCGATCAGGCCGGAAACGTCCATCCAGACCAGTTCTGGCGGCATTATTCATTCGGTAACGTAAAGGAAAGGCCTTTTTCGAAGATCTGGCCCGATGTTTCGGACGAACTGATGGCGTGGCTGAAAAACAGGAAACCCTATCTGAAGGGGCGCTGTGGAATATGCAAATATTTGAATATATGTAACGGCAATTTCAGGGTGCGCGCCGAAGCGGTCTTTAACGATGCGTGGGCGCCCGATCCGGCCTGCTATCTTACCGACGGCGAGATAGGTCTCGGCGAAACCGGCCTGAAGGAACTGGAGAAAAAAGGCCAGCGCTACGACTTTAACTGGCTGAAATAGAATCCGGAAATATGCAGGGCGATCAAGTCCGTAAAAAAACTTAAAAAGGAAATCCGTCGGTTCCGCCGGACGGTTTTGCATCTTCTACGCCTTTGGCGGGTGCGTTGGGCGCCTTTACGTTGGGCGCTTTTTTTATTTTATCCTGGATATCGGCCAGGCGCAGCACGGGAATATGCCTCGGGAAAGGGACCACCCTGATGGGTTTTCCGGCTCCGGCGACCGGGCATACGTGCTCGCAAGCGCCGCAGCCGTTACAGAAGACGCGTCTGATCTTAGGGACGAAAACCTCGCCCTGTTGTACCATGTAAACAGCCCCCGTAGGGCAATGCTCCGCGCAGGAGCCGCAGTCGGTCTTGTTTTTATATGGTATGCATTCCGTTTTTGCGCTCGTGTCCAGGACCACTTTTCCGACGGCGGTCGTCTGTTTTTTAGCGAGCGGAAGGTAAGTCAGCGCGCCCGAAGGACACACTCCGGTGCAGATGTTGCATTCAAAACCGCAGTAGGATTTTTCGAAGTCCATGCGCGGCTTCGAAAGCCCCACGAATCCGTTTTCGAGCAGCGCCGGTTTCAGCACCTTCGACGGGCAGTTCGATATGCACATATGGCAGGCCGAGCATTTCGAAAAGAAATTGTAGGCGGTCCCGGCGCCCGGCGGTATCACGCACGCGATTTTTCTGACATTATCGAAAGCCAGCGCGAGTTTCGACGAATAGCCTGCCGATACTATTCCGGCGGCGACTGTGGCCATATTTGTAATGAATGCGCGGCGCGTTCCGGATGCCGCCGTTCCTTTCGACTCTGGAAAAATTTCGTCGCACGCTTCGGTACGCGCGAACGAGATCTTCAATATGTCTTTGGGGCATATTTTCACGCATTCAAGACAGGTAACGCAGGTCGCGTAATCGACGCGGCCGTCGGTGATCGAGCCTGACGGGCAGTTCCGTTCGCACTTTTTGCAGCCCGGGCATGGCGGCGAGAGTTTGATCTTCATAAAACCCGATTTAAAGATAAGCGCGAAAAGCGCGCCTGACGGGCATAGTGTGTTGCAGAACCAGCGCGGCCGGAAAGCCGAGGCGGCCAAGAGCGCCGCGATAAATAAGATCGAGTAGTAAAAATCGAAACCGGCCTGCGCCGAGCTTCCTTCTATCTGAAAATAATTAGTTTTATTGAGATAAGGTTCGAGCGGCGAGAGAATGAAATTGACCGCGGGTATCGCGAAACCGTTCGTCAGCCGGCCGAATATGCTGAAATGATCGAGCCAGCCCCATAAGCCGGTGTTGAAAAGCGCCAGGAATACAGTGAAAAAAAGCATGAAAACGCGCAGCCGCGGATAATTCGTCACCCGCGAGGGCTTTATCTTTATACGCTTTGCCAGCGACGATAATATGTCCTGCAGGAAACCGACGGGGCACAGGAACGAGCAATAAAACCGGCCGAAAAAGACCGTGAGTACAAGCAGCATGAGCGTTACCGCCATCCAGCGCGAGCCGTGCCCGCTGAATGCGGCGTTGAGCGATGGAAAAATATGAAGCGAGTGGAAAAACCTCACGGCGGATTCGCCAAGGGCGGTATCGGCCGTGAAAACATAAAAACTGAATATTAAAAATATTGACTGGTAGAGTTTTCTGATCTTAGACATATCCGTGTTCTTGCTCTTTCTATAAGGAAAAATAATTTAGAGCGTGACCCTCTTTATCGACAGTTTATCGAGATTCATTGTGCCTATGCCGAGTTTTTCGGCCATTACGATATGATTGATCTTCGCGGGGTCTAATTCCATGACCTTGGCGGCTGCCGCATCCAGGGCCACCATGTCGGTGCCGATTATCTGCATGCGCCTGAGCGCGATGTCGGATTTTGATATGCCGCGCGGCCCGTTTCGGGTCATGACCTGATAGGCGTCGATTATGTTAAGATCGGGTTTTCTGACGGCCGCGAATTCGGCGATACATTCGTGAAGGCCTTTTCCGTGGTAGAATCTTCTGTCCCATACCACGCCCATGAGGTTTTTAAGCGCCGAGGTCATGGTGGCGCTGCCGTGGTGCTTTAAAACAGGCACGTTGATGACGACGTCAGCTTCTAAATAAAGTTCGTGGACCATGACGTCTTTTAATATTTTTCCGCCGGCGTTGCGTTTTTTGTAACTGGCTTCTTTATTCGCGGGGGCCACGGAGGCGTTGGCGCCGTTTGCGGCCTTTTCGATGCCGCTGGATTTATAGCATTCCTGCCAGTTATTGCAGGTGTTGTCGAAAACATAGACCTTTTTAGCGCCCGCCTTATAGGCGTGCTCTATGATCTTTGCCACCAGGTCGGGCTGGGTGGTGGCGCCGTCGGCGGGCGTCTTGGCCCAGCCGATATTGGGCTTTACGACGACCGTCTGGTCTTTTTTAACGAAACGCGACATTCCGCCGAGCTCTTTGATTCCGCGCTCGAACATCTCGGCTGCCGTACCATTCTGGATGCCGACCATGTCAGGCTCTTTGGCTTTAATTTCTTCGGCGAATAAAAGATTTGAAAAAGGGTTGGCCATCATAGTCAGTCCTGCGCCCAGACCTAATTTTATGAATTCCCTGCGAGTCAACTTCATATTTTTCACCGCCATCAATTATTTACTTATTTTATCAGGTATTATTGTATCATATTTTCGCTTGAAAATCACGTTTTTTATGGATAAACTTTTATTTTTTTCTCTCTCACCTTTATTCTTAGGCGATTTCTTGACATAATCAGCTATAAGTAGTATAATTAATACACAATGTAAAAACACGGGTCAGCGAGTGTTAATTTCAAAAAACTTTAAAAATCATAAGCATAACGGAGGATCGACTTTATGAAAAGAAACATCACAGGTATCATTTTATCGTCTTTGTTAGTTCTGGTACTATCGTCCGCGGCTTTCGCCTCGTCGTTCGTAACCTTTACGGCCGATTCGCTTTTCAACGCTAAAAATTACGCCGAAGCGGTAAAACATTATTCGAATATCGCCGTTAAATATCACAACGAAGCTGTCCGCCCTGAAATAGTAAGTTATCTTTTCGGATACGAAGGTTTGAAAAAGGCGGTCATCAATAAATCCGTCAATTCGGCCAAGGTTGCTATCTACAGCTATTATATGCAGGCGCTTTGCAACGTCTATCTGAAAAACTACGGCGGCGCCATCAACTCGGTTAACGGCGCGCTCGCCTGCTTCAGCTTCCAGAAGATGCTCACGCCGAAATCGCTTACCGGCGCCAAAACTCCTGAAATGGTCCTTATCAGCCAGCCCGCTCAGATTATTGCGGATTACAGCGCCAAGATAAACGCCCTTCCGATATCGGCTACCGACGTTTTAAAGGCCCTCCAGCAGACGGCTCGCGACAGATATGCCGCCTACCTCGCTCTCGCGAACACTCCGCAGGGCCCTGCTTACAACGAACTTGCCGCCAGATACAACGCCCTTATCGCTTCTGAAAAGGCTTATGCCGATCTTTGCATCAACATAGTTTCGCGCGGCCTCGACGTTCAGAACTTCGAAGCATTCGACGCGCTCGTCAATTTCATGAAAAACTACAGGCCCGTCGATAAATCCGTCACTTCCACGCTTGAAGTTTCCGATAAAATAATCGCGAAAATGACGGCGATCGCTTTAGCGCTTCAGGGCTCCAACGTCGAGCTTGCTACCTATTACTCGACCACGATGCAGAAACTTATATCTGTTAACGCTTACGTAAAGGGATATCTGGCCACCAGCGGCGGCAGATAATTTTTGGTTATGCCCGAAAACTCCTGTTCCGGATGTAAAACTACGATCTTATCAGAAGAATCCATATATTGCCATAAGTGCGGCGCGCGCCTCAAAGAAGGCGCCGCCGCGCGCGGTTTACAAAAGCCTCGAACCGGCGCGGACGAAGAGCCCAAACCCTTTGTGGCGGCCGACAGCGGCATATTTCCCGAAAATAACGACGCGCCTCCGCTTGCCGAAGCGGGCTCCGGGCCGGCCGCAAAAACCCCCGGCGAGCGCTGGGACGAATTTTCCCGCAATTACTATAGGCTTCCATTCAGCGTCTCGGTCTGTATCGTGCTGGCAGCCCTTGCCTACGCGGTCTCTCCGTTCGATTTCGTATCGGGCGCGCCGCTTATAAGCTGGGTTGACGACGCGCTTATACTTTTATGCGCTTCAATAAATCTTCTCCACTGCGGCGTCGAAGCGTCGAACCATTCCGAGAACGTCACGTTTAAGAGGGTCAAACTGATAGTCGTGCCGATAACGGCGATAGTGATATTTTTCATGTGGTTCAGCGTGAACATAGTGCTGATACTTTTTCAGAAACAGTGAACTACGGCCCCGTCAGAAACTAATCAGCTCGTTAAAAACGCTTATCGCGAAATGGTCCGTCATGCAGGCCGTGAAATCTACCGCCGCGCGCAGGTAATCTTTTTCGCCGCCAATATCGTATAAGATCTTATTTTTTAATTTATTTTCTTTTCTGTAACTTTCATCGGCGTTCGAATATTTCAAAATCCACTCCTCGAAAGATTTAGTTAATAGAGGCGCACGCCTTGCATTTTTCCGGGCCGCTTCCAGCGTCGGGGTTCCGGAGTAAAGGTCCTTCAGCGCGCCGAAGATCGAATCGAGCACGAGCTCGGCGTATTTTATATAATTTGCGAGCCTTTTGTGAAAATATATATTTTTATAATTGAATCTTTTGACCTGGTTTATAAGATCGAGATAGCGCGCCGAAAACCTTATGCCTTTGTCCGGCGAGCTCGACCGGCAGAGGTCCATGATGAAATCGTGCATCAGTACGGTGTTGTTCAGTTCCCGCACCTCCGCTTTCCTTCCGAGCGCGCTTTTGAGAATACCGGAAAGCTCCCTGATCTGAGCTTTGCTCAGAATGTCGAGCGCAAGGGCGTCCTCGATGTCGCGGCCCAGATACGAGATCTTATCCGAGATTTTTACAACGCAGCCTTCCCATGTGTAAGGCTGGTAGAGGCCTGGACTTTCGATCCCTTCGAGCGCGACCGCCTCTTCGCGCGGGAAAATGGCGTTTTCGTCGACCTCGCCGCAGTGGGAGACTATGCCGTCGCGCACCGCGTAGGTCAGGTTGAGGTTTTTTTCAAAACCCTGCGGATCTTTTAACGTTTCGAGGCAGTCGACGGAATACAGGCCGTTTTTTTCATGCCAGAAACTCTGATTCAGAAGAGATTTCGCGATGCCTGCGATTATGTGCTCGCCCGAGTGGCCGAAGGGCGGATGACCCAGGTCGTGGCCCGTCGCTATGGCCGCTGCGAGGCCAGTGTTGAGCCCGAGAAAGGCCGATATGGTATGGCTTACGGAGGCCACGTGGTTGACGTGCTCTATGCGGGTGCATATATGGTCGTTGCGCGTGGCCGCGAA
>MGFH01000051.1 GCA_001791795.1 Candidatus Wallbacteria bacterium GWC2_49_35
TATGGAATTCGCCAAAACTGCCTGATAGACAGGCTTATAATATAGAGACGGCGGTATACTTAAAATGGCGGTTCAGGAAATTGGAAATCTCGACCTATCGCAGGTTAACGATACTCAGAAGATAGAGATCCTGAAAAAAATAAACACCGATCTTAAATCATCGCTCGATGATATTATTTCCATTCTCACTAAATTCTCCGAAGCCATATCGATAAAATTCGACCTGAAGAACCTGCTGGAGCTGGTTTGCGATACCCTGAAGGATATCGTCAAATACAACGCCATCGCCATAACCATTTACGACGGCGCGAAAGACAGTTTCAATTACATGGCGCTGCGCAACGTAGAGCCCGCCATCGACAGTAAAATAAAAAATATTATCGCCGACGGGCTCGCCCACTGGTCGATATCGCAGAAACGCTCGATCGTTCTTCCCGACGCCGAGAACGAGGCTGAAGCGACCGTTCTGATAGTGCCGCTCATCACGCAGATGGAAACGATCGGCGTGATCTTTATGTACTGCAATAAGACCCCGGAAAGTTTCATGCAGCAGGACCTCGAATTTTTGAACATTCTCGGCGCCCAGTCGGCCATAGCGATCAAAAACACATTTTTGTACAATGAAATGGGTTCTAAAAACCAGGACCTGGCCAACCTTAAAAATTACCTCAACGACGTCATAAACAATATGGTCACGGGTATAATCGTCATGGACATGCAGGGGGTCATAAGAACTTATAATCACGTCTCCGAAAACCTTATCTGCGTGAGCGCGGGGGCGACCATCGGCAAAAAGTACGCCAGCGTGCTTCCGGCTTCGATAAGCGAAAAGATCGGCGAAGCTCTGATCGAGATCGCAGACAGCGCGGGGCTGAAGAACAAGGCCTCCCATGAGCTCGAGGTCGATTATTGCGAGACCGGCCGCGTCATACCTTTAAGAATTTCGTATAACTGCATCAAGGACAGCGCCTCGAAGGTTTTCGCGGTGATCTTCATGCTGCGCGATATGTCGGAATCGCGCGAGATCCAGCGCCTGCGCGAAATAGACAAGATAAAGTCTGAACTCGTCGCCAACGTTTCCCACGAGCTGAGAACGCCGCTCACCTCGATAAAGGCTTATTCAGAAACTCTTATCGACATAGTAGGCACCGAAGACGTCGACACCCAGAAAGAATTTTTAAATATCATATGCCAGGAAAGCGAAAGGCTTACCAACCTGATATCCAACCTGCTCGATCTTTCGAAACTCGAAGCGGGCGATTTCAAACTCGAACTCTCCGAAGTCAATCTGGCGGAAATTGTCAAGAAATGCGCGCTGCTGGTCAAAGAAATGGCCTCGCAGAAGGGCGTTTCGATCACGGTAGAGCTTCCGCAGCAGTCCTCGGCGGTAAAATGCGACGCGTCTAAGATCGAGCAGGTCGTCATCAACCTGCTTTCGAATTCGATCAAGTACAATAAGCCGGAAGGCGGAAAGGTCGACGTCAGCCTGAAGGAAAACAGGGGCAGTTTCGAATTGATGATCAGGGATACCGGCATAGGCATACCGAAAGAGTCGTGCGATAAAATATTCGAAAAGTTTTACCGCGTCGATTCCTCTCTCACCTATCAGGTGTCTGGAACGGGCCTGGGGCTCGCCATAGTAAAGCATATTATCGACAAACACAACGGCAGGATCACGGTCGAATCGACGGTCAACGCCGGTTCGAAATTTCTGGTTACGCTGCCGAAAAGCCAGGAAAAAACCTGATCGCGTTAATCGAGGCGGCCTGAAATTATTGAACTCGCCGGCCGGTAAAAAAAATGAAAATGGAAAACACGGTAAATAATAATTTCGAAGAAATATTTTATGACGATTTTATCCGGTTCGTGAACGATGGTTTATTGAACAAACTGGATAAAAGCGTTTTTACGTTTCTGAAAGACTGCGGCTATATCGACACCATTAATCTGCAGGGCTTCAGGTATCTGTCCAAATCCGGAGAATGCGAGCTGATCGATCAATCGTGGTCCGATTTCGTGGCTGTAATAATCGAAAAAATAGACGGCGCCGAAAACGGAAGCGCCGCCGGTTCTGAAATTATTTCTTCCGCCGACTCGAAAGCGCAGATGCTCAAATTCGATTTCGACGGCCGCGACTGCATCGTCATTCCCGTCTACAGGATCGACGAAGACGCCGTTTACGCAAAAAAATTGAGCCTCGCCGATAAGAACATATTTTTAGACAAGAGCAACCACTACAAAGCCGGATACCTTTATTTTATTATAGAATCCGGCTCCGCTTCGGCCGGCCTGGCCGGTTCTAATTATTCCGGCTTTATAACGGTTTTTTTAAAAAGCGTTATAGAAATATTCGATTCCCTGCTTACTGTTCGCAGCCAGCTCGATTATAAAACGCGCGAGTCGAACGACTATCAGCTGCTGTTGAACGTTTCCGGCAGCATTATATCCACGCTCAACCTGAACGAAGTGCTTCAGGGCATCGTCGACGGCGCGACCGAATCGCTCAACAGCGCGCGCGGCTCGCTGATGCTCATCGACGATTCCAGCGGCGAGCTGGTCCTTCGTTACGGCAAAGGCATGAAGCCCGAGCTCATCAATAACGTGCGCGTGAAGATAGGCGAGGGCATCGCGGGCTCCGTCGCCAAAAGCGGAGAACCTCTGCTGATAAGGGATATCGAAAACGCCGATCGGTTCAAGAAGAAAAGCGCGAAGGAATTCAATAACAAATCCCTTCTTTCCGTGCCACTCAAAGCCAACGACAAGGTTATCGGCGTATTCAACATAAATAACAAAATAACCGGCGAGGTCTATGACGAATTCGACCTTAAGATATTGAAGGCGCTGTCGAACCAGGCCGCGATATCCATCCAGAACGCTAAGCACTACCAGAAGGCCATTGAAACTCAGGCCGAACTCGAAGAACAGATAGAGGCATCCTCGAACCTTTATGAAGAGGTCCATACGCTCTACGAAATAGTCAGGGCGACCACCGCCCTGAACGACCCAAAGAGCGATCCGCGCGACCGCATCCTCGAACTCGCCACCGAAACGCTCGGGGCGACCACCGGCTTTCTTTTCCTGCCGCAGGAAAACAATTCGATCAAAGCGACATACGTAAAAGGCCAGTTTAACGACGCTTTCCAGTTTTCGACCATTTTCCAGACCGACGAAAACCTGATCACGCGCGTCATACAATCCCTGCAGTCGGTTCTCATAACCACTGGCGCCGACCAGAGCGTTAAGATCGAGCCTGAAGTGCTCAGCGCCAGGCAGTATAGAGAGGACAGCATCGTTTCCGAAATTTCGCAGTTCATCAACCACCCTGTGCGTTCGATTCTGATCGTGCCGCTTTTTGACGAAAACTCGGTTTCTATAGGCGTTATTCTTCTGGTGAATAAAAACGGGACCGGCAATTTCACCGAACCGAACCGCAACCTCCTGCAGATACTCGGCCAGCAGATATCTTCGATCATAAGGGACAAGAACCTTCTGAAAGAATATCTTCTAAAGCAGACCATCGAAAAAGAGATCGATGTCGCTCACAGCATACAGCAGAAGCTGATCCCTAAACAGCCGCCGGTCATCCCGGGCATCGACATATTCGCGATCAACAGGCCGGCGAAGACCGTTTCCGGCGACTATTACGATTTTTTAAGGCACGACTCCGAAGGAAAAAAGATAGGCTTTGTAATAGCCGACGTTTCGGGCAAGGGCATACCCGCGGCGATGATAATGTCGATGACGCGAGCCATATTAAAAACCCAGGTGGCGGATAATTTTTCGCCCGCGAGCATCCTGCAGCGCTCGAACAGTTTCATAATATCCGACATGGAAAACAACCGCTACGTGACCATGTTTTACGGAATGCTCGACACCGAGAATTTCGATTTCACGTATTCGAAGGCCGGCCATAATCCGCCTTACTGGATGCACGGTGAAACGCTCGAGATCGAGGAGCTCGACGCGAACGGCTTCTTCGTGGGCATGTTCGATATCGTCAACTATGAAGAAAAGAAAATAAGGCTTCTTCCGAAAGATAAGGTTATTCTGTTCACCGACGGCATAGTCGAAGCCATGAACGACAAGAACGAAGAATACGGCCAGGAACGCTTTATAGAAATTATCAAAAAATACCATTACTTTGACGCCAGAAGCCTCGTTGACAAGATATTGATGGATGTCGAGGCCTTCGTCGCCGGCGCTCCGCAGTCGGACGATCTCACGCTGATGATACTTAACGCGGCGGATTTCGAATACAGCCGCATGACGATCGAAAGCGATGCCCAAAGCACCGTTTCGACGGCCGAATTTTTCGGCGCGCTCGCCGAAAAAAATCCTGATTCGCACCTGAATCCGTTCGAAGTGATGATGATAATCGATGAAATGGTAATGAACGCCATCGAGCACGGAAACAAATTCGATCCCGAGAAAAAAGTTCATCTGATCTATGTTTTTAATGAATACAAATTTGAGCTGACCGTGTTGGACGAAGGCGAAGGGTTCAAGGTAAATAACGTTTTCGCGACGCACGAAAAACTTTCTTTATACGACAAGCGCGGCCGCGGTATCCTCATCATAAAGAACCTGGTCGACCGCATCGAATACAACAAAGAAGGCAACGAAGTCAGAATAGTTAAATACTTTAAATGATCCGTCAATTTATTTTATATCGAAGGAGATGCCATGGGCAAGAAAATACTGGTAGTCGATGACGAAGTGCATATTGTCAATATCCTGAAATTCAACCTTAAAAAATCGGGATATGACGTGATCACCGCGGCTGACGGCGAAGAGGCCCTCAAAGTTATCGCCTCGGAAATGCCTGATTTGATACTGTGCGACGTCATGATGCCCAAACTGACCGGATTCGAAGTGTGCCAGAAGGTCAAAAACGACGATAAATTAAAGGCGATACCGTTCATACTGCTTACGGCCAAAGGCCAGGAGGTCGACAAGGATATAGGCCTCAAGTTCGGCGCGAACCTCTATCTTACAAAGCCTTTTTCGCCCAAGAACATAGTCGACAAAGTTGCCGAAATACTGGAGGGCAAATAACAATTATCAAGGCCCGGCGGGGCCGAATAAAGAAAAAATTTATGGGGGAATTAATTTGAAATTAAGTTCGAAAGACCTGTTGGAACTGATCCGGGAGGCCGCCGAAGAAAAAAAGGCCTATGACATTAAAGCGATCGATGTGAGTTCCGTCACGGTGATCACCGATTATTTCCTTATTTGCACTTCCGATTCCAACGTGCAGAGCCGCGCGATAGCCGACAGCATAGAGGACAAACTCAAAGAGAACGGTTTGAAGGTCAATTCACGCGAGGGATACCGAAACGGCGAATGGGTCGTAATGGACACGCGCAAGGTCATTATTCATATCTTTACGCCCGAGGTCCGGGAGCATTATAATCTGGAACATTTCTGGGAGGAAGAGATCGGCCCGATCCAGAAAGGCTCGAGCGATAATCTCAGCAGCATGATAAAAGCCAGAAAAAAGGCGCCGGTTAAAAAACCGGGAAAGGCCGCCGCGGCTAAAAAAGACGCCCGCAAGGCCGCAACCTCTAAATCCGTGAAGAAGCCCGTCGTTAGCGAAAAGAAAAAGCCCATCGTTAGCGAAAAGAAAAAATCCATTACTAAAAAAGAAGAGATAGAACGCGAAATAATGAAAAAGGCCGTCGCGGCTAAAAAGAACGTTCTGGCGAAGGAAAAGCCCGCGGATAAGAGCCGCAAGCAACAAATCGAAGAAGAGATCTTCAGGCAGAAACAGAAAAAAGAGGCTAACCGCGCGAGGCAGAAAGCCGAAACCAGCAAGAAAAAGGCTTCGGAGGCCGTAAAGACTTTCGGCAAGAACGACGCTAAAAAAATGCGCGAAAAGGCTTCTTTCGCTTCAAAGGCCAAGGCCGCCGCCGGCACCATGTCGGCGCTCAAGATCAAAAAGGGAGGGAAGAAATGAAAATAAAGTTCATCGGCGCCATTAAATCCGTTACGGGCTCCTGTTCTTTATTGACCTTTAACTCGGGCGGCTCCGAAAAACGCGCGCTTATCGACTGCGGAATGTATCAGGGCGCTAAAGAAGACGAAATGCTCAACTATGGCGAGTTCCCATTCGACGCCGCCTCCATCGACCTTGTTTTTCTTACCCACGTCCACATAGACCATTCGGGCCTTATCCCGAAGCTGGTCAAGAACGGCTTTAATGGAAAAATCATATGCACCGGGGCGACATTCGACCTTTGCGGCATAATGTTTCTGGACTCCGCCCGCATTCAGCAGGCCGAAACCGAAAGGTACAACCGCAGGCGGCTTAAGCTCGGAAAAGAGCCGAAGGAAACACTTTACACGGAAGACGACGCCAAGGCCGCGCTCAAACTTTTCGAACCTGTCGGCTACGGAAAGCAGTTCAGCCCGTTCCCCGGCGTAAACGTGACCTTTCACGACGCCGGCCATGTCCTCGGTTCCGCTTTCGTTAAATTAGACGTCAGCGAGAACGGCGAAAATTATAAGGTCGTTTTTTCCGGCGACGTAGGAAATATGCCGGTACCGATCTTAAAAGACCCCGAAGCCATAAAAGACGCCGATTACGTTATCATGGAATCTACTTACGGCGACAGGGTAAGGGGCAATGATAAGGACCGCTCGGCCGAACTCGCCCGCATAGTGCGGGAAACCATCGCGGCCGGCGGCAAGGTCATCATTCCGTCTTTCGCCGTCGGGCGCACGCAGGAATTGATTTATGAAATGCATAAGCTGCGCGACGATAAACAGGTACCCGCGGTCCCGGTTTACGTCGATTCTCCGCTCGCGTGCAACGCCACGGAGATTTTCAGAAAGCACATCGAATGTTTCGATGAGGAAATGGTCGCTTATCTTAACAAGTCGGACGATCCGTTCAATTTTTCGAATTTATTTTATTCGCGCGAAGCCGAGGAAAGCCGCGCAATCAATGCGTTAGATTCGCCGCAGATAATAATTTCGAGCTCCGGCATGGCCAATAACGGCCGCATCCTGCACCACCTGAAATACAATATATTCAAAAAGAACTGCACAATATTATTCGTGGGTTATCAGGCGTTCGGCACCATCGGCCGCCGGATCACCGACGGCGAAAAGATCATCAGCATAATGGGCGACAAATACTCCGTGAACGCGCGGGTCGAATCCATCCACGGCTACTCGGCGCATGCCGATCAGAACGGCCTTCTGAAGTGGATCTCGACGGCGTCGGAAAAGCCGCGCAACGTTTTTCTGGTGCACGGCGAAGCGGATTCAAAGCAGGCCCTGCAGATGAAGCTTTCCGAGAACGGTTTTTCGTCTGTGATCCCGTCGGCCATGGACGAATTTGAAATAAAAAGCGCCCGTTCGTTCGCGCGCATCGGAGCCGGAGCGCTTCCGCAGATGAAAGTCTCCGATTTCGCGCCTGAAAAGCGCGCAGGGGCGCCTGCTGCGGGCGGCTATGAATTCATGAAAAAGCCGCTCAATAAAGTGGCGGCCGTTCCGTCCATGCCGCAGCTTCCGTCTGACGACGTCCTTGAAAAAATATCGAAAAAAGAGCTGGTCAAGCTCTTTAAGGAGTTCCGGGCCCAGCTGCAGTCGATGGAAAGCCGCATAGACAATTTTATAGCGAAACTGAACAAAAGATAATAAAACTAATCAGGCCGCCGGAGAATATTAAAAAATCGTAATATATTTTCCGGCGGCGCTGTTTTAAACCGGCTTTATTGCCGGGTATTGCGATTATGAATAATTCAAACGTAAATACCGCAAAGATCCTGCATATAATAAGTTCGGGCACGGTCGGCGGCGCCGAAAGGTGCTTTCTTGAAATGCTCGAAGCGTCTAAAACTCTCGGATATGATACCGCAGCGGTCTGCGCGGGCGGAGGGGAACTGCAAAAACTCGCATCCGATGTCTGCGGCCGCGTATATACGGCTCCCATGGCTGATAATGCCGATCTTATTTCGCTTTATAAACTTTACCGTATAATAACGGAATATAAACCCGATCTCTGCCACCTGCACATGAACCGTGCGACGCTGCTCGGAGCGCTGGCGGCGCGGTTCGCCGGCGTGAAATCGCTGGGATCGATCCAGGGCGAGGTGCGCCCCCTATACGCTTACTTTCCGGATTATCTTACTTTCTGTTCAAAAAGCGTCGCGGAACACGTCAGAACGAAATCGTCCGTGGTGGCCGCCAGGCCTTCGTTCTATCTTTACAACTGCGTCGACGGCGCCGCTCTGGCGAAAGACGCGGCTGACGCTGGCGGCCGGGCTTTTTTGACGAAAGAGTTCGGCGTTCCCGAAAAGGCTTTCGTAATATGCCAGGTGGCGCGCCTTCATCCGAACAAGGGACATATCTTTCTCATCGACGCCGTGCGCGAAAACATCGAAAGAATACCCAGTCTATATTGCCTGATCGTCGGCGGCGGTGATAAAAAATACGAGGACGGCCTCAGAAAGGCTGCCGCGGATCGCAGGATCAGCGATCGTGTGATCTTCACCGGCACCCGTCTCGATGTGGCAAAAATTTTGGGCGCGGCCGATCTTTTCGTTCTGCCGTCCCTGCAGGAAGGCATTCCAATGACCATAATGGAGGCGCTGAGTTTGAAAGTGCCGGTCGCGGTCTTTGACGTGGGAGGTATCCGCGAACTTTGCGAGGGCTGCGGCGATGCGCAATCCCGAATAGAATTCGTCGCGCCGCGCGACACTAAAGCTCTGGCCGCTAAAATATACGATATGTATCTTAACTATCCGCGCTATAAGGCCGCCGCCGAAAAAGCGTGCGAACACATCGGTAACCGCTATGGTAAAAATTCTTATTTCAGAGACATAGGCGCGATTTATAAGGATGTCATGCGGTCTAAATACCGATAACACCATTGCCCGCAGAATTTTATTGCCAAAACCGAATTATTGTAGTATAATAAATTCATAAATGTAAAATCAATACAAAACTAAAAAAGTTGACAATCATAAAATAAATTAACGAAGAGGTGTAAAGTGAAAGAAAAAGTGCAGAAAATAATCGAAAAGATAAGACCCCATCTCAACGCTGACGGCGGCGACATTGAACTTATCGACGTGGTCGACGGCGTGGTTACGGTAAAACTTAAAGGCGCCTGCCACGGTTGCCCCTGCGCCGCGATGACCCTTCAGAACGGCGTGGAACGCGCCATCAAGCAGGAACTTCCCGAGATAAAAAGGGTTGAAAACGTAGCATAATACGGCGAATTACAAATACAAGCATATAAAGAAACCGGCGGGCCAGGAGGCTGCGCCGGTTTCTTTACACATGACGTTAAATTGTTTTGAAATTAAATTATAGAATGACTTTTTTCGTCTTTTTATTTATTTGTCCTTCTGGGCTTTAAGCTCGCGTTTGATCTTTTCTTCGAGAACGCGAAGCTCGTTTGTGACCTCGCTGACCTTGAAATGGATCGCCAGATGGCGTTTATGGCCGCAGCGGTCGGTGGCGGCTATTTTCATATATCTGTTACCTACGCTGTTGTCCGCCGAAACCGAGTGGAAGACATGTTCGAACGTGGGCACTTCTTTCGGGATCGGAGTGCCGGCGGGCGTGGGTATGCTGGGGTCTTCGGGCCCGAGGTACCATAATTTGCCTTCATTGGCGGAGGTCACGGCAGCGCTCTGGCCGTCCCTGAATTCCATATTGACCGCTGCGAGCGTCGGCGCCGTGTCGTCTTTTAACTCGAATGACACTTTCGTACGCTCCGGGCGCGGTATCATCGTAACTACGCCGTTGTTGGCTAGTCCTTCAATGTTGTCGAAAGCGTCGACGGTGAAAATATATTTAACGTCTTCAAAAACGACCGCACAGCCGCCGTCCTTCAATCCCCCGACGCCTGCGGCGCCAAAGCCGGCCTGGTATTTGAAGAAATTATAGGAAGAATCTTCGATCTGGAATTTTAAATTCTGCGCGATCGGTATTTTTTTAGCCGCGGGAAATAAAACTGAGTTCGGGAAGATCAAAGCGCCCGGAATTTGAGAGCCGGCCGAATTCGGGCCCAAGATCGCCGCGGCGGCCGGAACGTTGCCAGGTGCCGTGTCGGCGGGGATCTTCGCCTTGAATTCGCCCGCCGGGCCGGACGGGTCGATTATGTTGGAAGGATTGGTCATATCGTAATAAAAATCTTCTGTGAAGTAATCTTCGGCCGCTTCGAATTCGCCAACCAGATAGATTCCTGCGCGGTCGACCTTCCACATTTTAACGTTGATATTGGGCCGGTCGTTGTCGTATATCGAAAGCGTTCCGGTGTTGGCGGGGCTTGGAGCTACGTTAGGCGTGTTCGGGCCGACGCCGTCGTACTGGAAATTGCCGTGATTTAAATTGCCGAAAGCGGGAGCGCCGTTAAAATGCTGGGTCTGTTCGAACTTTGCGCCGTCGAAAGCGTCGACGAACCAGCGCAGGGCCTTCGAGCCCTTTATGTTATGCGGCGCGGGAACCAGGGCCTGGAAATATCCCCAGTTGCCGCCTGAAAATGGCCGCGGTGCAGTATTATCGGGGACGCCGGCGCAGGGCTCCATCATAAGGGGCACTGCCGACCACGGCGCGCCCGCGGGATTGTTGCCGGAAGGCGCCGTTTCGTAAGTGAGATAGGGCGTTCTAAGCGCGCAATATCTGTTGTTGTCGGTTACTTTGACTCTCACGTTGATAAGATCGCCTGATGAGCATATGATATCGCCGCTCCCGGCCAGATTCGCCATTCCGCCTATCGACTGAGGAGCGAATTCTATTCTGGGTGCCGTCGTGTCTAAAACCAGTTCGTGTACTATCGACTCGTCGGTGAATTTATCTGGGTCGTCGTCGTGCTTGACTTTTCCCGCGGGAAAAGATTTTCCTATCGATCTGGTTTTGGGACCTCGCCATTCCATGATGTCTTCTTCGTGTTCTTCGCCGTTTGCGTCGGTGACGGTCTGGGTGCCGACTTTTTCATATTCCATGTAGGTTATCGAGCCGGTGACCGTGACTGAAACGCCGCATGGGCCTGCTGTGCAGACGCCGCCCGAGGCGCTGACGCCGCCGGCGGTGGTCGTTATGTCTTTATATTTATTGCCCGGTACGATCGTGCCTGTCGGATCGGTGTTGCTTTTCAATGCAGTATAGAATTGAACTGCCGCCTGAAGCTGGCTGCCGGATTTGTCGTAATTGAAATCGCGCCAGGTGTGCTTGACTTTCATCGCTACCAACGCTTTGAACGGTTCGCACGGCTCCGGCATGGAATATGTAAAGTTATCTCCCTGAGCGGTTGTTTT
This sequence comes from Candidatus Wallbacteria bacterium GWC2_49_35, assembly GCA_001791795.1. Taxonomy (GTDB): domain Bacteria; phylum Muiribacteriota; class UBA9980; order UBA9980; family UBA9980; genus UBA9980. Next base: position 11,274 of record MGFH01000051.1, read on the forward strand.
GGTAAGATTATGTGCCACGTTCCAGCCGCCCGAGCCGTTAGGAGCAACGGAAGGATAACGGACCTCCCACTTAGGGTTGAGAGAGTCGGGAAGTGGGCCGTCGCCATCTATGTCTATGCCGCGTTTTCTATAGTAAGTGCCGCCGAATTCAATATAATTAGCCCTTTCATTTTCGGACAAAGCCGAATGCGCGTTGCCGTCTATTCCGGTTTCTTCGTCTGTTTCGATCTCGGAGCCGCGTTTTATGTTGTTGATGATGTAGGCATAGGCTTTACCGGGAATGGAAGTGGGGGGCTGCAGCTGGGCATGCGGCCACGACCAGGTGTAACTTTCGCGCTCCTTGATCTCCGGCGGTCCGCCGGCGCGGGCGAAATTGATGGGTATTTGCTGAGAAATCGTTCCCGGCAGGGTATTCTGACCCGGAGGCGGCGGCACGAATGCGCCAGGGGGCGCGCCGGGATTGACGCCCGGGTTGGCGCCGCCGGCGACGAACACCATGTTTTCGGGAGGACTCGCGGCGTTATGCACGGTGCTGTCGCCGAAAACTTTATAGGCGATCTCGAAGCGGACGTTCTGAGGCCCGGCCGTGGCCGGCCTGAATTCGTAAAACGCGCCGTTGAAATTGGTTACCATGCCGCCCTGGACGGGAAGATGGAGAGGCTGTGACGCCGTTCCGTCGCCCGTTATCCATTTTAATGTTGCGCTTCTTATATTGCCGTTGCCGAAGTTCAATCCGGGTTTCACCCTGACCTTGACGCCGGTGCCTAACAGCGGCTGAGCGCCGGCCGCGAGGTCGGTCACTATGGCGTTGCCGGGTATCTGATTGCCGGCGCCGGGGTTGACGGCTCCCGGATTAGCTCCGGGGTTGGCTCCCGTGTTGTTTTTTATCTTGTCGAACTTCTGGCCGGCGTTCGAAGCGGCTTTGATAAGCCGGTCTATGTCGATATCTTCGTGACCCGCGTATGAGTTGAATTCGAAGAAAAATGAAAAAATGAAAAGGAATATAAAGACGGAAAAAAATAAGATGAAATACCTCGACCTGAGACGGGTTTTCATAAATAACCCCCCTTTTGTTTATTTGTTCTGGTTTAATACATAAAACACATTCCCTATTCTAATTATACAATTCGTCATATGTAAAGTCAAGGAGGCTGAAACATTTAAATATTCCAGCCTCCTGATTTCAGGGAATTGAGGATTATTTGATCTCGAGCATAACGCTGTCGGAATGGCTGTTGAACTCGGGAGCGTACATGCATTCTATATGCGCCATGCCGTTCTGGTATTTTCCGCGGTGCTGGACGCGCAGCTGGTATTCGAATACGTATGTGCCCTTGGGCAGATAATCGATATAAAAGTGCGTCGCGGTGTCCTTGGTGGATTCGTAGTAGCGCAGGCCGTCCTGGTACTTATACTGCGAAAGCACGTTGACCGGCTCCAGGCCGCTTCCACGCTGGTCCTTCATGTGAACATACTCCATGTCGCGGTCGGTGCGAAGCTCTACTCTTATCGTGAGAAGGTCGCCGACCTCAAGGATGCCCTTCATGGGTTCTATAACGGGGCCGGCCTTGGTTTCGCGTTTTACGAACACGGTCTTTTTGAGCGTCAGCGGGTTCTGCGTGTGAGGCGTTATCTTCGACATATCTTCCATATACTGCCAGTGTGCGCCGCCCCAGGCCACGCCCGGATCGGTCTTTTTAACCGTTATATCGCCGAATTCGGGTTTCACTGCCGAGCCTTCGTAGCGTTTTTCATAAAATCCGGTTCCGGCCTCGACCTTCTCCGGTTCCACTTTCTGACCGCCCACGCTCACTTCGACGAGCGCGTCGGAGGCGAGAAGATTGTCGCCGCGGCATATGAGCGCGTAGATCGAATCGGCCGTCGCCGTGGTCGTTTTCCAGTCCTGCGTCTGCTTCTGTTTTAGCAGCCATACTTTGCAGTCTTCGACCGCCGCTTTATCGTCCATGATTTCGGCGAACGCCTCTACCATGAGCGCCTGCGTTTCGATCGGCGCTCTCTGCCACCACCATGAAATTTCAAGTTCGCTCCAGAACATGCCCATCTCTTCGTTCGACTGGCTTCGCTCTTTTATAGACGCCATTATTTTTTTAGCGGTTTCCTTGTCGCCGAAACGGTTCAGAGCGAGGGCGAGGTGGCCCTGGCTCATGCGGCTGTCGAGTTTGAGCCAGTACTTTTTAGCCTGGTCCAGGAAGTACTCGAGCGCTTCTTTAGCCTCGCCGGCCACCGCCTGGTCTTTTAAGAAAAAGCTCCTGCCATAGAGATAAAGCGCTATGGTGCTTGACAGGTTGTTGTCGTTTTTATGCCCGTATTTTAAAATGTCGCGGTAGATCTTGTCGAGCCACATATCGAGGTGGCGGAGGGCCTTAATAGCGAGGTCGAATGAAACCAGATTCACTTCCAGGTTTTTCAGCCTGCCGAAGCCGGTCACGATATAAAGTGTTATGTAGCTGTTGGAGTAGCCGCCCGGGAACCACGGCCACGAGCCGTCGGCGAGCTGCATGTTCTTGAGTTTTTCGTAGGTCGATCTCAACTCGTTTTTGAGGCGGTTGTCGTCGAAGAGTATGCCCACGTTCTTTTTAGCCTGCGTTTCGTTCTGCGCCTGAAGCACCCAGGGCGATTCGAGAAGCATAACGCTTTTGAGCTGCTCGTTTTTCTCGAGGTTCGATTTGAGCGCGTCGGTTCCCTTCCACAGGTCGAAAACGCGTCGGATCTTCTGGTCGGAATCGGCTATGTGCTTGGCCAGCGCGTTAGCGTAGAGCCGGTTGAAGGTCTGCTCGGAGCATTCGTGCGGAAAATTCATCAGGAAAGGAAGTGCCTGTATCGCGTACCACGAAGGGTTCGATGTCATCTGGATCGTGAAGCCTTTGTGCTGTAGAGTGTCGGATTTTCCCGAGTTGAGAAGTTTTTCGAATTTGAACTTCTTTTCGCCGGCGTTTCTTATTGGAAGCGGGATGGCTTCCTGGACGTATATGCGGCGCGAAAGTATCGGCAGCAGGCCTTCTTCGCCGTCAGACTGGTCGCCGGCCGCGGCCACTGCCTTGAATTTGACCATGTCGAGCTTATCAGGCGCGGTTATGCGCCAGTAGAAAGACTTCGACTGTTTCGCGGGTATTTCGACCGCCTGGTCGGTAGTTTTATTCAGAAACATTTCGTCGAGCGGTTTTTCGGAAACCGGGTCGAGCAGAGTGAAACGCACGCTGCCTTTAACGTCTTTATCGACCATGTTCGTCACTTTGACGCTGAATTCGAGGATATCGCCCTCGCGCAGGAAGCGCGGCGGGTTGGGCTGTACCATGAGGTCTTTTTGCGTCACGGCGTGCTCTTCGACCATGCCGCTTTCAAGGGTTTTGCCGTGGGCGAAGCCCATGAAATGCCATTTGGTAAGGGCTTCAGGCATCGTGAAGGTTATTTTGACCGCGCCTTCCGCGTCGGTGGTGAGATGCGGATAGAAAAACGCGGTTTCATTAAGGTTGCTTCTGGCAGCCACTTTAGAAAGATCCGGTCCGGCCTGCTGCTCTTCCGGCGAAGACTCCGCCGCGCCCGCGCCGCCCACGGCCTTTTCCTTTGAAATGCCTTTCATTTCAGCCATGTCGGCCGCCTGCATCTTCATGGCCGGCATCGCTGACGGAGCCGGAACCGCGCTGTCAAAGCTATCGCCGAGCGATTTCGATCTCGATTCGCTTTTCTTCAGCATGCGGCCGCCGCTTGAAAATCCTTCTTCTTCGCCGTAATAGTCGTAACCGAAGAAGTTCTGCGTTATTTCATTTAAAAACGCGTCGTATGTCCTGGACGGAACGCTCACGTGGCCTCCGTCGAAACCGCTGTACTGGTTGAACTGAGCGAGAACGTTAGAAAAGCGGTGATGGATGCCGGTGCGGTCGCTTCTGAAAAGGCCGGTGAATGAAGGCCAGCAGTGTTTGACGAAAGCGTCCAGCGATTCGTCGTACAGCGCGGCGACGAATTCGGCGGCTTTGAGTTCGGCGCCCGGTCCCTTGATCTTGACCGACCAGGTTTCGTTCTGGCCGGGAAGCAGCTTCGAGCGGAAAGTTTCGAATGTGACGTCGTATTTTTTATTCGACCAGGGCACATCGACTTTTACCATCTCGGAATAAAGCCTGTTTTCGCGGACGAAAGTCAGCGATACGGTAAAGCCGCCGCGGTTTTCTTCCAGCGCGGGTATTTCGATCAGATGCGCGGTCTGCCCGGCGGGCGACCAGTATTTTTTAATGATTTTGTTGTCGGAAAGCATTTCAACGAAGACGCGGCCGGTGTCGTAACCTGTGCCCCACAGCGCCTGGTATTTGTCTCCGACCTCGACGCTCCGGGAGCGGTTTGCGAAGTAGTGAGGCACGCGCACGCCGAATTTTTCGGCTTTAATGTCGTTGACCATGATCGGAACGAACGCGGTTATTTTATTACCCGCGCTGTCGTTTGTGGTTAAAATCGCTTTGTATGCGCCCGGCTTGAGATTGAAATCGACGTTCAGTGTCTGTCCGGCTTTCTTGTTGAAGGCCTTTTTCTCGACCATCGAATCTATCGGCCACAGCGCCCAGTTGGATGTGTTTTCGTCGCCGGCCATAGCGGGACCCTTGTCGCTTTTCTTCTGGAACTCGAAGAACCAGTAGTAGAAGTAATCCGGATTCAGTTCCGCTTTGACGGGTTTGGCGGGCTGCCTGAGAGAATAAACCTCTATCGCGCCCTCGGCGTCGAGCTCGACGCCGTCGAGCGTCGCCGTCTGAACTTCGACCGCGACGGCTTTATCGGCGGTCTGCCATTCGCCGGCGCTTAAAACCGCTTCCATTGTTTTATAGCCTATTCTGAGGTTAGTGGAGCCGCTTCTGGTTTCGCCCGCGCTGTCGGTGACGTCCGCGTAAACCTTGAAATTGAATGTCGGGTCTTCTTTCTGAGAGATCTTTTCGTCGGCCTTCGCGTTGAATGTTATCTTGAATTTTCCATCGACGCCCGTCTTCACTGCGCCGTTAGCGATCTGGCGCGATTCGGATCTCGAGCGCGGCGAATAGCCCCTGAAGTAAAAGTCGAACCAGTAAGGCATTTTGACCTCGCGCACCACGCGGTACTTAACGGCGGCCGAGTCTATCGGAGCGCCGGTATAAGCCATGGCTGAACCTTCTATCGTTACTTCGCCGTTGAGTTTGAAGCCCTGTTCCGGTTTTTTGATCTCGACCATGAATTTCGGGCGTTTGTATTCTTCGACCTTTACAGTGGCCTGGCCCGAAACTCCCGTGGCGTAAAGGTGCATGTCGCCGGTGCCGCGGTCGGCGGGCGCCGTGAACGAACCCGAAAACGAGCCGTAGTCGTTGGTCACGAGGTCGAGTTTTTCTACCTGCTGATGGTTTTTATCTTTCAGCGATACGCTGATACGCCTGTTGGGGATGACCGCGTAGTTATTGCCGTCCCTGTCGCAGCTGACGGCGATGCCCTTGAAATTTATCGTCTGGCCCGGGCGGTAGATCGCGCGGTCGGTGAAGATGAAAGAACGCTGTGACGTTCCGGCCATGCCCGTCGCGTAGGACGACAATCCGTTCGGATCGAAGATCTCGGAGCCCTTGCCGTCGGCGGCGTAGACCATAAAGCCGGAACGGTAGCTCTGCGTGCGGCTGAATATGAACGAAAACTGGCCGTTCTCGTCTGAGAAGCCTTTTTCGAGTATGTCGTGTTCGCGGACGTACTGGTTGTTGATATATTCTTCGCGTACAGCGAAGCATCTGACCTTCGCGCCGGAAACCGGCTCGCCGCTGACGCTGTCGAGGACGAAGCCTTCGATGAACCCGTCGCGCGCTCTGGTGACCACGGAAATGTCGCTGACCCATATAAGGCAGTACTGAATGCAGTTATCCGAGCTCGAAAAATCTTTTTTAGCGCTGGCGACGACCATATAAAAGCCCGGCTTGAGCGCCGGCGATTTGATCTTGGCGTCGACGGCCTTATAATCGGCCGTGGGAGAAAGAGGCGAGCTCCATTCCGCGTCAGGCGCCGATGAAAGGATGGCGCGGATCTCTTCGTGATCGATCCAGTTGAAGTTCCTGCGGCCGCGGTCCTTTATGTAGTCCTTCCAGTTCTGTTTGTAGGCGCGGAAAGCGACCGAGTCGATATTTTTGTAGTTGAGGTCGATGTCGAATTCTCTGCCCGACGGCACTGATTTTTCGGCCTTTATGGAGATCGATTTAGCCTTTATGGACGCGATGAGATTCGCGCAAAGCGCGCCGCCGTAAGTCGATTGCGAAGAAGCGCCTTCGGCGATCTTTATGGCGCCGGCGTGGTCGCCCGACGAGTTGATCTCGTTAGCCCAGTAGTAACGGGCCAGATCGGCCGGCTCGAGGCTTTTATATTCTTCGGCGATCTCTTTCATACGTTTAATATAGATCTCCGTTTTTACGTCGCCGGTCGAGATATTTTTGATATAGTTGAGGCGCTGTATGTCGGCGTCTAAATAAGCGTTCTTGTCGCTATCGTTCTGATGGAAAGAAAGGAGCGCCTGGAATATCTTTACGGCGGAGAGTTTCGCCGAAGAAGTGTCGGTGGTTTCAGGCGAATAAGAGATGAATTTGACCGAATCGGCGAAAGCGTCCGAGTCGGCGCGGATCTCGAAAGCGTCCTCGGGCTGGGCTCCGGCCTGCTCGCCCGAAGTGTAGAACACGAGGGCGCGCTGCATTATAAAATCGTAAAGCGTGGGCCTTAAATTTTCCGGAACGGAGCCCTTTTCGATCACTTCTGAAAACTCTGAAATTTTGATGGTTTTGAACCGCTCTGAATCGGCGATGAGTTTTTGATGGATGTCTGAAATGTGATTGAAAAGTTTTGGGAGATCCCATGTGGTGAAGTCTTTTTCATCGAGACCGGCCGTGCGCGCGCGGTTCACGAAACGGTAGCGGTTGCGCGAAAAATAATGCCAGTACCACTGCGCGAGGATCGCGCGCATGAGCGGTTTCATTTCATCGGCTGCGGTGAGTATCTCCGCTTCGAGCCTTTTGATCTTTTCCTCGGGTTTGTTGCCGGCGATATTGCACTCGCTGACGACCTGCTTTGATATGGCTTTGAGAGCTTCGCCGTATTTCTTTTCGGCCAGTGCAATTTTGTATATTTCCTTCAGGTGCTCAGCCGCGGTTTTGGGAAGGCCGTTGTTGTCTGCTTCGCTGACTTTCTTCCACAACTCGGCAGTCGACGCGGCGCGCGCGACTCCGTGAAAACCATTGCAGGCCAGCAGCGTCAGGACCGACGCGACTAGAAACAAACTGAAACGGAGGCCGGGGAAATACTTCTTCGACATTTTTCAATCACCGCTTTCATAAAAATAATATGTGGTTTTATATTTCTTTTTCTGCTTGTATCATAGTTTATCACAACTGTTTTAATGTGTCAATTTTATTATAACCTTTATTATAACCTTTTGTTCGGCGTTTTATTGCCGACCATATTAAAAAGTCCCGCCGGTTTGATCGGCGGGACTTTTTGTCCGTTTATCGTGATATTGAGTTAAAAATCCATCGGCGGCGGCGGCGGCAGGTCCGGACCGGGATCCGCCGGCGGCGGTTCAGGAGTGTCCGGCGGCGGCGGCAGGTCGGGCGGATTGTTATCGCCGTTATTAGGATTGTTGCCGTTATTATCGCCTCCCGCATTAGGGTTGGTGTCGGGCGGTCGGGTCGTCGTCGAGAACTGAAGGCTGTCGGGGCTTAAATTGGCGTCGGGTTTGGCCTCGCCCTGAGTCTGCGTTTCGGCTGGCGGCAGCGGGTCGAGTTTCGACAGATACTGGGGTTTATACTTGCCTTTCTGGTCGTTGAGGGTAAGGTGGATAACGGTGCTTCCGATATCGTTGGTTTCTACCTTGATGACCTTGACCTCGCCGTCGGTGAAACTGAGTTTATTCGACAGTTTGCTGAGCAGGTCGCGGTCTTTCATGCTCACGTTGAACATTCTGAGTTCTTTGGTGTAGTTGTCGAACACTTTGAGAAGGTCTAAAATATCGGCGCGGGTCACGCCGAGACGCGCGAGTTGGTCGGGCGCCGCTTTGAGAGCGGTTTTGACGACCGATGCCAGCGTGCGGCCCATTTCGTAGTTGTTCGCCACGAAGTTCTTTTTGACTGAAATGGCCGAAATATCTTCTACTATGCCTTTGTTTACGAATCGCTTCAGCACGTCGACCTCTTCGGCGTTGACCATGTTCGGGAACGGATTCAGGTCGAAATACTTTGTAAAATTATTCTTTTTAGGCTTGTCTTCGGGTTTCTGGGTCACCGGCTGGTATGTTTTTTCAAGCGACGTCGGCACGGTTATCGTCAGCACGAGGTTTTTACTTTCGTTGGTGACCGTGTCCGGCACCGGTATGGTTACCGTGGAATCGGCGAAAGCGAAGCCGGCGAAAACGGCGGTCAGCGCAAGCGACGAGGCTAGCGCAGCCGGTATTATAAAGTTTTTTCGGCGGCCGAACGGCCATAATTGTATCATAACGCACCTCCTAATTATATTATATCATAAAAGCGATGATTTTACTCAATTATTATTATTTCTTTGGGGCTTTTCGTAAGTATTCTGCAGCCGGTCTTTTCCATGACGACTATGTCTTCGATGCGCACGCCGCCGAAGCCCGGTATGTAAACTCCGGGTTCTATCGTAAATACCATGTTTTCGGTTACCTTGATCTCGCTGAGCGAAGATACCGTCGGGCCTTCGTGGATCTCGAGGCCGACGCCGTGGCCTAAACCGTGGCCGAAATTATCCTTATAGCCGTGTTTCGTAATGACGTCGCGGGCGATCTTGTCTATCTCCCGGCCGCTCATTCCGGGCTTCGCCCTGTTGATCGCCGTGAGCTGAGCTTCGAGCACGATCTTATAAATGTCAAGATGCTTCTGTGTGGGTTTTCCTATGAAGATGGTCCTTGTCATATCTGAGCAGTAGCCGTTAAGCTTCGCGCCGAAGTCGAGTTTCAAAAACGTTCCGTCACCGGCCTTTTTGCCTTTAGGTTTCACCGTGACGCCGGGCGAAGGCTTATAATGCGGATAGGCGCTGTTAGGCCCGAAGGCGACTATCGATTCGAATGAGGGGCTTTGCGCTCCGCCGCATTTCATATAATATTCGATTTTTGCGGCGACTTCGCTCTCGCTCTTACCGATGAAGTTTTCCTTTCCTTTCGATATCATCTCGTAAAAAGTGACGTCGACGAGTTCTACCGCTTTTTTAATGAGCGTTATTTCTTCCTTCGACTTCACCATTCGACCGGCCTCGATAAGCGAAGCTGTCGGTACGAGTTTTTGAGATTTGCTCAGCAGATCCTCGAAGGATCTCAAGCCGTTCACGCTTAAATGCCCGCCTTCGACCGCGACCTTTTTATATTTTTTCTTTTTGATGAATTCACACACCTCGCCAATCTGCGAACGGCTGGTTTGTATTATCTCTATTTTAGAGGTTTCTTTTTTTACCTGCTCGATATATCTGAAATCCACGAAGATGTAAGCGCTTTTTCCGTCGACCATCATATAGCCGGTCGATCCGGAAAATCCTGACAGATATCGGATGTTTTCCATTTTGGAAATTAAAACCGCGTCCAGTTTTTCGGACTGCAATTTTTCGCGAAGCGCGCTTACCCTTAATTGATTGATTTTCATTGAACTCTCCTTTTATAACTGATTGATCATAGTTTAATAACCCTTTTATTAATTATTAATTTACTTAATTATTAAATAATAATATAATTTTTCAAGGCACAAGTTCGAGCGAGCGGGCGAGTTTTTTTTCGCCGTCTTCGGGGCCGATTATAGAAAAGGCGATCTTACCCTTTTTAAAAAGTCTTCCGGCCATGTATGAAACGTCTTCCTCGCAAACCTTATCGATGTTGTCGAGCACTTCGTCGATAGCGATCTGGCGGTTGAAGTATATTTCGTTGCGGCCCATCCGGTTCATGCGCGAATTGATGCTTTCGAGCGAGAGTATTATATTACCTTTAAGCTGTTCCCTGGCCCGGTTCAGCTCGGTTTTCGTGATATCTTTCTTTTTGATCTTTTCGATCTCGTCGAGAATAAGGCCCGTGACCGTTTCGCATTCCTTATACCCGCACCCGGCGTAGATCGCGAAAAGTCCCGTCATTTTATACAACGTTGCGTACGAAAATATGGAATAGGCCAGGCCCCTGTTTTCGCGTATTTCCTGAAAAAGCCTCGAACTCATAGAGCCGCCGAATATCGAATTGAGAACGTAAAGTTTGTAGCGGTCTTCATCGGATTCGTTGATGCCCGGCGCGCCGATCACAAGATGCACCTGCTCCACTTTTTTCTCGCGCACCTGTTTTTCGATGGTGAATTTAGGCACGGCGACCTTTTGGGGGACGAAAGTATCCGCCGCGCCGAATTTGAAATATTTTTTTATCAGCGAGGTGAATTGCGATATTTTAAAATTACCCACCGCCGTTATAAGCATATTGGAAGGCTGGTAGTTCTTCGAATAGTAATCTAATATTTTTTCGCGTCCGACCGAGCTTACGCTTTCTGCCGTGCCCAGGATCGGCTGGCCTATCGGATGCGTCTTCCACAGTGACTGCGAAAAGATGTCGTGGATCAGCTCGTCCGGCGCGTCCTCGTACATTTTTATCTCTTCGATCACCACGTTTTTTTCGCGTTCTATTTCGCCGGCGTCGAAAAGCGAATTGTTGAGCATGTCCGCCAGAAGAGATATGACCATTTCCATATGCTGGTCGCGGACCTTGGCGAAAAAGCAGGTGAATTCCTTGGCTGAAAAGGCGTTTATCTGGCCGCCGATCGAATCCATCGCTTCCGCGATCTGCCGCGCGGTATGCTTTTTAGTGCCCTTGAAAAGCATATGCTCTATGAAATGCGAAATGCCGCCCTGTTCCGGCGCTTCGTAGACCGCGCCCGCCTTGACCCACACGCCCAGGCAGATGGAACGCACGGTCGAAGTGTTCTCCAGCACCAGTGTCATTCCGTTGTCTAATACTATTCTTTTTTGCATTGCATCATTCCTTACTGAATTTAATTTTACGTCCGGATCATTAAAATTCTATGACTGAGCTTTTTCGTAGCCGGTCAGTTTCTTTAATTCCACTAATTCCGGCGGCGTTACCTTTCTGTAAGAACCTTCCGCGATGCCGCTCACCGAAAGGTTGGCGATCGACACCCTGAAAAGATCGTTAACGCGCGCGCCGACGGCTTTGATCATCTGCCTTATCTCCCTTTTTTTCCCCTCGTTTAAAATTATTTCGTAAACGGCGCCGCCGTTTTTAAGTTCTTTATCCAGCGCTATCCTTCGCGCCCTGTAGCGTTCGCCTTCGAATTCTATTCCGGCCCTGATTTTTTTCAGGTCGGACTCCTCGAGGCGCGGACTCACGCTAACCATATATTTTTTTTCGACCATGTTGCGCGGGTGAGTTATCAGGCCGCATAAAAGGCCGTCATTGGTTATCAGTACGAGGCCGCGCGAATTGAGGTCGAGCCTTCCTGCCGGAAAATAATGGCCGGCCAGTTCGATAAGGTCGAATATGGTCTTGCGCCCGAACGGATCGTCGCAGGTGGTCAAATAACCGCAGGGCTTATTAAGTAAATAATAGCCGTAATTTTCGCGGTCTTCGATTAAATTCAAAACTACGCCGTCCAGCGCTATCTTATCGCTCGCGATGACCGCTTTCGTGCCTGGTTCGGTGACCGTTTCGCCGTTGAGGGCTATACGGCCTTCGGATATAAGCCGCTCCGCCTCGCGTCTGGAGCAGATCGAACACGAGGAAAGTATCTTCGATATCCTTTCCGGCTTTTCGGGATACAATATCATAATTATTATTATCGGAAGTTAAATTAAATTATTTATTGTTTTGGGATTTTTGGCCGCGCGCGTCTTTGATCAGTGCCGTGGTCTGCCTGTAAAGACGGTCGTTTTCAAGCGCGTCGCCGGAAAGTTTTTTTTCTATGGCGCTCCTTGCCTCGTTAAGAACGACGAGCGCGTCGGAAAAACGCTTTTCGTTATAATATAAGCCGCCAAGATTGTAAGCGATCAGTTCGTTGAAGCCGCCTTTTAAAAAATCGCCGAATACCAGTTCGGCTTCGGCGGTTTTATGCGAAAATATCAGCGCGAGGCCGAGATTGAGAGCGTAATCGGGATTTCTTACATTGAGCGCGCGGGCGCGTTTGAAGTTTTCTGCGGCGCTTTCGTACTTTTTTAAGTCGGTTTGCGCGAGACCTGTCAGGTAATATATCCTTTCTGCATAATGCGGCTTTCCGCCATACCTTGCGAGCGCGTCGGCGAGCGTGGTTTCGGCTTTATCGCAGATGCCCATCAGATAATACGCGTGGCCGAGATTTATCAGGGCCTCGGGCGTGGAGGCGAATGCGAGCGCGCGCTGGAAATAGTCGACGGCCGTCCGGAAATCTCCCTTTTTCTGATAGGCGCATCCGGCGTTGAGAAGATAATAAACGTTGTGCGGCGAAAGCTCGAGAGCTTTGTTCATATATTGCGCGGCGTGATCGTACATGCCGATTTTGTAAAATGCCAGGCCGATGTTGGAATATATATTGGGGTCGGATTCGCTCTGAAGCGAACGAAGGAATTCCATGACCGCGTCGTCGTATTCCTTTTTCTGCATGAGGCATATTCCCATATAGTAGCGCGCTTCGCCGTTGAAGGGGTTTGCTTCGATCGATCTTTTCAGATAGAAGCCCGCCCTGCCGTGCCTGTCGAGCTTGAGAAGATCGAGGCCTGCTTTCATGTCTATATTGGCCTTAAGATACGAAGGGGCCAGCGAGAAGAGCATTATGAAAACCGCCGCCGCCGAGATAAGGACGGCTATAACGTTCGGCCGGCGGGGGTCGAAGGCGTACTCCGCCGAAAAAAAGCCGCCGCGAAGGCCGGTTCCGGGGTCGCGTGAAAGTTTGTCGATGACGGCGACGCAGGTCAGAAACACGAGCGCGCTCGGAAGTATGTGAAGCGGAAAGCCGAAGAGCGAGTTGATGAAAACGCTTATCAGCGAAGCCGAAACTGAGACCGCCGCGAAGAGTTTTACCCGTGATGCGGCGCCGCCCGGGCGCGTGATCCTGCGCGAAACGTATGCCAGGACCATAACCAGAGAAGCGGCGAATAAAAAGCCGAAAACGCCCAGCTCGCAGAATATCTGCAGAAGCTCGTTGTGCGCCTGGTTCGCCTTCGCGAAGAACTGGTCCTCGTAGAATAAATTGGAATTTTCCTTAAACAGCAGGCCCTGGTAGCTCAGGTAATTCATCTTGAAATAGCCGAGCCCGCAGCCGAACCAGAAATTGTCCCTTATCATTTTGGCGGTGGCGTGCCAGATATCAAGCCGGATGGCGATATTGCGCTCGTCGGCCGCGCCGAAGATGGAAGACAGGCGGCTGAAAATGTCGGTTCTGTCGACCGTAAGCGGGGTGGCTGATGAAAAAACGGCGGCAGCGAGTATAAGCGCCGCGGCGGCGAGGGCGAACCCCCTGCGGGCGGAAAAAAGCACCGGCCGCAGGCGGGCGTTACCGTATATCGTGAATAATAAATATATACCGCCGGCCGCCAGCGCCAGGAACGAGGCGCGCGACTGGATGATGAAGATCATCGTGAAATACGCCGCGAGTGAAATATAATAAAATGCGAGCCTTGCGCGGATGTTTTTGACGAGGCCGCGGCCCGCGCCGGCGGCCGACAAAATGAGGATTTTGCCTATTATAATAAATATTACCGCTGTCAAAAATTCGCTGAAATAATTTTTGTTGCCGAAAAACGAGAATAGGCGCATTTTATCGGCCGGCGCAGCGTAGCCGAAGAGAAAATCCAGCCTGTAATATTGTATGAAGGCGTAAATAACGCCGGCGAGCCCTGAAATGATAAAACAGTCGGTAAAAATGAAGAAGACGGAGTTGAATTTATTGAAAAGTTTGAGTTCGTAGTAGAAAAAGGCTGATGCGATGACTATTACAAAGGGGTGCAGCGCGGGATAAAAATCGGCGCGTCCCGCTATCGAAAGCGCGCCGGTCAGAAGAAGCGCAAGCAGCAGGCCGTCGATTAAATTAAAGGAGAAAGTATGTTTATTTTTTTCCCTGTAGAGGATGAAAAGTCTGTAAAAAAAGGCGGCGCCCGTTACCGCGGCGAAAAAAATCTCTTTGGGGAATAAAAACGAGTCCTGCGTCATTCGCGAGAAAAGAACCGGAACGAAAAGGGGTATCAAAAGAAACAGGCCGCGGTCTATCATCTTGTTTCGGCCGTCCGGGCGGCGTAATACGCGGCTATCTCGCCGGCAAGGGCGTCTATGGTGTATTGCGCGGGTTTTATGGCGGCTTCGACGCCGTATTTGGCGCATGTCGAAGCGGTTATCGGGCCTATGGCGGCTATTTTAAGGCCATTATTTCTGACGGCGTCGGTGACGGCGCCGGCGCCGGCCGCGATCATGAAATTATCTACGGTGGAGGAGCTGGCGAATGTCAGCACGTCGATTTCGCCGGATGCGAGCATTTCTTTAATGTCGAAAGGACCGGCCGCGTCATGGACCGTTTTATAGACGTGCGCCACGCTCACGCGGTGGCCTGCTTCGCGGAGCGCTTCTACCAGCGTATCGCGCGCGTTCTGGGCGCGGGCGACGAGTATGTCGAGTTTTTTCGATTTGTGCGTTTCGATGATCTTTTCGGCGAGATTTTCAGCCTTATACTCGCCGGGAACGATATCGACATTTAAATAGCGCGCCCGCAGCGCGTCGGCGGTTTTTTCGCCTATGGCCGCTATCGAAAGGCCCGATAATATTCTTATGTCATGGCCGAATTCGGCCGCGCGCTCGAAAAAGCGCGATACGCCGTTGACGCTGGTGAAAACTATCATTTGATATCTGGAAATTTCAGCCATGGCGGTTTTTAACGATTCATAACCGTCGTCGGGAGGAACGAGCCTTATCATCGGAGTTTCGTAGACCATCGCGCCGAGCCGCTCGAGCTGCGCGCTCAGCTCAGACGCCTGTTCGCGCGCGCGCGTCACGATGATCTTTCTGCCCGATAGCGGGCGGTTTTCAAACCAGTTGAGACGGCCGCCCAATTCGGCGGTCTTGCCGACCACTAGTATCGAGGGCGGCTTTATGTTTTTTTCGGCGGCCGCGGCCGCTATATTTTTAAGGTCGGATATAAGGGATTTTTGAAGCGGCGTCGTGCCGCGTTCGATCAGGGCAGCAGGCGTGGTTTCGGGCATGCCGGCGGCGACGAGGTTTTCGCTTATCTTAGCAAGGTTTTTAACGCCCATGAAAAATACGAGCGTTCCGATGCCGGCGAGCGCTCGCCAGTTAATGTCGCTGGTCTCCTTCGCCGGGTCTTCGTGCCCGGTTATGACCGCGGCGGTCGAAGCGTAGCCGCGGTGCGTGACGGGTATTCCTGCGTAGGCCGGGACGGCCGAGAAAGCCGAAACGCCCGGCACGACCTCGAAAGGTATGCCGCGCTCGCGAAGCAGCAGCGCTTCTTCGCCGCCGCGGCCGAATATATACGGATCGCCGCCCTTGAGACGCGTTACGATCCTGCCCTCCGCGGCTTTATCGGCGATAAGTTCGTTGAGCCGGTCCTGCGGTATTGCATGATCCGACGACTGCTTTCCCGCGTAGATCAGCTCGCAGCCGTCTTTAGCCAGGCCGAGATATTTTTCGTTGACCAGCCTGTCGTAGATGAGCACGTCCGCGGCTTTTATACATTCGAGGCCTTTCAACGTGATCAGGCCGTAATCGCCCGGGCCTGCGCCGACAATATATACCAGACCGATTTTTTCAGGCATTTAATCTCTCCGGGTATTTTGTTTTATCTGACGTTCGATTCGACGACCGGGATCTCGCTTGCATAATGATATTCGACCGGGAATTCATTGATTATGAAGCTGATTTTCATAAGTATTTTCTTGACGGGGCGGGGCCTCAATAAAATAGCCCTTACCCTGAAGGTCTGCGTGTCGGTGGAGTCGGCCGCCGTGAAGAACTTGTAGAAAAAGCCGCTGCCCGTCTGGGCCGACATTACCGACTTGCGCGATGCGCGGTAGTCGTAAACAAAATCGGCTTCGCCGCTTTTAGCAGCCTGGCCGGCTTCGCCGTCGGCGACAAACTCGAAGCCCTTGCCGCCTGTAACGACAACCTTGCCGGATACCGTTTCGGATTTTTTGAACACGTCGGCCGTCGGAAAGAGCGAAATTACTCGGGGCCTGAGCGACGGCAGGGCGAAATCGTTGAAGGTCGCGTTGACCGCCACTGAATTCAGTTTGAGGTTATATTTGGGCCTGACGTCGAAATAAAGATTGAGAAGATGGAAGTCGAAATCCTCGACATATTGTTTTTCAACGCTGTCCACTACGCCCGTGTTTATAAGGTTTTCGCATTCGATGGGTTCGTGAACCGATATCAGCTCGCGCATTTCGATCGCGGGATGATCGCATATGTATTTTTGAAGATCTTCGATATCCGCGGGCGGCTTTAAGAACGACAGGTAATCCGAAAAGTCGATATTTTTAGACGAGATAACGGCGAAAGCGTTCATGTGCGACGCTTTTTGATTTGCCAGGTACTGCTCTTTCACGAAAGTTTCGATTGAAAAATTCTGATACATTTTTTCCTCCGCGATTTTATTTGATTACTTAAAAAAGGTC
>MGFH01000052.1 GCA_001791795.1 Candidatus Wallbacteria bacterium GWC2_49_35
CGACCATGCGCTGATTTATGGTGTACACGCCGCCCTCGATGGGCTTCATAAGGCCGCCGCGCGCGACGACCGCCGAAAGCATTGTAATGTCGAATTTCCTGTCCAAAAGAGTTTTTAATATGGTTTTCTTCCGGTATTCGTACTGATCGTTTATATTTTTAAATTTTTCGAGGTCTTTTTTGTGGTGCGCGATGTTCTGGACGAACTGCGGCTCCAGATTTTCAAAAACCGCTATTTTAGTGGAAGTCGAGCCGGGATTGATCGCGAGGACATATTTTTTTTCGATTACTTCATTCATTCAACTTCAACCTCCGCTTTTTAATTGACCGTCATGCTTCCGGTGTATATCTTCTTGAGTTTGTGAACGACTGAAAGTCTCTCCAGTGCTATTTTTTCAGCTATCGCGAGCGGGGTTTCGCCGGTTTCCTTCGATTTAGCCAGTATTTCGCCCATGATGTCGCTGATCTGCTCTATGTGATGCTTAATATGTTCGTCGTCGTAGCCGAATATCTCGGAGAACGCGATAACCGCTTCGGCGGCGTTCATTACGATGCCCGGGGCGTGAATTACTCCGTTTTTCATCATAAGTTCGCCTATATCGTCGGAGGCGAGCTGCATTTTTGCCATGCCGGCGACTATTTTGCACTTTTTTCCGCTGATATATTTTTCGGTCACGGTCCCGCCCGCTTCGCACGGCGAGAATATATCCACTTCGATATTCTCGTATTCTTCGGGGCGCACTATCTGGATGCCGGCGATCTCGTCCTTAAGCCGCTTTACGTTGTCGTAATACCTGTCGGTGACGATGATCTCGGCGCCCTCGCTCGACAGCATTTTGACGAGTTGTAAGGCCGCCGGCGTGAGCCCCTGGACGAGTATCCTCTTTTTATCGAGTATGGCGCTAGCGAATGCCTCGTTGGCGCAGGCTTTGATGCCGCACAGCGCGCCGTAGGCTATGAAATAAGACGGATCGGCGCTGCCGTAGAATTCGGGCTGGCCGACGACGTTGGGAAATTCTTTGGATATGAACATCATGTCTTTGAGCGTGAAGCCGGAATCGGCCATGGTGCAGAAACGGTTTCCGAGCGAGCGCAGAAAGCGGCCGTAGGCGCGAAGATAACCTTCGCTTTTTTCACAGTTCTCCTCGTTTATGAGGATGCTCGACGCCCCGCCCAGATCGCAGTTGAGTATCGATGCGGACATCGTTGAATTTTTAGCGAGTTTGAGCGCGTCCAGTATGGCGGCGTCTTCGAAAAAATAATCGGAGAGCCTGGTAACGCCAAAAGCCATTCCGAGGTTGGAATTATGGATCGATACGACGGCCCTCAGATCGAATTCAGGCTCGTAAAACAGGTTAAGTTCTTCATGTCCGTATTTTTGCATTTCCTCAAATATATCCATTGAAACTTACCTCGCTCGTCAAATTTTTAGCCTCTCCGAATAGACAACAGGGGCGCCGGTTCCGCGCCCCTTTAATATATTGCTTATGTTGACCGCTTATTTAATTACCAGCGAGGCGATAACGTGCCTCTGTATCTCGGAGGTCCCCTCGTATATTTCAGTGATCCGAGCGTCGCGGTAATACCTTTCGACGTCGTATTCCTTCATGTACCCGTAGCCGCCCATTACCTGCATGGCCTGGTGCGTCACGTAAGTGGCCATTTCGGAGGAGAACACCTTTGCCATGGACGCTTCCTTGACGAAAGGCCTGTCGTTATCTTTCAGGTAGGCCGCGTGGTAGACGAGCCATCTTGTCGCTTCGATGCGCGTGGCCATATCGGCGAATTTGAACTGAATGGCCTGCAGTTTTGTTATGGACGTGCCCCACTGTTCCCTGGTTTTCGCATATGCGAGCGCTTTTTCGTATGCGGCCTGGGCGATGCCGAGCGACTGTGCGCCGACGCCAATGCGGCCGGTGTCGAGCGACTGCATCGCGTAGATGAACCCGTAGCCTTTTTTGCCGATAAGGTTTTCTTTAGGCACTTTTACGTTATCGAGAATGAGTTCGGTCGTATCGGACGCCCTTATGCCGAGTTTTTTTTCGATCGTGCCGACCGAAAAGCCCGGGAAACTTTTTTCAACGACGAAAGCGCTCATGCCGCGCGCGCCTTTCTTTTTATCGGTCATGGCGATGATGGTGAAAGTTTCGGCGGTCGAGCCGTTGGTGATAAAGGTTTTTCTGCCGTTTAAAAGCCAGTGGTCGCCTTTATCTTCGGCGACGGTCGCCATGGCCGAAAAATCAGAGCCTGCGCCTGCTTCGGTGAGGCCGAACGCGCAGAGTTTTTCGCCGGAGGCGATTGGCGGCAGGTATTTCTTTTTAAGTTCTTCCGAACCGTGATTGATGAGCGCGGATACGCCGAGCGAATTCTGAACGGCGAGTATAACGCCGCACGATGCGTCCGCTTTCGATATTTCTTCTATGACCAGAGTTACGGTGGTGGCGTCGAAATCCATTCCGCCGTATTGCTCGGGTATCATCATTCCAAGAAAGTTGAGCTCCGCCATTTTTTTTATGATAGGCCACGGAAATTCGGCTTTTTCGTCGTAATGAGCCGCTGTCGGAGCGATCTCGTTCTGAGCGAATTCGCGGGCCATGTCACGGATTTGAATTTGATCTTCGTTGAATTCGAAATTCAATTTCAATTTCCCCTTTCAATAATGTTTTATATATGCTTAAAAAGCAAAAAATCTGAAATTATTTTATCATAGATATGTTAATCGTGTCAATAAAAATAATAAACTGGCAGATCATGCATAATTTTTAAGTAAATTAATGTAATTTTTTTTGATTGACCTTGACAAAGGCAATCAATGGTGATAAAATATTTTAGTACAACTTGAAAGTTGACTTTTAAGGGTTCTTTATTGAAGTGCATTCTCGTGAGAATAAATAAATAATATGACTAATCGCGATTTTTATAATTTAATATTAGTTACCGGTTTAAAAATGCTGGCCCGAAGCGCTGATATATTTAATATGGCGCCGCGCGTCAGTTTTTTTATTTTTAACAGGTAAATTGTTTTACCGTTTGTATTTATACTAAGGCTGTTAATAAGTATCCGTAACCGTGAAACCGGTCGGAATAATATAAGAAAAAATCCATAAAATTCATAGGAGGTTCTTAAATGTTAAAGCTCATGTCAAAAAATCTTATGGCCCTGGTATTCGTTGTTTTCGCTATGGCGGTTCTCGCCGGATGTGGCGGCGGCGGCGGCTCGGCCAGCTCGGTCGTCGGCGAACAGGTGCCGCTTTCGGGCTCGAATACGGTAATAGCCGATTCCGTTAAGATCGAAAAAACCGGCGATAACGTTATTGTCGCCTATCAGACGTCCGTTCCCGTTAAAAAAGCCCACATACTCACCTCGAACTTTCTGTTCAATAACGCCCCTCTGTGGTCGGAATTCAACGAAGTTAAAACCGAAGACGGCTTAAAACATACCTGCACGTTCAAAGCAGGCGATAACAAATGCTTCATGATCTACGCCGGCCCGCAGGATAAATTCGACAACGCCGGAAAAGGCATCGAAATAAAATAAGTTGAGAGTGGAGAACGGAGAGTGGAGAGTTATCGTTTTTTAGAGAACAGATAATAGAGAATAGAGAACAGATAAGGAATTTTGACGAAATTAAAATATCAAAAATCCTTTAGTTCTCAACTCTCCACTCTGAACTCTCCACTTATATTACGGGTTCGGATTCAATAAAAAGTGCAAAAAAATACAAATATCAAGGAGAGGATAATGAGAAACAGATTATTGATCGCCATAATGCTTATAGTCATGATGTTCGCGACGACCGCGTTCGCTCAGACTTCGCAGACCATTACTTTAAAATCGGGATTTAACTTCGCGAGTTTTACGACCGCGATTTCTATTACTCCCCAGCAGCTATTGACATTGAATTCAAATATAGAAGACGTTTATTTATACAGCGCCGCGGCCGGCAGCTTTTTAAGCGTTAAAGACGGCACGCTGACCAGTCTCGCGGCCGGAAAAGGCTATATAGTAAAAAACAGCTCCGGCACGGAAACAAGCGTTACCGTATCTGGTACCGCCATTTCCACCATCGGAAGCATAACGCTGAAATCGGGCTTCAACCTCATCGGTTTTTCAAAAGTCCCCACGACCGCTGTAACTTTCAGCTCGCTCATGGCCAGTTACTCGACGATCAAAGGCCTTTATAAATGGAGTCCCGCTGCCGGCGCATTCCTTCAGGTAGTGCGCGACGCCAGCGGCACCGTCACACTTTTAGACGGTTCTGACCCCACTTTTAAAGCCGGCGAATCCTACTTTTTCAACGTAACAGCCGACACCACCGTAAATTATGACGGAACCAGCATAGTCGTCGGCGCGAGCCCCGTAGATCCGACCGCTAAAGCGGCTGAAATCACCGGCACGATCAACTCGGCCGCCGGCATGGCCGAACTCGGTCTTAATTATCAGACCAGCGGCGAAGCGTTCGACGTAACGCTCGTCGATTCAGACGGCAACGCCGTTCCTTCCATATCGCTCGACGCGGCTGAAACCAATCCTAAAGTCGTAAACGACGGCCAGTCTTATTCGTTCAAAGTAAAAGACTTCACAAAAGCCTATAAGGTCATAGCGAAGGCGAAAGTCACTGCCAATAAAATGGTATCGGTATTCGTCGGAAAAGTGAAAGCGGACGAAAAAATAACAAACCGCGACGTCACTCCCATTTCGACGGCCATCAGCATGATCTACGCCGATCCGACCAAAGAAGCGTCTGCTTTCAAAGCCGACGAAGAATTGAAAAAAGCCGACGCGAACTTCCAGAAGAGGATCGCGCCCTATGTCAGCGACCTTGAAACCAAACGCCAGGCGCTTCTCAAAGACGGCGTCTACGACACCCCCGAAAAACTCGAAAGAGCTTATAAAGACGCCGTAGTAGGTTCGCTCGATCCTAACGAAATAGCCGTAATAAAAGAAGGCCTCGACGCCGTTATAGGCAAACTCGAAGCCCAGCTCACGATGCTCGAAAAACTCAAAGACGCTCTCGCTTTGATCGCGACCAGCGGCCAGCGCCAGAACGAAACCAATGTTAAAAGCGCGCAGGGTCAGCTTTCGACCATCATCACCGCTACCGAGAACGTAACCGCCGAGCAGGAAGTCAATACCGACGCCAAGATATCTTACGGCCTGGTCTGCAGCGACCTCGGCGATATCTTCAACAACAGCGTCAACAACACGACAACGGCCTCCAGTGCCCGCTCTTTAATGGCAGCTTATCAGATAATGAGCGACGAGACCAACACTCTCGCCGAAGCCGAATATAAAAAAGGTTACGATATGGTTAAAAACATAACCATACCCGAAACCGACACGACTTCCGGCCGCGATAAATCGCTGGCCGCAGCCATTTTGAAAAACGCATCTGTCCTGGCTAAAAATGACAACGCTAAATTGGACGAAGCCAAACAGAAAGCCGACGTTCTTATTTCAAAATTCGAATCGGAAGGCACTCTCGAAGTGGTTCTTCCCACCGGCGAAGTAATAAACAAAGACAAGATACTCGAAAAGAAGGGCGACGCGCTCATCAACGCCGGCCGTCCTTCCGAAGCCGTCGAAGTGTTCGAGGACATAACCGAAAGCAAAGTTAAAAATTTCGGCCTTGGCCGCGCTTTCCTTGGCTTGAACGACATCGAAAACGCTTATAAGAACCTTAAAGACTCGGTTAAAACGGTAGTTAAATCCGATAAAGGTGCCGAACTCCGTATGAACGACGAGCAGAAGTTCCCGAAAGTAAACGAAGCTCTCTTCGCTTTCGCGGCAGTCGTCGATAAGCTCAAAAACGCTCCCGCTACCGATACGGCTCTCACGGCCGTTAAAAACAGGCTGATCACTTTAGAGCAGAGCGCCACCACCGACGCTGAGAAAATACTCGTTGATACCAACGTAACCGTCGGAAAGATAATAAAAACCATAAAACCGGCTACCAACTTCTTCGCAGTCGGCAAAAAGTTAGTTATCGACAACCCCACTCAGCAGAACTTCGGTCAGCAGTTCGTAGATCTCACTGAAAGCACCGACTCGGTAAAACTCGCTTTCAATAACGCTATGAAACTCTTATTCAACGCGAATAAGATAATCGACGCGGCCCGCGTTCTCACGACCCTCGAAGAAAAGCAGAAACTGATATACGCAGGAACCACAGCCACCGGAACCGTCGAAGCTCCCGCCGCCGATACGGCTCTGAAACTTCTTGAAGGCGCCGATACGGCCTTCGAAGCGATCTTCGACAATCCCGCGGTTGTCAACCAGTTAAAAGGCGACGCTCGTTACCACATGGGCCTCGTGCTTTTATCACAATACCGCGCTCTCAGACAGATCGATCTCGAAAATAAAGAACTTCTCGGTCTCGCTAAAGAAATATTCCTCGAGATCCGCGAAAAGATAGCTGAAGCTCATTACGCTCACCTTTCATTCGCGATCGTAGAAATGATCAGGACGATCGAAGACATCGAAAAGAAGACCGAAGGCGTCATTGCAGAAGCCGGCGGCCTGCTCGAAGCGGCCGACGCGATAATGAAACGCGCCATGAGCTTCTATCACGGCAGAGAATATAAGATCGCCATCGAGCAGTTCCAGAAAGCTTTCGATAAATTCGAAGAAGTTTACAACTCGACCGACGTGAAGATAACCGTTAAAATGAAAGAAGCCGCTCTTTACTACGGCGCTTTCTGCCTGCATTATAAATTCAGGCTTTTAACCGTTAAAGACGATATCGTAAAAGTAAAATTACTCGAAAGATTAAAACTTTTCAGACTC
Source organism: Candidatus Wallbacteria bacterium GWC2_49_35 (assembly GCA_001791795.1). Lineage (GTDB taxonomy): Bacteria > Muiribacteriota > UBA9980 > UBA9980 > UBA9980 > UBA9980. Next base: position 6,787 of record MGFH01000052.1, read on the forward strand.
AAATTCCCGGAATCTAATTTCGTCAACTCGGTACGCGACATATTGAACGAACTCGAATCCGGCATTGCGCTCCAGAACGCCGGCGAAGTAGGCGTAAACTCTTTCATCGACAGCAAACCCCGCCCCGGCGCCGAATTCAACAAAGCGCTTTCGCTCATCGAAAAACTGCGCCTGTACTACAAAAATAATTTCTCGACGATGGAAATAGAAATGGCGTTCTCGTCGGTTGAAGTGGCGTTAAAAGCCATAGTCGACGACTTAAGCCTCGACGCTAAATATGTAGGCAACATCACTTCCGAAACCGATCTTAAGAGCCTCAGGGCGATGGCTAAATTCCAGCGCGCCATTATGTATATGGAACGCTACGTAATGCACAAATTCAAAGACGTTAATTACAAAAATATCGCGCTCAAACTGTTCAGCGAATTAATTACCGAATTCCCCGAACAGGGTTTCATCGAAGAAGCCAAGAGGTTCGTCCTCCAGCTTCAGAACGAAGGCCAGATAGTCGACCAGTTCGTCGAGGGCCGTCCGATATTCGCCAATATATTCTACTCGCCGCGCGTTATCGATCTCGCTTCGAATATGCTGCGCGAAGTGAATATAGCCATCGACATAAAAGTTCCCGATACGACCGCTGTAAATCTTCTGAGCGAAGTTAAAGTAGAACTCAAAAGATTCGGCAATCCCGTTTACTTAGACGACGCGGCCCAGACGGCCGTTACGGTAACGCTTACGAAAAATGCGACCAATCAGAATAAATGGGAAGGCAAACTCAACCTTGGCGCTAATATCGCCGCCGGCGTTTATGACGCGATAGTCAATGCCACCACTACCTCGGGCATTAAAGCTGAAGCGATATTCCCCGTCGTAGTAAAAGGCGCGACTGAACTCGCCAGGATCAAATTCGTCGAAATACTTACCGGCCCCTCGCTTAAGGTCGTCACCGACGGCACCGACTCGGTCGTTTATGTAAGCGTAATGCAGCCGAACGTGGTTTCTTCGATGTTCGACAATAAATTGACGCCCGTAGCCGACGTTCCGGCCCATATCAAACTCGAAGCCGTGACAGGCGAAACCGGCAAATTCCTGCTGGACATAACGAAAAACCTTTCCAGCCTTAAAGCCGGAAATTACATATTCCTGTTCAAGATGATCAGCGCGGCATCTGCGGATCTCGAAGCAAGTCTGAATAATCCCGTTCACATGCTTCAGTTCCCGTTCTTCATAAAACAGGAAATAGACCTCTCGCTTAAGGCCACGCTCGAACCCGTCTATAGGAATATATTAACCAACTTCAACGATCTTTCGAAGACCGGCGCCGAAAGGATCGCGGCTTACGAAAAAATGTTCGTGCTTGAAAATTTCACTATGAACGCAGCCAAGCGTCTGGCATGGATCAAATTAATGGACTCGCTCGACAGCCTGAAAGTATCTGTAGTAGACGACCCGTTCGTAGAATACGATCCTAACGTCGCCGGCCGCGTAGTAGTCCGTGTACCGTGGAAGATCGAAGGCAAATATAAGATCGACATGCTCAACGGACTTTTCCTGGCTGACGGCACCGTGTTACTGCCTCCGGGCAAAACGGGTTTCGCGCTGCAGAATTTCTTCATTAAAACCGACCACTACTTCGTAAAAACGCTCGACGGAACTTCATGGGGCCTTACCCTTCATGACGCGGCCGTTATTAACGCAAACGAAGTCGTCGTAGCGCCTACCGACAAAAAACCCGCTATAACTAAAATAGGCGGCATCGCAGTTCCTACCGACGGTACGGCAGCGAAACTCGGCGAGATGACGGTAAATCCGTTCGCTGTTATCGAAGGAACCAACCTCAATGCTTTAACCGGCGAAAGAAGAGTCATAAAGGTTCACAACCCGAAACTTATGGTCCCCGTTTTCCTGTGCGACAACGGCAGCACGGACTGGACGGATACCTCGATAAAATTCAGCACCGCTCCGCTTAAAGGTGTTACAGGCGCAAGCAAGATCGAACTGTTCGATTCCAAATACGGTTCGATTCTGGCTATACCGGTTGAATTCACCGCTTCGACGATAGTTTTCACGCCGAAAGTAATAGTTAGAGAATTAGTGAGCGGCACTAACATTTCAAATCCGTTCGGTCTCATCCGTCCCTTCGAGATCGACCGCACGAAAGATCTTGTTGTTAAAGGCGATATGCTTCTTCCCGCCAGCGGAACCTTCAGCCTTAAATACTTCAAAGCGGCCGTCGATTCGACGACCACCGGCTCTTTCGTAGAAATCGGCAAGTCCGGTTCGACCAACTGGACCAATTACGAGATCACGATAGCCGCCGCGTCGCTTCCCGCCGTCGCGGATTTGCCCGACTACAAAGCCACGTCGCTGGTTATATGGGATGATACGGCCAACGCGCCGGCTTCCAGCCAGATGCTGGTATTGTTCAGAGGCGCAGCGGCTCCCGCTGTTACGATGGCTATCGATACCGTTAACACTCAGAGCGCCGCTAACGTGGTAACGCTGCTTCCTCCTTCTGACGGCACCACCACGATGACTCCGCTCGTTATTACCGGAAGAAACCTCAAACACCCGAATAAAATGCGCGCGGACTTTATGTTCTTCATCGATAACGCCGTCGAAGTAGTTCCTATAGCGTTCAACGACGCGGCAGGCTGGGGCAGCGACTCCATATCGGTAATGCTCGACTGGGCGAAACTCGCAGGCAAAACCAATCTGGTTGCGGTCCTCGTAATATTCGACGAAATGCAGCGTCTCGAAGTTACCGCCAGAGTGAGAGTTAAATTCACATCGAGCGTTCTTCCGCAGCCGACTTTTATAAGAACTATAAAAGGCGTTAACGATGCAACTAACGAAGTTAAATTATACCAGGATTCGTGGGGCGCTACTCCTCCTGCAACGGAACTTCCCACGAATGTAAACATAATATATAACACGGTTCCTATGGTACATATGATAGGCGACAGTTTTGGCGTATATCTCACCGGCGCTCAGATCAAATTCAGAACGGCGCTCAAAGAATATATGTTCCCCGTAAAGCAGCTCGACTGGATGGATACGACCGTTCACGCGGCCGTTGACGCGGCTGTCGCGACCGAACTCGCCGGAAAGATCGGCATACTTTCAATAGTGGACGCTGCCGGCGCGATAATATCGAACAGGCTCTTCGTCAAGTTCGTACAGTCGACGACTCCGCTGCCTGTCACGTTTGCCCTTGTGTCGCCTTCATTCGCGGCTAACGGCACGATCCCCGTCGAATTCAGCGGTATCGGCGCCAACGTATCGCCCGAACTCCGCTGGACTGGCGCTCCGACCGGCACGGTCAGCTACGCCCTTGTCTGCGAAGATCCTACCGATGCATCAAATCCTTATATACACTGGGTAATATACGGAATGCCCGGCACTTTCACCGGTCTTGCGAAAGCCGTTCCTCAGGGTGCGACGCCGCTCGTAAATAACGCGACGCTTAAACAGCTCGCGACTTATAACGATAAGATCGGCTATGACGGCCCGAACCCGCCGACCGGCGAAGTGCACGTCTACAACTTCAAACTTTACGCGCTGAAGGCCGCTCCCGGTCCGCTGGTAACCGGTATGACCGCACTCAGATTGTTCATTACGAACAATGTAATTGGTGCGCCCGCGGTATTGAACGGCGTATTCGCTATCGATGCGACGACGGTTCCTGTTACGGCTAAATACTTGAATTTAAAAACGGCGCCTACTAGCGTTCCTGCCGCACCGTCGTTCCAGGCCGGCACGCCTTCGACGCAGACTTTCGATCCGGCGCTTCACCAGATAAAAATATACGACCAGATAAGCGGAACTACGTATCCGGTTAACGGCGATCCGACGAACGCCGCTAGTTACACCGGCCAGATACCGATAGACGGCGTTCCCAAGATAATAATCCAGGAGATCATCGAAAAAGTGTCAGGAAATGTTCTCGCGCGTAACATCGTCGGCAAATGCCCGCTTATAAGCGAAATTCCGGCTAACGTAACCGCGCTCGAGCTGCAGAACCCGCCGATCGACATCAAAACGACGACGGCTTCGATGCTCGCGTTCGAAAAACTCGGAAATAACGTTCCCAACCTTCCCGTTTTCGATTTCGCGAACATGACTCCTCTTTCTGACGGCGTTATATCAAAACTCATGCAGTCGACCGACACTACTTCGTTCATGACCGAGCTTAATAAGGCCATAGGCGGCACGGGTGTCGTCGATAACATAATCCTGGCAAGGCAGGGCGTTAAAGACGCTCAGGCCGGCGTGACGCAGCTCAGGGATGCTGCCGCTCAAATACCTGAAACCGCTCCGGAACCTTATATAACTCAGCGTAGCAATTTATTAGCTGCAGCCACTTTGCTTGAAGGTTGCATGGCCAAGGTAAAAAATGCTTTAAATTTGGTTCCCGCGTCAAACATTCCAAATCCCGCGGCCGCGACCGAATTGCTTATAGCTTATGTAAATGTTCTTAAAGCGCTTCCTACTTTGACGCAATTAGGTGTTTCAATACCCGATGGTACAATTCCTCCGTCGATCACGCTTCCCGGCGCGAACGGCGCGACAAATACTGTAAACGCCTCCACCACGGCGGCTGACATAAGCAGTTTTATGAGAGCTATACCTTCGCAGGTAACGGAGTTTCAGTCGAAATAAACGATAACCTGTAATCAGGTAGTTTAATATAAAAGAGGCCGTTTCTGAACTCATATTTCAGAGCGGCCTTTTTTATTTATGGCATACTATATGGTGTGTAGATTGTCTATAGATTTGCATTTTACCTTAAAATGTGATAAAATTCGATTTCAGGAAATGATCGACCGGATCAAAATTATGGAACAAAAATTATATTATACAAGGTGGTATCGTTGATGAAATCAGGAAAATTCATTTTGCTGGCGGCCCTTATATCTCTCTTTTTATGCTTTTATTACGATGCTTCGGCGCAAACGCTGACGCAGACCATAACTCTCAGGCCCGGGTTCAATTTCATAGGATTCACCAACACCCCTTCCACGGCGACGCCCGCACAATTCAAACAACTCGACGCTGCGGCGATAGAGGATATTTATTTATTCAGCGCCGCAGCAGGCAGTTTTCTGAGCATGAGCGAAGGCAGCCTCACCTCGCTTGCGGCGGGAAAAGGCTATATTGTTAAAAGCATATCTTCGGCGAATGTGACGCTTAATTCGAGCGGCGCAGCGTTAACGACGGTCGGCAATATCACGCTCAAGGCCGGATTCAATCTGGTCGGCTTTTCGAAAGCGCCTGCTACGGCGGTTA
>MGFH01000053.1 GCA_001791795.1 Candidatus Wallbacteria bacterium GWC2_49_35
TTCTCCACGATATTAACTTTACCGGCGCGTCCGCCCGTCAATAAACTATGATACCCCATGCCGCGCGGTTAAGTCAATATTATTTTTGAAAGGGGATTTCAACCTTTAAAGGACGGCTTCAATAAGCCGCGCAAAAATATTCTTGACTTTATTACCGGCATTTTGTAAGATATTGAAACCGCGGACGGTATAAAATAATCGGAAATTATGGTTAACCTGTATGAAAAATAAATATAATATATCTCTAATATCTATGGGATCGCCGGCGCCGCTTTCTATGGCCGCGTTCCTGTTTTTTTTGTGCTTCGTTTTAAATATTTGCGGATTCGCCGCTCCGGCGTCCGCTCAATATTCGATACCGGCCTCGCCCGAGCCCGCCGGACAGGCTCGGCCTGAAACTTCCGCCGCGCCCGCCGAAAAAGAAAAGCCGCCGGCCCCGAAAAAAGAAAAACCTCCCAAACCTACTAAGCCCCCGAAGGCGCCAAAACGCGTCCATATCGCCGGCCTTTCGCTGACGCCTAAGAAAGGCGCTTTCACGCCGTTTGAAATATCTTATTATTTGAATTTTAAATTCAAGAAAAATTTTGGCGCGTTCGGAGCGTCCGCCAATTATGCCGCATCTGTGAAGGCGCTAGGCGAAATATTCGTTCCCGCCCGCGGTGAAGCGCTTTTATATTACGCCGGAACGGTTGAAACAGCGGTTATCGGCGAAGACGGCTTTTTCGCATTCAGCATTCCCGAAAGCTCGTCCGGCGGCGAAATGGCGCTTAAATTAAGGCGCATCGCGGGAGGCGCATCCGTTACCAGCGAAAGCGCGGAGGTCAGGTTTGAAAAAGGGAAAAATTATATAATCAAGTTATATCCGCGCGGGGACGCCAAATTAAAACTGCTCACCTCGGTTACTTCCGCCAAATTAAACGTTACTACGCCCGATTCACTGAAGCGCGGCGTTATGGAGCAGATCGCGAAGATAGCGCGGTCCTCTAAAAAGATCGGCGGCATCGCGGGCAAAATTAAAAATCTTGAATATATCCAGGGCGCAAAGACCGTAAAACTGACGTTATTACCCGATAAAAAAGAAACCAAAACCGATAAAAACGGCAATTTCAAATTCGGCGGCGGGTCCGTTGAAGGCGCCCGCCTTATAATGGCGAAGGCCGGCGATAAGGTCAAACTCGAGAAAACGGCTGAAATTAAAATTTTAAGATCCGATTACGGCTATATTTATGACGCCGTTTCAATAAAATTCAACTCCCCTCCCGAGATCTCGAAAGTGGCCGCGGCAGGCAATACCAACGATATAACCATTAATTACGAAATTTACGACGAGGACGGCGACGAATGCGCGGTATCGTCTTTTTATTATTCCACCGATAACGGCGTCAGTTTTAAAACGTCGGAGAATATAATCGAATCCGGAAGGCCGCCGGGCTTTTTAGACAGAGCGTCAGGCGGCCGCCGCTCTCTGCTATGGCGTTCGCGCTCCGATATAGCGAATAACCCGAACAACGTCATAGTGAAGCTTACCGCCTCGGATAAAAAAGAGGAAAGCCGCCCGGCGCTTTCGCCGTCGTTTTCGATTCGCAACAACAACAGGCCTGTATTGTCGAATGTGGTCGTTTCGGGGTCTTCTGATGAAATAACCATAAACTACGACCTCGCCGATCCCGACAATAATACCAGTTCCGTTTCGGTGCATTATTCAATCGATAACGGTATGAGCTATGTCAGGACAGACAGCGTTTCCGGCGATATCAACTTCGTCACTCCGACGGCCGCGAAAAAAATAATCTGGCGCTCCCGCGAAAATATAAAGACCGACAATCATAACGTGAAAATAAAACTGGCGGCCTTTGACGGCGTCGAAGAATCGCAGCATTTAATACCGTCGGCGATATCGGTCTTCAATAATTTCACGCGGCCTGAAATAAAGATCAATTCGATCGCGGGCGATTCGAATGAGATCGAAGTTATGTACAACCTTTCTGACAGCGACGAGAACATGTGCCTCGTCGAAATGTGCTATTCGACGGATTCAAAAAAATTCTTCAGATCGACGGCCGTTTCCGGCGATATCAACAGCGTAAAGCCCCGCAATGATCTTAAGGTCAGATGGAGCTCGCGCAGCGATCTCAAGGTAGATACCGAAAGCCTTTATCTCGAACTCACGGCCTTCGACGGCACCGGCTACGGCAATAAATCCGTTTACGGGCCGGTCAAATTATTCAACAACCGCCCGCCGAATGTTGAAAATATATATCCTGCCGATGTTTCCGGCGAGGTAGTGATATTTTACGATCTGATAGACGAAGAATCTGACACATGCGGCGTCGATTTTTACTATTCGCTCGATAACGGGTTGAATTTCAATAAGAACGCGAATATAACCGGCGAAATGTCATCGGTCAGGCCCGGCGTCCGGCGCTCGATCAAGTGGAAGACCCGTCCCGAACTCAGCGGCGATTATGACGGCATCAAAGTAAAAATAGCCGCCTGGCAGTATCCTGAAAAATATGGAAGGCCGGGTATAAGCACTCCTTTTTCAGTAAGGAACAACCGCGCCCCCGGCGTTTCTAATCTGACATGCGCCGGCGGCTCCGATGAGATCGAAGTCAGCTTCGATCTGAACGATGCCGACAATCACTCATGCACCATAGAGGTTTTTTACTCGCTCGATAACGGCGCAAGTTTCATAAAAACGGCTAATTTAACCAGCGATGAAACTCAATTGAAGCCTGGCAGGGCTAAAACCATCAAATGGCTTTCCAAAAAGGATTTCATCACGAGCGAAGAAAAGGTGCTGCTGAGAATAACGCCGTTCGATAAATATATCAAAGGATATGACGGCGTGAGCGCCCCGTTCACGGTCTCTAACAACGAGGCGCCCGCCGTTTCAAATATAGTCACATCCGGCGACTCCGGCGAAATATCTGTATATTACGACATATATGACGCCGAGAAAAACACCTGCGAGGTTAAATTGTGGTATTTAGTGGACGGTGCGAAGGAATACATCAAGAGCGTTCATATATCGGGCGATCATAAATCGGTCGCTCCCGGCGCCGGCCGCAGGATAATCTGGGATTCGCGCTCCGATTTCACCGGCGATTACGGCGGAGTAAAAATAAAGCTGGTGGCTGATGACAGCAATTTAAGAGGCGCGGAAGGTTTTTCCGGCGCGTTCGCGGTGCGTAACAACCGCCTGCCTGAAATTTCCGGCGTTTCGGTGACTTCCAGTTCGGGAGATATTACGATAAATTATAACCTTTCGGACGCCGACGGCGACGATTGCGCTATTGAACTTTATTATTCCACCGATAACGGCGCCGTATTCAAAAAAAGCAAAAGTGTTTCGGGCGATCTGAAAAGCATGAGGCCTGACGGCCGTTCGAAGTCGATCATGTGGTCTTCGGGCGAAGATATAGCCGGCGAATTCAGCCGTTCTTTTATAAAACTTGCCGCGCGCGACAAATCCGGGATCGGCCCTGAAACCGTTTTCGGCCCGTTCACGATCGACAATAAAAACATATGCGCGGTTTCGAATCTTAAAGTTACGCCGGGTCCGAACGGCATCTATTATATAAATTACAGTCTGGGCGCTTATAACGACAACCTGTGCACCGTTGAAGTGTATTATTCGCTCGACGGCGAAAATTTTCCCGCCGGCAATAAACTGAAAGGTATATTGGGCGACGCTGTTGGTATAGGCCCCGGAAAAAATAAAAAAATGATATGGGACCCGTCGGGCGATATGATGATCGACTCGAAAATTTACTTGAAACTTTCTCCTATCGATATTAAAGCGCGCGGCGCGGCCGGTTATTCGAAGCCTTTCGCCATAAAAAACGGGCCCGTCGAAGTTAAACTGATGCCTGAGGTCTGGCCGCGCGAGGGCCACGCGCACATGTGCCTGAACAAAAAGATGTTCATTATAGGCGGCTGGGCTGGAAGTCCCAACTACTATAACGACGTGACCATAATCGATTACGATCCTTCGAGCGGAAGCTCCGCGGTCGAAATTTCGCAGAACCATTATTCGAGCGTCCGATATTCGCTTTCGAGCGCCGTTTATGACGAAAAACTATGGCTTATGGGCGGATTTTTCAACAAGTCCAAAAACGACGTCTGGTATTCATCGGACGGAACGACCTGGGTCGAGATCACCAAAAATGAGACTGAAAGCGTGAAATTCAGCATGCGCGACTCACACACCAGCGCGGTGTTCGATGACGGCTTCGGCGAAAAACTTTTCGTGATAGGCGGTTTCAGCAGCGGTTATAAAAACGACGTCTGGTGCTCGGTAACCGGCTCGCAGTGGACCTGTATCACGGCGGAAGCCTCCTTCAGCCCGCGTGTCGGGCACAGCTCGGCGGTGTTCGGCGGTAAAATTTATGTCATGGGCGGATTTGACGGCGAGAAGTATAAGAGCGACGTGTGGCGCTCGCCGGACGGGATCCGCTGGGAGCCCGCGGCAATCGACGCCGGTTTCGCCCCGCGCCGCGGCCACGCGTGCGTCGTATACAGGCAAAAATTGTGGATAATAGGCGGTTACGGCGAAAACGAAAAATATTATAACGATATATGGTGCTCTTCCGACGGCTCCAATTGGTTCGAAATCAGGACCTCCGCGCCCGGAAGCCCTGTTTTTACGCCGCGCCAGGGGCATTCCGCCGTCGTTTATAAGGATAATCTGTGGATCTTCGGCGGCTATGACGGGACCAGCTACAGGGGAGATTTCTGGAAGGTCAGATAAAATTTTGCATATACGTCGGAAATTAACGTCGCAAGGGGGAGAAAGAACTGAAAGGTTCGTTCTTTCCCTTTGTTTTTCAGAGGATTATGCTTGATATTGATCGTATACAGACGTTTATCAACCGAAGGATCAAAAAAATTCTTTAAAACAAAAAATATTATGGAAGGAATTTTAGTTTTTTGCGTTATAGTAGTGACGGAAGAAAATAAAAGCGCTTTTAACCAGGATGAGTTTACGGTGAATATTTATGAATGAAACTGAAAACCGCGATATCGATAACGGCGGACCGGGCGAAGAAAAGGCCGCCTTCAGGGAGAAGATCAGGCTGCTTTATATGTCTTCGGCAGACAGGCTCTTCGCTTATTCTCTCGGCGTATGCGGAAACGTCGAACAGGCCAGGGATATAGTTTCCGAAACATTTCTAAAGGCCCTCGAAAATCCTCAAATCTTCGATGAAGGCTTCAGGCCGGAATCCTGGCTCTTCAAAGTGGCTACCAATCTTATGCGCAGTGCTTTCACGCGCTTTTTGAAAAGGTTTCTCAGCTTCTCTAATTTCGACCTCGATTTACGCGTTTCCGGCGGCGCGCAGCCGGATGAAGCGGCCGTGAGGAACGAGGAGTTCGTAAAATTGTCAGCCGCGCTCAGAAAGCTCGGCAGAACGGACGCGGAGATAGTCTATCTGAAGTATTACGAGTCGATGAGTTATTCCGAGATCTCTCAAATTATAGGAATCGCCGAAGGCACGGTCGCCTCGAAATTGTCCAGGGCTTTAAGGAGGCTTGAAAATGAGCTTAAATGATAATGAATTCAACGGCGCTGAAAAAAAGATAACCGGATATTTCGATTCGCTTAAAAAGGCCGGGCCTGAAATAAGCGATAAAGCCGCGGCGATAGACCGCCTGATCGAAATAAGCGGGCAAAATTCGAATGCGATATCGCTTCGCGCGGCGGCGGCATTTTTTATGGCGGCTCTTTTATTCGCCTTATTTTCGGCATATCTTGCCTTCGGGGCTATAGCAGATTCGCGCCTGGAACCGGCCGCCGCGGTGTATATCGGAATAAGCCCCGCGGTAGAGACCGTCTCACAGACGATAAGCGCGGGAGAGCAGGCGGCGGCCGTCCTTATATCACTGTCGGTTTTCTGTATCATGGCCGTGACGCTGCTGCTGATATTGTGCTTTTGCGGAATATATATTTACAACAGGCTTTTTTCACACGACCTTCATGATTATAAAATACGGTTGATGTAGTTTTTTTGCAGGGAGGAAATTTTATGACGATAAATAGACAGAGCGGCGTTAAAAAATACATATCGAAAATATTGATGGCGGCCTCATTTGTTTTGTTCTTCTTTTCGATCGTTTTCATAACTATAGCATATAACGTTTCTTCAATGAAATTAGCCATGAGCAATAATTTCATCGCTAGCACCGCAGATCTCGAAAAATTAAGAGAACACAATCCTGATTTTTTTACATTCGCTTCCCTCGAGGTGAAGCTTCCCGTCGGTCCCGTTCCTATTCCGGCAGGAGGCACATTCGAAGCGTACCTGAATAAAATGTATCCGCAGAGAAATACCAGCGATTGGAGCTTTAGATACGCAATGACCGCGAACATCGGAGTTCCGGGTAAACTCACCGATGAAACTTACGTGAATTCATTTTTCAACCTGAATTCGGCGTTCGAGCGCGCGATCGTTTCATCCTATGACAGGCCTTTCGGCGATAACAGCGCCGAAACTGAGTTCCATATCACTTCGGATAAGAACGGGGTCTTATATCAGCACTGGCTTGCCGGCTGCATCAATCTGCTGATGGTATCGAGGATCGGCGGGAGGGCGCTCGATAAAAAAGATTATGAAATGGCGCTCATGTCTGATCTGGCCTATTTGAGATTCAGCGCCGCGGAGAGAAATATCGGTGCGCAGTATATTAATAACATCATCGATTACAATCTATACCATGAACACTCTATGGCCAAAGATATTTTTATCGATGAAAACGCTTATTTTGCGGGCGGCCCGGAGCTTACCGATAAGTTCAGGACGGCGCTTAAGAAAAGGATCGAATTCATCAAAAAACGGCCGAATTTTGCTTATGCGCTCAAAAATACCGTCGGGTTGCTGAAAATGAAAGTGTCGGGCCTTGCCATGAAAGATAAAGCGACGTTTTACGCTCTGAATTTGTGGTACGGCGATCCTGACGCTCCGTTCATGGAGGTGGCGGAAAAAATAT
>MGFH01000054.1 GCA_001791795.1 Candidatus Wallbacteria bacterium GWC2_49_35
GTTATAATCGAAAGCGCTGAAATCATCAATAAAAAGTACGGCCGCGGCGGCGACGGCTTCGAGTTCATATTACCCATGGCGCCTTCCACTGACGAAACGCCGGTTAAAAAATATTTGAAAAAGGCTAAATTCAATTACAGGTTCGTATATTCGGACTTTGATAAATACCGCAGCTTCAGCCAGGCCGCGTTCGCGCTCGCCTCGTCCGGCACGGCGACCCTCGAACTCGCGCTTTTCGGAGTGCCCATGGTCATACTTTATAAAGTCGCGGTCCTGACGGAACTCGTGGGCCGCTTCCTTCTGAAAGCTAAATATATCGGGCTGCCCAATATCCTGGCAAGAGCCGCCATAACGCCCGAACTGATACAGCGCGAGGCGAGCGTCGAAAACGCCGTCTATCATGCCTCTAAACTAGTTCCCGCAGGCGCGGCGCGAAACACAGCCATAGGCTCGCTTCTTAAAACGGCCGATATCCTCAGGTACGAGCGCGGCGTATCGCCGACCGACCGCGTGGCCGCCGACATCTTCGGCGCGATCGGAGGACGGGCATGACCCCGTTGAGCAGGTTTTACAGGCAGTATGTTTTAAAGTACTACAGCCGAATTTTGATAATAGGCGCATCCTCGCTCGTCGTTTCGATATCGACGGCGCTGCCTGCGGGCATAATGAAATACATCGTCGACAAGGTGCTGTTTGAAAAGAGCTCCTATTATTTATTCATGATCTCCATCGGGCTGGTCGTGCTTTTTATAGTTAAAGGTATTTTTTACTATATACAGAATTATTACACGGCCTATATCGGCCAGTCGGTTTTAAGGCAGCTCAGAAACGATATATACGCGCACATAAACAGGCTGCCTATAAGTTATTTCGAAGAAAAACAGACCGGCCACATCATGGCGCGCATTACATCCGACGTGGTTCTTTTACAAAATTTAATAGACGCGAGCATCGGCATAGCATCCGATCTCCTCACGGTCGCGGGCCTTGTCGGCTGGATCGTTTACATCCATTACCAGCTGGCGTTCCTCGCGTTCCTGGTGATCCCCTTCATCGGATTCATCGTGTCGAAGTTTTCGCAGCGCGTGCGAAACATAACCCGCACCCTGCAGAATAAAGTGGGCGACATTACCTCGATACTCAACGAAAAAATTTCGGGCATACGCACCGTCAAATCTTTTTCGAACGAGTCCGTCGAAAACGACCGCTTCGCAGTCGAAACCGAAGAAAATTTTCGCATCGCCATGAAGTATAACAAATTGCTTGCTATGATACTTCCGATCATCGAATTTTTGAATACGACCGGCATCGTCATAGTATTAAGCGTGGGCGGCTATTTCGTTATAAAACCTGACCCAGGCCTCACGCCCGGCGAACTGATAAGTTTTCTCACGGCGCTCGGCATGCTGTTCACCCCGATCAAAAGGCTCACCAACGCCACCACTTATTACCAGCAGGCCTATGTGTGCATCGGCAGGATCTACGAAATATTCGACGAACCCACCGAGGACGACAACGAAGAAAACGCCGCGGTACTGCCTGAAATTAAAGGAAAGATAGATTTCCGCTCGGTGAACTTCAAATACGCTAAATCCGAGGGCGGCGTCTTCGATTTCAACCTCACGGTCAAGCCCGGGGCGATAACCGCCATCGTGGGGCCTTCCGGCTCCGGCAAGACGACGCTTATGAATTTACTGCTGCGCTTTTATAAACTGGAACAGGGCGCCATAGAGATCGACGGCGTCAACATCAACGGCGTGAAACTTAAATCGCTCAGATCGCAGATCGGCATAGTGCCGCAGGACTCAGTTTTATTTTCAGGCACGATCTTCGATAATATTTTATACGGAAACTACGGCGCGTCTAAAGAAGACGTTATCACCGCTGCGAAAATGGCCAACGCGCACGATTTTATCGAAAAATTCCCGCTCGGCTTCGACACCAAGGTCGGCGAACACGGCGTGAAACTATCGGGCGGACAGAGACAGAGAATATCGATCGCGCGCGCTATATTGAGAAACCCTAAAATACTGATACTCGACGAGGCCACATCCGCGCTCGACGCCGAATCGGAAACTCTCGTTAAAGACGCGCTCGACAGGCTGATGCAGGGCAGAACCACATTCATAATAGCCCACAGGCTGTCAACCATTAAAAACGCTCACGAAATAATCGTGCTCGAAAAAGGAAGACTCGCGCAGATAGGAACGCACGACCAGCTCATCGACGCCGGCGGCGTTTACCGGAAACTCTATCAGACCTATTTCGAAAAAGAACCCGTCGCGAGCGGCAACACAGTAGTTAAGCAACCATAAAGTTTTAAATAATCAGGGTATTAGTTATGTTCGATTTTATAAAACGCGCTATAGTCCCTCCGGCAGGACGCTGCCTTATCAATTCGATATCATCGTCGCTGAAAATGCGGGTGGTCGGATATGAAAATTACCGCTTCGTTAAGGAAATGGGTAAAAAATGCATCATAGTCTTCTGGCACGGCCAGCAGTTTTATCCTATCTACCACTTCCGAAACCATAAGATCGCCATAATGGTCAGCCTGTCGCGCGACGGCGAGATCCAGAACCGCATCCTCTCCTCGTTCGGCTACGAAGTGGTGCGCGGCTCATCCAGCCGCGGAGCCGTGTCGGGCCTTATCGGCATGATCAAAAAGATGCGCGAGGGATACGACCTGGCCATTGCGCTCGACGGGCCGCGCGGCCCCTTCCAGACCGCTAAGGAAGGCGTTAACTATATCGCGATAAAAGAAGACTGCTTCATATTGCCTATCGCGTGCGCGTTCACTTCATTCAAGAAGTTCAACGCGTGGGACAAATACATAATGCCTTATCCCTACGCCGGCGGCGTAATGCTTGTCGGAAGGCCGATAATGCCCAATAAACTCAATATCCCGGCCATGACGCATAAGCATCTCGAAAAAATACTCATCGCGATGACCGCCGAGGCCGAGAGCATGCTTAACCCGCCGGTGGCGGATTTTGAAACCGCCGCGGGAACCGCCGCGACGATCGCCAGCGAAACTTTCGACGAAGAAGTTAAACCGGAAGAAACCGTCGTGGACGGCGTCAGTGAAACGCAGTCCGGCGGCGCCGCTCAAGATACGGACGAAAATGCCGAGCCTGCGCTCAAAGACCCGGACGCGAAAATCATATACGATAAGATCTCGACCGAACCCGACCAGGCCGAAGAAACAGGCGGAACGGATGAGATCGAAACCGCTGAGGAAAACGAGACCGCCGTCGAAGAAGACAACGGCGGAGACGAAGAAGAATACGAAAAACAATACGACATAAATAAAGAAACTGAACAAAGCGGGCCTCCGAACGGCGGCCGCAAAACCTTCGGCGCCGGCGAATACGGTTCAGAACCGCTTCCGGCGGCCGACGAAGAAAAAAAAGACGGACGCACGGCGCGCGATACTAAAGGCAATATTAAAAGCGATAAGAAATCCGCGCCCAGGTACGATTAAAAAATGAGCGATAAGAAAAAAATAATGATCATAGCCGGCGAAATATCCGGCGATTTATACGGCCACCCGCTGGTGCTCGAACTCATGAAATCCGGGCGCGATATCGAAATATCCGGCATCGGCGGACCGCGCATGAAAAGCGCCGGCATGAAAACCTATTACGACTCGTCGTCATGGGGCACCATCGGCATGATCGAGGCCATTAAAAAACTGCCTTGCCTTTACTGGGCCTACTACGACATCGGCGAAAAATTAAAACGCGTCATGCCCGACGTGCTCGTGCTCATCGATTATCCCGGATTCAACATGCGCCTGTGCCGCTACGCCAAACAGCTCGGAATCCCGACGCTTTATTACTTCCCGCCGGCCAAATGGTCCTACAACCACGAAGACGTCTGCGACGCCGCGCGCACCATAACCAGAGTGGCGGCCCCTTTCGAACATACATACGACATCTATAAAAAAGCGGGCGCCAACGTCGAATTCGTCGGAAATCCGCTTCTCGAAATTGTAAAAACGCGCAGCAGCCGCGAAGAGATCCTCAAAAAACTCAGGGCGGCAGAGGGTGAAAAGATCATATCGCTGCTTCCGGGCAGCCGCTCGATGGAGGTCCGCTATATGCTGCCTGTCCTGGCCGAAACCGCCGCCATGCTCGGCGCGAAAATCAAAAACGCCAGGTTCATAATGCCGGTCTCGTCATCCACTATCTCAAAGGGGACCGGGATCACGCTCGAATATATTAAAAATGTAATAAACTCCTACGGCGCCGACGTTTCGGTCGAAACCGACATGACCTACGACATACTCGCGGCGTCGGATTTTTCGATCATCACCTCCGGAACGGCAACCCTTGAGGCCGCCTGCCTTCTGACCCCGATGGTCATTGTGTACAAGGTGTCGCTGCTGACCGAAATTTACGCGCGCACAATGACCTCGCTGCCTAAATATTTCGGGCTGCCCAACCTCATTTTAAATAAAGCGGTGGTGCCCGAATTCATACAGACGAACGTCACGCCCGAAATTATTTCGGAGGCCGTCGTCGAAATTCTTAATTCTCCGGATAAATTAGCCGATATGAAAAACGAGCTTAAAGCGGTGGTCAAAAATTTAGGCGATATCGGCGCGACTAAAAAAGTATCGGAAATGATACTGGAAATGGTTAAGTAAAATAAATGGACGATAAAAAATACCGCATTTTAAGACAGGGCGCCGACCAGGCGGAAAAAACCGCGGACTCGAAAATGATCTTCAGAGGCAGAATCCTTAATCTGCGCGTCGACGAAGTAGAACTGCCGGACGGCAAACGCGCCGCCAGGGAAGTCGTGGAACATTCGGGCGCGGTGGTCATAGTTCCGGTGCTTGATAACGGTAATATTTTGTTCGTAAAGCAGTATAGATACCCGGTTTCAGAATTCCTTCTGGAACTGCCCGCCGGCAAACTCGACCACGGCGACGAAGATATCGAAGACTGCGCGCGGCGCGAACTTCTCGAAGAAACGCACTACTCGTGCGAACGCATCGAAAAACTTACCGAGTTTTTCACGTCACCCGGCTTCTGCGACGAGAAATTACACCTTTTTACCGCGGACGGCCTCCGCGATACCCGGCCGGACAAGCTTTCGTGCGACTCCGACGAGTTCATTTCGATAGCCGATTTTTCGCCCGGCGAGGCGCTTGAAATGATACGCGAAAATAAAATCACCGACGCCAAGACAATGCTCGGTATTTTATATTACAATACCTTAGTCACTAATAAAGTAAATATAGATAATTTGAAAATTTAACAAAATATTGCCATCACCGACGATGGCAATTTTTTTACTTAAGAAAGGGGAGAATCTATGAGTACCAAAGAAAAAGATCCTATCGAGTACAGTATTTCGTCTACCTATAAGGTGAATGACGTAATATACCATAAAGTATTCGACGACATCGGCACGGTTTTAGACATCGGCATCACCAAGGACAACGAGAAAAAAATGACGGTGAGCTTCAAAAAAACCGGTAAAAAACGCCTCATCATGGGCGTTCTCGCCAAAAAATAAGCTTCGATAAAACTTGCCGCCAGGGCGCATCTTATGCCGCCCGCGAGTGAAAACTTACGGGCGGCATGGACTTTTTCATTTCCAGGGAGCGTACGTTCATGGACCTCGACAAAAAAATATTTCCGACGGCCGAAATCATGCGCGTCATCGATAAGCTGAAAAAAGCCGAGGCGCTCTCGCTCATCAGGCCGCTCGCCGAGAACAACCAGTATCTGATGTGCTCCTACGCCGGCACCGGCGTCATCTCGCCGAAATGGAGCGTCAAAATCTACGCCTACAGCAAAAACAAAAAAGGGCACTCGATGATCTGCACCGATACCGAAGTGCTGAATTGCTTTATGGCGGATAATTTTGACTTCAAGCCGCCCGCGCTCAAGCTGCTTAAGATAGACGACGCCGGCTGGGGATTTCCCCTCTGCGGAGTGATGGTCGGAGTCACCGACGAGGCCGTCATACACACCGACGTCGTGCCCGTCGAATTCTTCCAGGGCGAGAACTTCGCGGCTAAAAAATACCTGAAGGAATACACCGAACGCGGCCTGCGGCTCATCGGCGAAAAATTCGGCGCAACCCCCGCCACACACCGCGTCGAGATATGCACCGGATTCGTCAATAAAATGCTGCGCGACGAACTGCGCAAACTCGGCTTCCACGTGCGAGTCATCGAGGTCAAGGGAATGCTGCAGGACGGACTCGAAGAACGCTTCCGCCAGTATGTGCATACGGAACTCGCCACCGATATCTACTACGATCCCAAAGAGATCGCCAGGACCGATCTCCCACGCAAATTCAACGCAGTGCTCGAATTCGGCAAAAAACACTTCCCGCTCAAACTAAAAACCGGCTGGAAATCCATCGGCGAATCGCCGGTCTCATAAAAACACTTTCGGCCCTCCTTCCCTCAACCATGCGCCGACGCCGGATTTTTTTCGGTAACACTCGACCACCCTCGGGATTCGTCGACTCCGCAACATCCCACCCTAAATTTTCAGCCGCCTGCATATCAGCTTTGACCCGCCCGTACAAAATAAATAAGAGCCAAAAAAAAGCATACTCACGAGAAATTAAGAGAAAATATGTATTATCAAGCATAACGTTAGCATATTTGTTTAAAATCGATTAACAGAGGCTAATAACGTTTAAAATCGGGTTTTAGCGTTTGTATTATTAAGGACTTTAATATATAATGTATTCTACTTAAAATTGATTTTATTCATTCATCACTATTGACAATTCTTATCGAACCCACATTGCGCGTTTCGCCCGCCAGCTCCGCCGAACTTATTAACAAGCGATAAACGATGAATTTCTTTCAATTGAAAATAACAAACACCGTTACACAAAAATACAAAAATACAAAAATAGGAGAGGTTTAACAAATGGCAAAAATGAAAGTTTCCAAAAACAAAAAAAGAATGGAAAAGTATCTGGCTCCCTCGCTGGGCTGGGACGTCGAATTTACGGTTGAAAAAGCCGAAGGCTCATACGTGACCTGCGAATTCGGCAAAACATACCTTGACTGGTCGTCCGGCACCGCGGTTAACATCACCGGCCACAGACACCCGAAAGTCATTGACGCCGTTAAAAAACAGCTCGACAAACTCGTCCATTCCGGCTGCGTTTATCAATACGATTCGCTGTTAGACCTCTGCGAACGCCTCGAAAAAGTCACCCCCGGCGATATCGGCATGTTCTTCTTCTCTAACTCCGGCGCGGAAGCCGTCGAAGGCTGCATGAAAGCCGCTAAATTCGTCACCGAAAGAAACGCCATAATCTCCTACCGCGGAGCTTTCCACGGCCGCACGATGGGCTGCGTATCGGTAACGACCTCCAATTCCAAATACACCAAACATTACACCCCGCTCGCAAGCATCTACCGCGCGCTCTATCCGCACTGCTACCGCTGCCCGCTCGGCCTCAAACTCGAAACCTGCGATATCGCATGCT
>MGFH01000055.1:0-3633 GCA_001791795.1 Candidatus Wallbacteria bacterium GWC2_49_35
CACCGAGCCTTATGCGGCGGTGGTGCTGGACCTGGGCTTGCCGCGCCTTTCCGGTCTGGAGGTGCTGCGCCGGTTGCGCAGCCGCAATGCCTCGACGCCGGTACTGATCCTGACCGCGATGGATTCGGTGGATGACCGCATCAAGGGACTGGATGCCGGTGCGGACGACTATCTGATCAAGCCGTTCGACATGGGTGAGCTGGCAGCGCGGCTGCGCGCGCTGATTCGCCGCGCCAGCGGGAAGACTGATCCTTTGCTGGAGATCGCCGGAGTCAAGCTCGATCCCGCCGCCCATCGTGTGCTGTACCGCGACAAACCGGTCGAGCTTTCGGCCAAGGAATTCGCGCTGCTGCACGCCCTGATGCTCAATGCGGGGAAAGTGCTGTCGCGCGCCCAGCTCGAAGAACAGCTTTATGCGTGGGGCGACGAGATCGAAAGCAATGCGGTGGAAGTATATGTCCATCATTTGCGCCGCAAGTTTTTCCCTGGGTTGATCGAAACCATACGCGGCGTCGGCTATCTGATGCCGCGCGACAAGGCTGCCTGAAATGCCCAGCCGTCTATCACTGAAGCAGAGACTGCTTTTGTTGGCGCTGGCCTCCACTATCGTGGTGTGGGCCGGGGCAGCCTTGCTGACTTACCACAATACACGTGAAGAAGTTAATGAACTGTTGGATGCGCATCTGGCGCAAGCTGCATCCCTGCTGGCGACACAATCCCAACACGAGCTTACCGAAATTGAAGGCAGCGACATCTCGCAGTTGCACGACTATTCAATTGCTGTCGCGTTTCAGGTGTGGGAGGAAGGAAAAGTATTGCGCCTGCATTCGGCCAATGCGCCCAGATTCCCGCTGAGCAAACTCGAACAGGGGTTCAGCGACATCGTGATCGAAGGGAAAAAATGGCGCGTTTTCAGTTCTTGGGACAGCCCGCACAAAATTTTTTTGATTCACGTCGCGGAGCTTGCGAGGGAGCGCGAACACGCGGCGGACACGATTGCATATAATTTGCTGTTGCCGCTGTTGTTCTCCCTGCCATTGCTGGCAATCCTGCTGTGGGTTGCAGTGACGCACGGCCTGCGCCCGCTCGACAAGCTGGCCAACGACGTGGAGCAGCGCGAGCCGGACAATCTCGCCACCCTGGATGCATTGTCCGCGCCGCGCGAAGTGGTGCCGCTGATCGAACGGCTTAATCGTTTATTCATGCGCATTGATGCTTCCATGCAAAAAGAGCGGCGCTTTACCGCAGATGCTGCGCATGAATTGCGCACCCCGGTGGCCGCGATCAAGGCGCAGGCACAGGTGGCGCAGGCTGCTATCGGCGCCGCTGAACGCATCCGCGCCATCGACAACGCGATTCTCGGCTGCGACCGCGCCGCTCATCTGATTGACCAGCTATTGACACTCGCCAGGCTCGATACGCTGGATGACAATACGGCAGAGCCATGCCCGCTCAGGGGAATCGCATCCGGGGTCATTGCCGAAATTGCGCCGGCTGCGCTTGAAAAAAACGTACGGATCGAGTTGCTGGAAGGCAATGAGGCAGCAGTGCGCGGCAATTCCGGGCTGCTGCGGATATTGTTGCGCAACTTGATTGACAACGCTGTACGCCATACACCACCCGGAACAGTCGTGCGGGTCAATGTCGTTAATCCGCAGGGTGCGATCTGTCTGTCAGTGAGCGATAACGGCCCCGGCATTCCAGAACAGGAACGAGAGAGAGTGATGGAGCGTTTTTATCGCCCGTCAGACACGCAAGCCAGCGGCAGCGGTTTGGGGCTGTCCATCGTCAAGCGCATTGTCGAGATTCATACCGCCGCATTGCGTATCGTGTCGCCGGATGACGGAAACGGGCTGAGGGTGGAAGTCACTTTCAAATCCTGATGCTTGCGGTAGCCGCCCGGATTAAATTTCGTTGGGCGTTCTCCAATTATCGCCATTTTTGTTGATTCGGTGCGAATTGAAATTTCGCTCCGTTCGCCCAGTTCAATGTTCTCCTGCTACAGCAACTATTCCGCACCTTATCATGTGCCGAAACGTGTTTCGACCCGCACCCCGATTTCCTTCAGCAGCGGAATGGGCAACGTGCCGCCAGCACAGACGATGACGACATCATTGGTAATTTCCATCGGTTGCCCGTTATATTCCAATAAGACACTATTATTCTTGATTTGGGTGACTTTTGTTTTCATCAGGACCTTGATCCGGCCGCTCTGCTCCGCCGCCTTGATGCGTTCCCGGTTCTTCGGTTTTGCACCGCTGAAGACCTCACTGCGGTGCGCGAGCGTCACCGTCGTGCCCGGCTCTGCTGCCAGCGCAAGCGCTGTCTCAAGTGCAGAATCGCCGCCGCCGACCACCAGCGCATGATTGCCTTGATACTGACTCGGGTCGATCAGGCGGTAGCACACTTTCTCCAACTCTTCACCGGGGGCATCCAGCTTGCGGGGGGTGCCGCGCCGCCCAACGGCGAGCAACACGCTTCCGGCGGTGTAGTGCCCTTTATGCGTCGTGACGATGAACTTACCGTTTTCATGACGAAGCGAGTCCATGCGCTCATTGAAGTTGATCTTGATGCCGGTCTTCCGAGCCACTTCTTCCCATAATTCGATCAGCGCTTCCTTGCTGATTTCAGTCAGCTTGATCTTGCCGATCTGCGGCAGGATCATCGGTGCGGTCATCACGATTTTTTGGCGCGGGTAATGGAGCGCGGTTCCCCCGATGGTGCTTTCCTGCTCAATGGTAAGGTAACGCAGGCCGGCTTCCTGCGCACCCAGTGTGGCGGAGATTCCGGCCGGCCCGGCGCCGATGATAATTACGTCGTAATCTGTTCCGGCGACACGCCGCTTTTTGATACTCGAGATGGCCTGCTTCCCTTGTTCCACCGCCTTGCGGATTAGTCCCATGCCACCAAGCTCGCCAGCAATGAACAAGCCCTCGATGCTGGTTTCAAAATTGGGATAAACAAACGGGATGTCGACGCCGCGTTTCTCGGTGCCGAAAACGAGGCGAATCGCGCCGGTCGGGCACGAAGCCGCGCAGGCCCCGTGCCCAATACAAACAGAGGGATTAACAAAAACCGCCTTGTTGCCGATGATGCCAAGAGCTTCCTCCGGGCAGGCGGCAGCACAGGATGCGGAGCCCACGCAAATGGCAGGATCGATCATCGGGTGTAGCGATGCCGGTTCGGTGAGTCCCGAGGTTACAACTTCCTGCCATTTGTTCTGAGCTGCAATGGAGCGTTTTTTCTGCTTGAGCAGATAAATGGCGATGATAATGCACATCGCGCAAAGTGGTATCAGATAAAGCGCATAGTTAAATAATTCTGGCATTTTTAGTTGTGCGCGGCCGCGTTCATACTTGATGGGCGGATGTTAATGCAAAACGAGAGCAGATGCCACTTTCAGTTTTTTATCCAGTCTGTTTTCAGTGGCAGGCGGCGCCCTTAAGCATCTATTAAGCTTGGCCTGATAGCTTGATAACCGGTGCAATTGATGACATTGATGATGGAATATCGCAAGGCTGCCAAGCTTTGCATCATTCAGGTTATTGCTGGTTTTATATCAGGGGTAAATAATGGGAAAATGCATTTTCTGGCTTGTATTAACAGCATTGCTCACTGGGTGTCAGGGTGGTT
>MGFH01000055.1:3675-6857 GCA_001791795.1 Candidatus Wallbacteria bacterium GWC2_49_35
CAGTCGTGGACGAAAGCAGCGCAGCACAGCATAGCAGCGTGGTGCCTGGCACGTGTGCAACTTGCCACAACGGCACTACCGCCAAGGGCAAGAACTCAAGCCATATTCCTACCACTGACTCATGTGACGTCTGCCACCAGACGTCTGGCTGGGAACCGGCGACCATGGGTCACAGCAATGTGGTGCCTGGCGCCTGCGACACCTGCCACAACGGCACCACGGCCAGTGGCAAGAGCTCAATGCATATTTCCACCACCGATTCGTGTGATGCGTGCCACCTGACGACAGCCTGGATACCGAGCACCATGTCTATTTCCACAATTGACTTTCCAGTGGAGGCAGTGTTTACCTCTTTGGCTTCAACTGCATCAACATATACTGCCAGTGCCACCGATGCCGCAGGGAACAATTTCTTGCTGTCGGTTGACCGTATACCCGGGCCGGACAAAACCGACCCGCTTATTTATGCGGCACCGCTTAAGACTTATTCGCTGTCGAATATATTAAGAAAAAATGGCACAATTACAGCCACAAAAAACTTTGAGGATTTTTATTCGGTAGCGCCTTTTTCCTTTTTCGGGAGCCTGAACAATTTGTACGGTTCGAGCAATAATATGAAGGTAACAACGCAACTCCCATTGCCTGCGACCAGTCGCGTGGGAACGTCGGGGGTGCTTTATAAGGGAAGAAATTATATAAACAAGGTCACCTCGTCTTTCGATACATGGTATGCATTGTGGTCGCTTGAAGCTGATTCAGCCACGACAGCCTGGCTTTGCCTTAACATTGAAATTACACCAGCCAATGCTACTGTAGTGTCAACTGCCGAAGGCGACTGTTTCCGGATCAATCAGGCCGGTGATATTACCGGTTTCAAAGCGGATGTCACTGAAAATGGCATTATGATGAGCTACCGTTAAGTCAGTATGGATTTATGACGGGCTTGTTTTTCGCTCTGGAGGGTATCCAGTCTCTGCAACGTTGCGGCTAAGCAATGGTGTCGTTAGCGTGGCACACTGTCAATGTTTTAACCATGATGGAGGTCCCCCGGCTATGCCGGGGATACTTGCTTGGCTTGCTAACTAAGCAGCCCTTAAGCATAATCTGCCATTCTGTGCGTGCGAATAGTTATTCACTGGATATTGAAGAGGAAATGAACCGGGATGAATCTGCAATCAAAACCTTCTACCCTGTCAAGCAATACCCTGGGTGGTGGATTACTGCGCATCGCAGTCAGTGTGTCAGTTGTTGTTGTGATTGCGCTGGCCTGGTTTGTGGCAACGGCGGAACCCTATAAGGCCAAATCAAGTTTTGGTCACAATCTGGGATGGGTAGGCGGGGGCATAATGTTTTTTATGCTGTCTTATTCCTTGCGCAAGCGCTTTCGTTTTCTGAGTTTTTTAGGGCAATTGCGCTATTGGTTTCAAATGCATATGGTGTTTGGCATTGCCGGGCCTCTCCTGGCATTGTTTCATACTACCTTCAAAATTGGAGCGATGAACAGCCGGATCGCGCTTTACTCCATGTTGCTGGTGGCGGGCAGTGGAATTGTCGGGCGCTTTGTTTACCGCCATATTCATCATGGCCTTTATGGGCGCAAGGCAACGCTGGCGGAAGTTGAGCAGCAGATGAGGGAAAGTGCCGAGAGTATGCATACGGTATTCGGCATTGTTCCAGCTATCGTAGAAAAACTTGCCGGCTTCCAGTCATTCGCATTCCGTAAATTGGATGGGGTTTGGGCACATACCTGGTATTTTCTGATATTACGCATACGGGGTCGCGGTATTGCTCGTGAGGCACGGCGGGAGGCTCGGCATGCGATTGACAGGATGGGGCGCGAGCAAAACTGGTCACGCAGCGAGTTGTCGGCTCACCGGCGCTCGGCAATTGAGCAGATTGATAATTATGTGGATGCAATCTACAGCGCTGCAACATTTGTCACTTGGGAACGTCTTTTTGCGCTTTGGCACGTAGTCCATGTGCCTTTCATTTATCTATTTTCCATCAGCGTGGCAGTTCATGTTATTGCATTCTATATGTATTAAGCCATTGCGCGGGCTGTTTCTGGCGATACTGTTACTTTTGCCGCAATGTGTCATGGCGGAATCGGTAGAAAGCGTGGTGATGCCTGGCAAGGTGATCGAAGGCCACGCCAAGTATGAGCAAGAGTGTGAAAAATGCCATAAACGTTTCGATAAGGATGCGCAGACCGGCCTGTGTCTCGATTGTCACAAGGAAACGGCACAGGATGTCCGCAGCCATAAGGGGTATCACGGGCGCCTCAAGGAAAAGGAGTGTCACGAATGCCACACCGATCATAAGGGGCGAAACGCGAAGATTGTGGTATTTAACAAGACGCTCTTCAAGCATGACGAAACGGGTTTTATCCTTGAAGATAAACATATATCCGCAAAATGCGATGGTTGCCACAAACCAAAGACAAAATATCGCGAGGCTCCTTCCAAATGTGAGGCCTGCCACCGCAAGGATGATGTGCATAAAGGCAAGCTTGGCCTTGATTGCGGCAACTGCCATGGTGCGAAGGATTGGAAGAAATCCAGCTTCGATCATGAGAAAACAAAATTCCCATTGGTCGGCGGCAAGCATGCCGATGTCACCTGTAAGAAGTGCCACACCAACAAGGAATACACGGGTGCTCCGAAAGAGTGCATCGGATGCCACCGCAAGGACGACCAGGACAAGGGACACAAAGGCCGCTATGGAGCCAAGTGTGAAACCTGCCATAACGACCGTGGCTGGAAAGAATTACGCTTTAATCACGACAAGGATACCCATTTTGCCTTGCGCGGCAAGCATCAACCGGTGAAGTGCGACGACTGCCACTTGCCCGGCAAGGGGGACTTGTATAAACAGAAATTGCCGGTGACGTGTGTGTCTTGCCATCGCAAGGATGATAAGGAAAAAGGCCATCGCGGAAGTCTGGGCGAGAAATGCGAGAGTTGCCACAATGACAAGAGCTGGAAATCCTCCAATTTCGATCACGACAAGGACACCAAGTATCCACTTAAGGGCAAACACCGCGATGCCAAGTGCGATACTTGCCACAAGGGCGGCGTAACCGGCTCTGCTGCGGCCAAGAAGAAACTGGAGGTTGCCTGCGTTGGATGTCACCGCAAGGATGATCAGGAGAAAGCCCACAAAGGAAGTTACGGCAACAAGTG
>MGFH01000056.1 GCA_001791795.1 Candidatus Wallbacteria bacterium GWC2_49_35
CCTTTCATCGAAGAAAACGCGCACACCCTGCTCAACATGCTCTTCTTCGATCCGCGCAAATACGACCTCGCCGACGTAGGCCGCTACAAGATCAACCAGAAGCTCCGCATCCGCGACCGCATACTCGGAAAACCGGCCGGCGCCACCGTTTATTCTCCCGAAACCGGCGAAATAATCGTCGAACCGGGCGACGAAATAACGCGCGAAACTTCCGCTATGATCGAAGACGGCAACGTTCCGATAGTAAAATTGATGACCGCCGATGAAGAAATTATAGAAGTTTTCAACGAATTCGATTTCGAAGAGATCATTTTTCGCGATAAAGAAGCGTTCCGCAAATCCCTCCTCGGAAAAACGCTCGGCGAAAATATCATCGACCCCAAGAGCAACGCTATCGTATACACTGCCAAAACTACGATCACTCCCGAAATGGCCTTCAAAATGAACCGTATGAAACTTCAGGCGGTAAAAATCATTTCGGCCGACGGAACGCTCGTTACCGCCTCGCGCAGCCAGTACGAAAAACTTTCCTTCGAAGAAGAAGAGCTGCTCAAGAAAAAGATCGTCGGCCGCGAGATCGTGCACCCGATCAAATACAGCGACGCCGGCTCCAAACACGTTAAAACCATCGAAGCCGGAACAGTCCTCACCAAAGAACTCTTCAGCGTTCTCAACGAAGCCCGCGTAGAGACTATTTACGTTAAAAAAGGCCGCATACTTACTAAATCCGACATAATTTCGACCGTGCGCTACCTTATCGACCTTTGCAACGGCCTCGGCCATATAGACGACATCGACCATCTCGGCAACCGCCGCGTAAGGCGCGTCGGAGAGCTCCTTCAGAACCAGTTCAGAATGAGCCTCATCAGGATGGAACGCGATATAAAAGAAAGAATGACGATCCAGGACGTCGCCCAGGTCTCCTCACAGAGCCTTATCAACGCGCGCCCCGTAGCCGCCATGATAAAAGATTTCTTCGGAACCTCGCAGCTGTCGCAGTTCATGGATCAGACCAACCCGCTTTCGGAGCTCACCCACAAACGCCGTATATCGGCCCTTGGCCCGGGCGGCGTGCGCCGCGAACGCGCCGGTTACGAAGTGCGCGACGTGCATCCAACCCACTACGGCCGCATATGCCCGATCGAAACGCCTGAAGGACCGAACGCCGGCCTTATCAGCTCGCTGGCCATCTATTCGAACATCAACGAATACGGCTTCATCGAATCGCCCTTCCGCAAGATAACGGGCGGAAAAATGGCTGAAAACGTAGACTATCTCGACGCTTACGAAGAAGACGAATACAAAGTCTGCCCCGCCGACCTCAGCTACGTCTGTCCGAAAGACGCCAAATACAAAGCCATAAGAGACGCCGTCGTATCGGCTAAATTCAAAAGCGGCGAGGAGTCCGAATATGAATTTTCGTTCATACCCGTCGGCGAAGCCGATCTCATGCAGATTTCATCGCTGCAGGTAGTATCGGTAGCCACCGCGCTCATCCCGTTCCTCGAAAATGATGACGCGAACCGCGCACTGATGGGCACGAACATGCAGCGTCAGGCCGTTCCCCTTCTTAAGACGGAACCCGCGTTCATCGGCACCGGCCTCGAGCACAAGGTCGCCAAAGATTCGGGAGTCATGGTAGTGGCCAATTCCGACGGAGTCGTCAAAAAAGTCGAAGCCGGCGCGGTATGGGTAGAGCGCAGCCGCAAGACCTTCCGCGAAGGCCTCATCGGCCACGTTTTAAGAGAACCCGTCCTGAAGGCCAACGGCAAAGACGTTCTTTATGACGCCGGTACGACCATCGACGAAGCCAAATCGAAAGAACTCGAGGCCCTCAGCTACGTTAAATCGTTGAAAGTCTCCACCATAGACGGCGAAGTCGTTTACGTCAACCGCGCGGACTTCAGTGAAAAGAAAACACATTACGATAAATACGAAATACTCAAATACAAGCGCTCTAATCAGGGCACATGCATCAACCAGAAAGTCCTCGCGCGCGTCGGCCAGAAGGTAAAAAAAGGCGACGTACTCGCGGACGGCCCCGCCACCTGCGAAGGCGAACTCGCCCTCGGCCGCAACGTCATCGGCGTATTCATGCCGTGGGAAGGCTATAACTTTGAAGACGCGATACTCCTTTCTGAAAAACTCGTAAAGGAAGACTTCTACACTTCGATACATATCGAAGAATACGAGATCGAAACCCGCGACACCCGCCTCGGACCCGAAGAAATAACCTGCGACATACCCAACATATCATCCGACGCGCTGCGCAACCTCGACGAGGAAGGCATC
Organism: Candidatus Wallbacteria bacterium GWC2_49_35; assembly: GCA_001791795.1. Taxonomy (GTDB): domain Bacteria; phylum Muiribacteriota; class UBA9980; order UBA9980; family UBA9980; genus UBA9980. The sequence continues at coordinate 2,293 of MGFH01000056.1, forward strand.
GTAAGAATAGGCGCCGAAGTCGAATCCGGCGACATACTCGTGGGCAAGGTAACTCCGAAGGGCGAAACCGAACTCACCGCCGAAGATAAACTCCTGCGCGCCATATTCGGCGAAAAAGCCCGCGAAGTCAGAAACACCTCGTTCGTCGTTCCTCACGGCGAAGGCGGAAAGATCGTCGACGTAATGATATTCACGCGCGAAAATAAAGACGAACTCCCACACGGCGTCAACAAACTCGTCAGAGTATTCATCGCGCAGAAGCGTAAAATAACCGAAGGCGATAAAATGGCAGGCCGCCACGGAAATAAAGGCGTCATCGCAAGAATTCTTCCTGAAAAGGATATGCCGTACTTAGAAGACGGCACGCCCGTCGAGATCGTCCTCAATCCGCTCGGCGTTCCTTCCCGTATGAACCTCGGCCAGGTGCTCGAAACCTACCTCGGCCTCATTTCGAAGGAACTCGGCTTCAGGATAGAAGTGCCGATATTCGAAAGCGCGCCCGAAGTGGAGATCCGCGCCGGATTATCGCTGCAGCGCCTTATTAACACGGGCCGCCTGTCGCTCTACGATCCGCTGAGCCGCGAATGCTTCGGCTACTGCAAATTCGAAAATATCGATAAAAAAGAATTCATCAATAAATTCATCGAATTATCGACGAAAGATTACAATAAAATATCGAAGGAAGGTAAGCTCGTTCCGAGCATAGCCGCCTTCCTCGAAACTCTTAAATTCGCATTCACGAACTACTCCTCGGTAGTGTACGACGGCAAGTACAACCGGCCCCTCGGCACCACCAAGAAACTCACCGAAAAAGAGTTCGACAAAATAATACTCGCGCCCAAAGCCGCTGAAAAAGGCAAAAAAGGCATGAGGCAGACCTTCGACTTTTCGAAGATCATAAATTTCACCGAAGAAGTCGAGATCAAAAACCGCCACCTCGAAGTAGTTTATTTCGTAGAGTCGCAAGAAGACGAAAACGGCGAAATGAAATTCACGAAGATCGAAGATAAAGAAAAATTCCCCGAAGTAACCAGCACGCTTAAAACCGCCGGAAGCGAAAACCTCATCGATGAATTCAAAAGACTCATGACTTCCGTCGACCTCACCGAATCGGAAGACGGCAAACAGTTCATCTACGACGGCCGCACCGGCGTTAACTTCGATAACCGCGTCACGGTAGGCTACATGTACATCATGAAACTCGCCCACCTCGTCGACGATAAAATTCACGCGCGCGCTACCGGCCCCTACTCGCTGGTTACCCAGCAGCCGCTGGGCGGCAAAGCGCAGTTCGGCGGACAGCGCTTCGGAGAAATGGAAGTCTGGGCGCTCGAAGCATACGGCGCGGCGCACATCCTGCAGGAGCTTCTCACGGTCAAGTCCGACGACGTCGAAGGCCGCGTCGAGGTTTATGGTGCCATCATAAAAGGCGAGAACCTCATCACTCCGAAAGTTCCCGAATCGTTCAAAGTTCTCGTTTCCGAGTTGCAGAGCCTTGGCCTGAAGATCGAACTTCAGAAGAACAATACGCTCATACCGCTCAAGGAAGACGCCGATGCCAAACTGCCGAAGGCAGGGCACACGGCTGAAATAGTCCAGGAAACCGAGCCACTACCTGCCGGCGACGACGAAGAAGAAATCGAAGCGGGCGAACCGGTAGACGAAAAATAGTAATTTTAATTTATAAATAATGTTTTTCATTTTTCATTACTAAGGAGGAATTTTCTGTGTGGGACGTAGATAAATTTGATGCCATTAAAATATTGGTGGCTTCGCCCGAAGACATTAAGAAATGGAGCTTCGGCGAGGTAAAAAAACCCGAAACCATTAACTACAGAACTCACAAGCCCGAACGCGACGGTCTGTTCTGCGAAGTTATTTTCGGGCCCACTAGAGATTACACCTGCTCTTGCGGAAAATACAAGAGCATCCGCTATAAAGGAATCAAATGTGAACGCTGCCAGGTGGAAATCACCGAATCGAAAGTGCGCCGCGAAAGAATGGGCCTCATAGATCTGGCCGCTTGCGTGGCACATGTATGGTATTCGAAGGGAACCCCTTCCTATATCGCCCTGCTGCTCGACATTTCGCCGAAAGACCTTGAAAAAGTTCTTTACTTCAACTCATATATAGTCATCAATCCCGGCAACCTGCCCCTCAACGAAAAGCAGCTGCTAACCGAAAAAGAATACCGCCAGTATTTCGACAAATACGGCAATCTTTTCGAAGCGCGCATGGGCGCGGAAGCCATCTACGAGCTGCTCGAAAAAATATCGATACCCAAGCTCGTAAGCGATCTCAAGTCGAAACTCCAGGAAAAATCGAGCCTTAAAAAACACAATATAATCAAGCGCCTCGAAGTCGCCGAAACCTTCATGAAATCAGGATGTAAACCCGAATGGATGATCATGAAGCACGTTCCTGTCATCCCGCCCGACCTTCGCCCGATGGTGCAGCTCGACGGCGGCCGTTTCGCGACCTCCGATCTCAACGACCTTTACAGGCGCGTCATCAACCGTAATAACCGCCTCAAGAAACTCATCGACATGGGCGCTCCTGAAATAATAATCAAAAACGAAAAGAGAATGCTGCAGGAAGCCGTCAATTCACTCATCGATAACGGCCGCCGCGGACGCCCCGTCACGGGCCCCGGCAAGCGCCCCCTGAAATCCCTCAACGACATGCTCAAAGGCAAACAGGGCCGTTTCAGACAGAACCTTCTCGGAAAGCGCGTCGACTACTCCGGCCGTTCGGTCATCGTCGTCGGCCCCAATCTGAAACTCCATCAGTGCGGCCTTCCCAAGAAAATGGCGCTCGAACTGTTCAAGCCCTTCATAATGAATAAACTCGTTACCAAAGGCCTCGCGCACAACATCAAGAGCGCGAAGAAAATGCTCGAACGCGGCAAAGCCGAAATATGGGATCTGCTCGACGAAGTCGTCCGCGATCACCCCGTCCTTCTAAACCGCGCTCCAACGCTTCACAGACTTGGTATCCAGGCTTTCGAACCCATACTCGTAGAAGGCAAGGCAATTCAAATTCCGCCCCTGGTCTGCACTCCGTTCAACGCCGATTTCGACGGCGATCAGATGGCAGTCCACGTTCCGCTTCTGCTCGAAGCGCAGACCGAAGCGCGCCTGCTTATGCTCAGCGCCCATAACCTGTTCTCGCCCGCGTCCGGCAAGCCCATCATGAACCCGACTCACGATATGACGCTCGGCTGCTATTACCTTACCCGCCTCCTGCGCGACAACGCGACGAAGGTCGTAAAAGACTTCCGCTGCGACAAGACCAAACGAAGCTACACCATCGAAGACCAGATCCTCGCGCCGGGACAGAAGTTCAATTATAAAGTGGCCGTCGATATAATCGAAGACAAAACCGGCAGGCTCGTCGTTAAAAAACACACATCCATCAACAGTTTTGTTATGGGCAAAATAAGGGAACTCGGCCTGAAAGAAGTCGAAGTTCTCGTGCACAAAATCTTTTCCTCGCCCGACGAGGCCATCCACGCCTACGAACAGGGCCAGGCCAGCCTGCACACCGAACATGTCGTTCGCATCGGGCCAAAATACTTCGAAACCAGCGTCGGAAGACTTATATTCAACCAGCTGCTTCCGAAGGAACTCGGATTCATAAACAAACAGATAAATAAAAACAGCCTCTCCGACATCGTTTCGAGCACGTACAAGGTCTGCAACCTCGCGCGCACCGCGCAGCTGCTCGACGACGCGAAAGAGCTCGGCTTCAAATTCGCCACCCGCTCGGGCCTCTCGTTCTCGATATCCGATCTCATAATACCCAACCGCAAGGTCGATATCCTTTCGATGGCCGAACGCAAATCCGACGACAGCTCGAAGAAGTTCAAGGTCGGCGCGATCACCCGCGAAGAAAAACGCCAGAACGATATCGACGTATGGCAGGGCGCCACGGCCGAAGTAACCGATGAAATGATACACGAATTCCAGCGCCGCGACGAAGAAGGCGAGTTCAATTCGGTTTACATGATGGCTATATCCGGAGCGCGCGGCTCCATGCAGCAGGTCCGCCAGCTGTGCGGAATGCGCGGTCTCATGTCGAATCCGCAGGGCGACGTCATAGACTATCCGATCAAATCGAACTTCCGCGACGGCCTGACGCTCACCGAATACTTCATCTCCACTTACGGCGCACGTAAAGGTCTCGTTGATACAGCGCTGCGTACCGCCGACTCCGGATACCTCACCAGACGTCTCGTCGACGTATCGCAGGACGTCATTATCCGTGAAGCTGACTGCGGCTCGACCGAAGGCATATTCCTGGTACCGCTGCGCGAAAAGCGTAAAGTCAACAACCTCATCGCGAACGAAATCCTGATATCGCTCACCGACCGCATCCGCGGCCGCATCGCGATAATCAACGTGGCGCATCCTGAAACGGGCGAGATAATAGTCAAAGCCGGCGAAGAGATCACAAGCGACGTAGCTCGCAAGATCGAACACGCTACAACGATAATCGAACTCGATTCGCCCGACTTCGAAAAGGCGCTCGGCATGTTCGTTACTGAAAACGTTATAGACGATAAAACAGATAAGATCATATTGAAGAGCGACTGCATGATCGACAACGTCGAGCTCGAGCACCTTATGAGCTGCCGCATCAAGCGCATCAAAGTAAGACCTGCCGTTTTCGTCAGATCGCCGCTCACCTGCAAAAGCAAAATGGGTATCTGCCAGAAATGCTACGGCAATGATCTTGCCACCGGCCGCATCATCGAACTCGGCGAAACCGCGGGAATCATCGCGGCACAGTCGATCGGTGAACCCGGTACGCAGCTCACGATGAGAACGTTCCACATAGGCGGTATCGCGCTCGCGCAGAAAGTCGAAGTCAGAAGCAATACCGAAGGCGAGATCAGCGTCGACGGACTTAAATGGACCTATAAAGTCGACCGTAAAAAACAGATCATCGGCAACGTCGAATCGCTCGACGAAAAAGAGTCTCCGGATATCGAAGAAGATTTAAGACGTATCGTGCTCGAAGGCTTCATCACCATCACCAAAAAAGACGGCAATAAAGAAAACTACCCGCTGCCCACAGGCGCGTTCCTCAACCAGAAGATCGCTAACGGTGAACGCATCGGCGTCGGCGACGTGCTTTGCGAATACAACCCGAACCAGGTCGTAACGCAGTACGAAGGTAAAGTCAAATTCAATAACCTCCTGGTTAAAGACGGTATAGTAGTCTCCAACGACGGTTCCATCATTATCGAAAAGACCCAGAAAGACGGCGGATTCGGACTCGAAACCTACAAGATACCTCTCGGATCATACCTGCGCGCCAACGAAGGCGACACGGTAGAACCCGGTTTCATACTCGCGGAAAAGATCGCCGAACAGAAAGCCGCTATCGCCGGCATCAACGGCCAGGTCGAATTCTTCGATATCAAGATCAAGAACCAGAAGGTTATTTCCGATAACGGCATCATCTTCATCAGCCCGTTCGACGAAAAAGAGAGCACGCGCGAGAAAAAATACGTCCTTCCTCAGGGCGTAAAAGAATTCAAGGAAGAATCCAACGCCAAATACGGCGTCGAACTCAAAGTGCGCTCGGGTAACGAAGTAAAGAAAAATGAAGAACTCCTCGTCATCTCCTCCGAGATCGAAGGCGAGGTCAGCATTAAAAATAAAGTCATTCACGTAAAGAAAGACGCCAGAAAAGAATACCTTTTCCCCGTCAACATTCCTTTCGAAGTTAGAAAAGTGAACGATAAAACCAACACCATCACGTTCGTTTCCGATACGTCAGGTCTCGCGCGCGTCGTGCAGCCCAAGGGCTCGGCGTCGAAAACGCTCGACACCCGCCGCATCATCGTCACCGACGAAGAAGAGCACGAGATCCCGCAGGACGCGAATCTGCTGTTGTCGAAGCTGCGCGTGAAACCGGGCTCGAACATCGAAGCCGGCGAAAAGATATGCGACGAGATACACTTCAAATCAGCCATTGACGGCGAGGTCGAAGTTACCTCCGAAACCCGCACCATTGCCGACACCGAAGGCTACGAGATCGGCGTCATCGACAGGCCGCGCGTTCAGAAACGCACCGAGGCTTACAACAAAGTCGTCATCCGCGACATCAAAGATCTCAACCTTAAAGACGCACCCGGCTCGATCAAAGAAAAGATCGTCGACAAAATGCTCGCTTCTCCTATCATCGACGTCGAAACCCAGGAAGTGCTCGCGCGCGCCAACGAAAAAATCACCGTGGAACTCGCCGATAGACTTCTGAAAGTATCCACCATAGGCGGTTATGTCAAAATAGAAAACGACATGCCCGTGCTCAACCTCGACGTGCAGTCGCTCAATAAAATCATCGGTAAAAAGATCACACGCGACGTCAAGAACAAAAAATCAAAAGCTGTCGCTTTCAAGGAAGGCACCATCATCGATAACAAAACGATCGTCGATATCGATAAACTTAACACCGACCTTTCGACCATATACGTCGAATGCGCCCGCGTTAAAGTCGAAAACGAGATCGTCGTCGCCATCCGCGACACCGCCGCCATCCGCGAAAAACTGATCGGCAAGAAAACAAAGCAGGACGTCACTTCGCCCGATTCAGGCGAACTGATCTGCCAGGCCAGCACCGTTATCACCGAAGATATCCGCGATAAGATACTTGCCGATCATACCATTAAAAGAATCGAACTTATCGATTACAAAATATTCGATGTTCCTAATAAAGCCACGATCAGGGTCAAAGACGGCATGCAGATAAAAGCCGGCGCCGAACTCGTCTACCCGACGCATATCGAAGGAATACGCATCATCAATAACGTCGAAGAATACGAAATTCCGCAGAACATCACCCTGCTCGTCAATACCAGCGACGTCGTCAAAGCTAACGACGATCTTACCGAACCTATCGGCGCCATCGTTTCGAAGATCGCCGGCAAGGTCAACTATATCACTAAATACAGCAAAAAAGTCAATAACGAAGTCGTTAGAAAAGTGATCATCTACTCCGGCAAGGAATACGAAGTTCCCGACGGACTGCAGATCAAAGTTAAAAACGGCGACGCTATCAGCGTGAACTCGCCCCTTACCGAGCCTATCGAATTCGAAGGCAATGTCAGCGATTCCGAAGACAAACATCACAAAAAATTCATCAAACCGGAAAAGAGCGAGAAGAAATACAAAATCACTTCCGACATGCGCGTGCTCGTCAACGACGGCCAGCAGGTCCGCGAGGGCGATAAACTCGCCGCTCTGGTCAACGATAAATTCAACCCCGTCAGATCATACGACGAAAAGATCACCATAAGCGGTAAAAACATCGCTCAGCTCAGATACTACCCAGTTATCTCCGAAAGCCTTATTATAAAGGTCAACGGCAAGAAACTCAATTACTTCAAAGAAGTCGACCTGGCCAAACTCAAAGCGGCCGACATCAACGAAATCGTCGGAACGCGCGTCAGCAAGACCATCATGAATAACCTCGACGGCACCTGCGTCATCGAGTCCGAACACGTTATCGACAAGACGACCGCTAAATTCATGATCATGAACGCTACAAATCTCAGCGACAGTAAATTAAAACTTTACCTGCCCGGCATATCGGTCAACTTCACACTCGGCGAAATCCACTTTGAAAAACGTACCGCCGAAGAAATAGAAGTAGTATACGATTACGAAATGGCCGGCGTTATCAAACTCATCAAACGCCAGGACAAAGAAGGCAAGGAACGCACCACCATCGGCAGCATCATCGTGCAGATGGGCGAAGCGCACCAGATACTCGACGGCGCCGAACTCAAGGTCGAAGACGGCCAGAAGGTTAATGTCGGCGAAATCCTCGCTAAATGGGGATCGTCGTCCAAGAAAACGATAGACATCATTCAGGGTCTTCCGCGCGTCGCCGAATTGTTCGAAGCGCGCAGACCTAAAAAAGAATCTATCATAGCCGAATTCGACGGCGTCGCTAAGCGCGCCGGCAACTCGCTGGTCATCGAAAGCTTCAGCGGCGAACGCAAACAGTATAAGAGCCAGTTCGGATCGCTTTCGAACTTCCTCGTGTTCGACGGGGAACTCGTTAAAGCCGGCGAACAGCTCACCGAAGGTAACGTTGCGCCCAAGAAACTCCGCAAGATCGCAGGCGTCGAACGCACCATGCGCTATCTCATCGACGAGATCCAGCACGTGTACAAAAACCAGGGCGT
>MGFH01000057.1 GCA_001791795.1 Candidatus Wallbacteria bacterium GWC2_49_35
CCCAGTCCCTTTACGTCGCGCGCCTGCGATATGCCGGGCAAAATGCTTTCGATATCGGCCGCGGTGATCAATATATCGTGATTTCCCGGCACGTAGGTTACCTTGATCTTGCCGTCTTTTATTATGTTGTTGAATGCGTCTATTACGTTTTTATGAGCCGCGGCTATCCTGGCGACGAAGTCAGCCTGGTCTTTTCCCTGGAACGTATCCACGTCCGAGGGCACGAACCATTCGTCGAGAAGGTCGCCTGCGATAACGAGTTCCTTCACGTTCGGCGCCTGTCTGATCTTATTTAAAAAATCGGTGAGCGCTGCTCCGTTTCCTTTGCCGTCCCTGTCGAATTCGCTGTATTTAAGGTCCGCGCCTAAATGAATGTCGCTTATGCAGATTATAAGAGATCTTTCGCCGTTGAGATCTTTAATGCCTTCGGTTCCGAGTCCGAATGAATAGTTTACTGCGAAATATCCTGTGAAATCGGTCCCAAGCCATTGTCCACCGGCTAATTTAACGCCGGCGCCCACTGTGATCTTATACTGTTCGCCCTCGGTAAATTTCGAGCCGTCCTTTCTGGATATATTCAAAAGCATCGGCGCGTTTTGGTCGAAATTTAATACGATCGGCTCTTCTACAGCTTCTCCTGTCGATTTCATCCTGTAGAGTTTTACTTCGCCTGAAGCTGTTTCGAAATTAAGCGGCTCGCGGAATTCGAGAGTCACCGACTGCGTGGAATCGTTAACCGCCGGCTCGGCCGCCTTAGTCGACATAACGACGTTCGATTTAATGGAAGCCGGCATATCCGACGCCGCGGTAGACTCTGAAAATGCGCACCCTAAAGGCATAATAGCGCTGATTATTAACAGCGCGAGTAACAAGTTTTTCATTTTTTCTCCTTTGGATTTATAAATATAAATAAAATACGTTACCGTTATTTCCCGGTGAATTAATATCGATAAAAAACAAACCGGGATATACTGTAACGTACAGAGGCTATTTTACTATATTTATAGAACTATTGTCAAGCGGTAATTTAACACGTGTGATTTTATCCGAAAAAACTCACCGATATAACGCCATAAATTATCATTAAGATAATTATGGACTTGCAGATGTCGATAGCCAGAAGATGGGCCGCGGCGTGAGGTTTTTTCGAAAGATAAGCGGCCGCGGCGTAAAGTTCTTCGCCTATCATGCAGTAGTCGCACGCTATGACGAAAAACGGGATCTGGTTGAAATCGTTGGTCGCGGCTATCTGCATCGCACCTACGGCGAAGCCGGTTTCGGCGTAGATGAGCGACTCGGAAACGAAGTGGCCGAACATGAGATTAGCCGCGGGCCGCTCGCGTGTAATTATCGAATCGACCGCGCAGGCGAATCCCCACTGGTCGTCGGTTATATAGCTTATGTTGTCAGGTCTGTAAAGTTCCGGTTTACCTGCGGCCGAATACGCCGCGCTCACCGCGTCACGCGCCGCGTTCATGACGAGCGACCTGCAGCAGGCCATTTTAAGGTCCACTTCATAGCGCGCGGCGGTTTCGGCCACGTGCGATAATATATTGATCGAAGCCATGGTGGCTATCGAATTCATGTCGTACATTCCGCTCAGATATAGAACGGGACGCCCGGTTTCGGCCGCCCTGCCGATCGCTTCCTCTATGGCGCCTATCGCGCCGATGCGGCGGACCTTCGCCCTGAAACCGAATCTGGAAGCCAGCATCGAAGCCAGAATTATGAACGAAAAAAGCGCGAATATGATCAGCACCGTTTCGCGGCTATCAGAATAAAAACCCGGATATAACGGCGCCGGCAAAGCGTTCATATTATCTGCGCCGAAACTATATCGCCTTTCGCGGCGACGCCCGTTCCTGCGGGTATCTCGGCCAGGCAGTTGGCGTAAAGCGCCGTGGTCAGTATGTTCGAATCCTGCTTCGACGGCACGCTTATTACCGGCTGCGCAGATCCGCCGCCAGGCGCGTTATACATGAACGCGCGTAAAAATGTCGTGCGCGAGGAATCTCTTTTCACCGTTTCGCTCAGCGCGCCGCTCACCGCAAGTATCTCTTTAGGATTGGACCGGCCTGCATATTTATACAGCGCGGGCCGCAGGATCTTAACGAATGAAACCAGCGACGACGCCGGATTTCCGGGCAGCCCGAAAACCAGTTTGTTCCGGCGCCCTTCTTTTTTCACGCCGAATATGAACGGCCGCCCCGGCTTGATAGCCATTTTCCAGATGTTGACCTCGAAATTAAGCAATCCGAGGGCGTTCGGGATGTAATCATAACTTCCGACCGATGCGCCGCCTGTCGTGATGACGATATCGGCTTTGGCCATGCCTTCGGCGATCCTCGCCGCTATCTCCTCCGGAGTGTCCTTCGCGATGCCGCACAACTCTGCTTTTACGCCGGCCTTTACCAGAAGCCCGTACAGCAGAAATAAATTTGAATTCATTATGCGGCCGAACTCAGGGGCGAACCCCGGCGCGGCCACTTTTTCGTCGAGCGGATCTATCAGTTCGTCGCCCGTTGAAACAACCGCGACGGATCTTTTCACATAAACTTTCACGCGCGTCACGCCGGCCGAGGCGAGTATTCCCAGCGCCGCCGGATTGAGCGGCACGCCGCGAGGCACTATAATATCATTTTCAGCAAAATCGGCGCCGGTGCGGCGCACATGAAGGCCGGCCGGCAGTTTTTCCGAACTCGCTACCGTCCAGCCGCCGCCGTTCTTATTCTCTTCGGCCACTTCCTTTATCAGTATAGCGTCCGCGCCGTCGGGCAGCGGCGCGCCGGTCATTATCTTCACCGCTTCGCTGCGCTTTATTTTAAACCCCGCGGCGCTTCCGGCCGCCGCCTCGCCGATCACGCTCAATTCAACGCGCCCGCCGCCGAAATCGGCGCTCGAAACGGCAAAACCGTCCATAGCTGATGTGTCGAACGGCGGCACGCTGAACCGCGCCTTAACCTCTTCAGCACATATCCGCTCCAGCGCGTCCAGTATGAAAACCTCTTCAGCCTCTGCGCCGCCCGATACATAATTCAATATCTCGTCTATAGTTTCATTCAAATCTTTTAAAATTCTCAACACCCCGCTCTATTAATAATTAAAAATTAACAGTAATACCTTTTTCAGACCGTTTATAAATAAATATTTAATTGCTTATTATAGGTGCAAATTATATTAAAATATCATAATTTTGTCAATATAAATACTCACGCGAAGAACTTTGTTATTTGACTCAGGGGAGAGGGAAGGGGGTCAAGGGGGAAGGGAAAGGGCCATCGGCCTTTTCCCTTCCCCCTTGCAAAAAAGCGCCGGCTTGTTATAAGTCCGGCGCTTTTTGAAGTTTCAGTATTTAATTACTATGATTTGCTTTAGATCGACGAAACCAGTCCGGCCTCGCCGGTGAGGGGTTTTTCGATATTGACGTGGCCGATGAGGGTTTTCATCGGGTAACCGTTTATGAGTATCTGCACGTTTTTAACGGATTTACCGTCGACGGGCGGCAGTTCCATGAGCGTATTGACGATCGAGTAGACGGTGAGCAGTTCCGCGCTGACGCCGCCCGGGTGCTGATTGACGATATCCTTGGAGAAATCGACCACGAGCGTTTCGCCGTAAAGGTATACAGCGCGCAGGCTGGCCGCCGGCGGGATCGTGCGGAAGAGTCCTTTCTGGCCGGGTCCCTTTATAAGCTGGGCCACTACGGCTTTCGCATAGGCGAGCAGGCTGGCGCATCTGGGCACGCCGCGGTCTTCGGCGCTGAGCGCGTCGCAGGAAGCGTTGGCAAAATATAGTCTGATATTCATCTGTTCCTGCGCGACCGATTTAAGGTCGGCGTCCTTACCCTGCACCAGTATTTTCTTCTGGGAGGAGTCGACATTCTGGAATCCGAGCGCTTCCGGCTCGAAAAACACATAATAGCCGAGCGTAACCAGGATACCCAGGATGAGCAGAAGCATCAGTATCGATAAAAAACTGCCGCTGGAAGCGGTCTGCTGCTTTTTTTCTATCATTGAAATTCAACTCCTTAATTATTCTTTTTAGCGCTGAGTATGTGTTTCTTAACGCCCTCGAAGATGGCCGCGGCTATTTTATCTTTGAATTCATCGGTCGCAAGTGATTTTTCGTCTTCGCGGCAGGTTATGAACCCTGCTTCGACGATAACGGCGGGCATCAGGCATTCGGACAGCATTGAAAAATTGGCGCCCCTGATATTTCTGATCTTGAGATCCCTCTGTTTTCTAATCGATTCGCCTATTGATTCGGCGAGGCGTTTCGACTCTTTGATCTTATGCGAGGAACTAAGGGCGGTCATTATTTCGTTGACTTCCGATTCGATAACGTTCGTTCCTGAGGCAATAAGCGGCGCGTTCGAAGCGGTCTGCGCGCCGAGGTCGAAGTAATGGATCCCGATGCCGCTGGCGTCGGGCGAGCTGGAGCCGCCCGCGTGTATGGACACCAGCAGTTTGGTATCGTATGTATTAATGACTTTAAGCCGGTTTTCGAGAGGCATGAAATAGTCGCCGTTTCTGACGAGTATTGCGCGCAGTTTGGTTTTATCCATGAGCGATTTAATGCGCCGCGCGATATCGAATGCCACGTCTTTTTCCTTGATTCGGTTATCGGATACCACGCCGAATTCCTCGCCGCCGTGTCCCGCGTCGATGGCGATGATATGATCGATATCGCCAAGCCCGGAGACCAGATCCTCCATGTTGGTCAGTTTCATCTCCACCTTGTCTATGCTTTTAAGAACGTCCGCGCCCGGGGCTTTTTTAGCGGCCGTTTCAGCGGTGTCAGCTATCTTCGGTGCCGTTATTCCTATGCTTCCGGTATCGGAGGCGACTTCGGCGATCAGCGGTTTGAGTTCTCCGGCCGCAGCGCCGTCGATCTTATTGACCACGAACGTGAGCATATTGCCGTTTTCTTTGATGCTGATATTGACCTTTGCATTTGACGCGAGCGATAATATTACCCTGTTGGAGTTTTCCTGGTTCACCATGGTCAGTTTAACGCTCTCGACTATATTTTCAGTAACTTTGATCAGCTGCTCGCCGAGTTTCGAATCGACTTTATTGATAATTATATCTACGGTTTTACCGTCCATGCCGGTCGAGTACTTGACGCCTTTAGGCGCCGCGCCGTCGAAGGCCACGTCGAGTTCGAAAGCGTCGGGACTTCTTCTGTATTTGATGTTTTCAATCGTCGCCTCGTGCGAGTCGCCTTTCTGAGAGGCCGCCTCGGCGACCGCGGTTTCGACGGTATCGCCTTCGGCGTCGACGTTGTCTTCCTCTTCTTCATCTTCGAACGCTATTTCTTCTTCCTCTTCCTCGACGTCTATAGGCAGGGGTTTCGGCTGCGTTTTATCCGCCTCCGCCGTTTTTTCGGCGGTTTTTTCATCTTTTGCCGCCGGCATTTCCTTAGGTTTAGGCGCGCCAGAGGTGCTGTAAAGGCCCGAAATTATTTCGACCGGTATTTTAACGTCGTCGTCCGACTCGATAACGGGGTTATTAGCTCTGATAAAAGTATCGCCGACAACGACGGCCCTTTTATCGACCACGAAGCGTATCTCGCGTTTATCCTTTCCGATCACCTTATACATTTTCGACTCAGGAAAATATTTAACGGAAAGTCCCAGTTTTTTCGACAGCGTGTTAAGTGAAATATAATCGACGCCGTCAATAGGGTTTACTTCGATATCCCGTCCTTCGACGCTCATCTGCCCCTGGCAGAACGCCGCGGCCGGCCACAGCAAAGCCGTTCCTATTAATATCCACGCGATATAAAGGTTTTTTCTGACAAAAATTTCTTTAAAACCAGATACCACTTCAGCCTCCTGATATATTATATAAATTAAAATTGCTTATAAAATAATTTTTTAATAGTTACCTTTTATGTCCTTCTGGAACTGTTTTATCAAATCGCGTTCCTTAATGGTTTCTTTCTTGTCGATAGTGTTTTTGCCGCGGCAGAGGGCTATTTCGACCTTCAGTTTACCTCTCCTGAAGTACGCCTTGAGCGGAATGATCGAATAGCCTCGTTCGCGGGTCTTTCCCATAAGGCGGTTTATCTCTTTTTTATGCAAAAGGAGTTTGCGCGTTCTTTTAGGCTCGTGATTGAAGCGATTGCCGAAATCGTATTCATCGATATGCGAATTTATCATAATCACTTCGCCGTTTCGCGCCAGGCAGTAGCTGTCGCCGATGCTTATTTTCCCGTCGCGGACTGATTTGATCTCGGTGCCTGTCAGAGCCACTCCGGCTTCGTACGCCTCGATCACTTCATAGTTGAAGCGGGCTTTTCTATTCGTCGTGACTATTTTTATTCCTTCCATCTTACCTCATCACCTATCATTATTCCGCCGTTGATCTCGCTGGATACCAGCGTTTCACACATATCGTTGTCTATGCGCGTGACGAGCAGTTCGCCGACGATGACGGGCCGTTCGTAGCCCAGCACCCTGGCGCTGCGCGGGTCTTTTATCTCCGAGTTCTTGCGCGATCTGTACACCAGGAGGCGTTTAGTAATTGTATCGCCCATTTTCAGGCCCTGGTTATAGCCCATATCCACGAACACGCTTCCACCGCGCCTTTTAAGCACGACGCTTATTTCTTCGCGCTCGCCGGTCTTTTCATGATCGCTGCATTCGCTCATCAGCGAAAGATATTTCTTGTCGCCGCTCAGTTTGTATAAGTGCTCGTAGCATTCGCCAGCCTCGGCGAATGCCCTGTCGGCGTTGTACATTTTAGCGAGTTTTTTCAGGGCGGTCTGATTATCCGGATTTATCGCCAGCGCCTTTTTAAAATAAGAGCGCGCCTTGCCCGGGTTTTGCATATCGCAGAAAACTTCGCCGATCTTGACCACGTAGGTTTCGTTATCCGGTTCCATGTTATAGGCGTTCTGCAGAAGTTTGACCGCCTCGTGCCATTCGCCGCCCGCTAGCAGCTTGAGCGCTTCCTTATAATTGTATCGCGCGCTCTGCCTGTATCGGATCAGTTCGGTCTCGTTCATTACGGCGCCTGACTCCGCGAAAGCTTTTTCGGCGTCGGACTGTTTTAATTTGATATGCGACGCCACATTCATTATCGATTCAGCCTCGTCGAACATTCTTCTCTCGAGGTAAATATTGGCCAGGTAAAAATACGCCATGAAATTATCCGGATTATCGACTATTGCCATTTTAAAGAGTTCAACGGCCGCGTCGAGGTCTTTTTCCTTGTAGCGCTGGTACGCTTCAGTAAAATACCGCTCGGGGCTGAGTTTTGAAAAATCGACGACGCTTTCGCCGCCGATATTTTTTTTGACCTGCGCGAGGCATCGATGCGGAAAAAATGCGGCGGCGGTAATGGCTACGGCCAGCGCGATAAGTGAAATCAATATTTTTGAAGTTTTAACCCGTTTTTTAAATGCCATATCTTCCGCACTGTAAAAATTAATATTATTACTTTCTTGAGTTTTTTATCGGCTATTTTATGGTTAAATTAATACCGCGAGTTCTTAAAACTGCAATTCGTCAAAAAAAACGAAGCGGGCGTTCAAAGCGCCCGCTGTGTATTTAAACGTTTATGGTTCTTGAGAATTCGGCCTAGAAATATTTCATCGGGTTAACGAAGCTGCCCGATTTCTGGACTGAAAAATGGATGTGCGGCCCGGTCGAAAGCCCGGTAGAGCCGACTTTGGCTATCAAAGAGCCGCGGCTGACGCGCGCGCCTTTTTTAGCCACGAGTTTCGAGCAGTGTGCGTAAAGCGAATAAAGGTCGCCGGAATGTTTGATAATGACGGTCCTTCCGTAGAATGACTTCCAGCCGGAGTAAACGATGACGCCGTCGGCGGCGGCCTTTATCGGCGAACCGTATCTGGCGCCTATATCGATGCCGTTATGAAATTTTTTAACACGGTATACGGGATGCACGCGCACGCCGTATCGCGAGGTAACGCGGCGGCTGACGGGCGAAGGCCACAACATGCGCCGGGATGAAGTATCGGCCCGGGCGACAGTTTTTTCGGAATTACTGTCGGAGCTTGCTCGGCCGTCGGCTGATTTTTCGATCCTTCCGTTTTCGCGGGCTTTTCCGCCGGAAGCGAGTGTGAGGCCTGATTCGGAGACTTCTACCTGCCTGTCGGGCACCAGAAGCGTCGAACCGGGAGTAAGCGCGGTCGTTTTAAGGTTGTTAGCGGACATCAGTTCGGAAACGGTGACATTATAATTTGACGCTATCGAAATGACACTGTCTTTAGTTTCAACTACGTGAAATTTATTGAACTCCCTGGGCGCCGATTTCTCGGGCAGGAAAGAGCAGTCGATCTCGACGGGATTAAGTTCGTTCGCAACGACTATATTCATGTCTTTAAAACCGGAAAATCTTTTGAAGATATCTTTCGTCGGAAGTTTGTCGGCGTTCTGATCGAGTTCGCTCATATCGAGTGAAGTTTCAGATTCGCTAAGCATGGCGTTGTCGTAACTGGCGCTTAAAAGAGTGCCGAACGCGGGCGCGGCGTCCTCGAAGCCTTCATATTCAGTGGTCAAATGCTCTTCTTCGCCTTCGCCGCGCTCCAGATGGAGGCCTGAATAATTGGCGAAGTCGATACCGCGCAGATAGCCGGGGACGTAAGTTTCGTTTTGAATTTTAGCGACGTACAGTTTGCTCGAGGTTAAAGTCTGGAAACTTTCAAAATTGTTGCCGATGACGATCAGAGAAGACAGGTCGTTCTCGCCGGCGATTTTATTTTCGCCGGGCTGTTCGGACGGCAAGGCGACCAGGTCGCCGGAGATGTTCTGTGCAATAAGGTTGGAATTAACGCTGACGTAATCGGGCGATATAGAAAGTATCTTTTCGGCTACCAGAAGGTTGGAATTCTGGAAGCGGCCTTCGATCTTTTCAGCGCCGTCAAGAGTGCCTGCGGCCAGCGAAAGGTTTTTAAACCTGCGTTCGATCTTGAAATAATCGTCAGGAATTACAAAGGTCGAATTATCGAATTTTTTTTCGAGCAGAAGATTTACGGATTGAGTGGCGGTAACGGTATTGGTAAGCGATACAATGAATATGCAGCCAACCGCCAGGATCGTTATGCAAAAAAAGCTGAACGCTTTCTTCGAAATTGGCATTATTTTGATTCCCCCCGATAAGTAAAAAAGCTGGTGTGCCTTATATATTTTTACGGCACGCTTTTCAATTTTTAGTTACTATATTATACTATATCGTCAGGAATTTGTCAAGTTTTAATAAAAACAGGCCGGAGCATTGAAGTCCGGCCCGTTTTTATATTCGCTGCGGGTTAAATACATTAACCATCGGAGTGTTTTAACCCGTGGGATCATGCCATCTGCTCAGCCGTTAATTAGCGTCGCTGACGTGCATGGATTCAAGGAAATCTTTATTTTTCTTGGTTTTCGACATTCTATCGACCACCAGCTGCATAGCTTCCGAGGGCGAAAGGGGGTCGAGTATCTTTCTGAGTATCCAGACTTTATTGAGCGTATCTTTATCTAAGAGGAGCTCTTCTTTGCGCGTGCCGGTGCGTTTGATATCCATGCACGGGAATAGGCGCTTGTCGAAGAGTTTTCTGTCGAGTATAAGTTCCATGTTGCCGGTTCCCTTGAACTCTTCGAATATGATGTCGTCAAGTTTCGAACCGGTTTCAACCAGCGCAGTAGCGAGGATCGTAAGCGAGCCAGCGCCTTCGATATTGCGCGCCGCGCCGAAAAACTTTTTGGGCTTGTACAGCGCCGCGGGATTAACGCCGCCGGTCAGCGTCTGGCCGGAAGACGGCAGGTGAAGGTTATATGCGCGGGCGAGCCTTGTGATACTGTCTAACAGAATAACCACATGCTTGTTATTTTCAACCATGCGTTTCGCCTTTTCGAGCGTCAATTCAGAGACCCTGATGTGGTGCTCGAGCGGCTCGTCGAATGTCGAGCTGATCACTTCGGCGTTGACCGAACGCTGCATGTCGGTAACTTCTTCGGGACGTTCGTCGATGAGAAGGATCATAACTTCGACCTCGGGATGGTTTTCGATTATCGAATTGGCTATGCTCTTTAAAAGCGTGGTCTTTCCGGCTTTCGGCGGCGCGACGATAAGGCCGCGCTGGCCTTTTCCGACGGGCGCCATGAGATCGACAATGCGCGTTGAAAGATCGCCGTAATCGACTTTCTTTTCGAGCGTGAATTTTTCGTTAGGATAAAACGGAACGAGCGTATCGAAGGCTTTCCGGTTCCTGATCTTTTCGGGTTCGTCGAAATTGATGGCCTCGATGCGAAGCAGCGCCGCGAATTTTTCGCCTTCTTTAGGAGCGCGCGTCTGTCCTATTATGACATCGCCCGTTCTGAGGTCGAACCTTCTGATCTGCGATGGTGAAACGTATACGTCTTTCTCGTTGATCGAATATGTAGCGGTACGCAAAAATCCATAACCGTCTTCGAGGATATCGAGGACGCCTTCGGCCGCGTAGCCGCCGGCACGTTTGATCTGCTCATGCATGATGCGCATTATAAGTAAATTTGTGCGTTTGAAAAGCTGGGGCGTGATGTTCATATCCTGGGCTATCTGGAAAAGCTCGGCGATCGTTTTTTTGTTGAGGTCCTGTATGGTGAATCCCCTTGCTACCTCCACGTACTGGTGCTGCTGAAGGGGTCCGCCCTGCTGGGACTGGTTCGAATAATTAGATGGCTGTCCCTGCCCCTGATTTTGGTTCTGGCCCTGATTCTGGTTCTG
>MGFH01000058.1 GCA_001791795.1 Candidatus Wallbacteria bacterium GWC2_49_35
CGGCCGATATATTTTCAATTATTTCGTCGATTAATTCGATTTGCATATTTTACTTATCGAATTTTAAATTATTATAATTAGTTTTATTTCCAGATTATTTTTAAAATTAATTAATCTTAAAGATTGAAAAATTTTTTCCGATTATTAAAACAATGAGTTCATCTTTATTTTTAGCCTATATGGTAAAGCGGTCGAAAATTTCGGCCATTATTGCGTTAACGCTGATCTTAACGGTCTGCGGGTACGGATTTTCCTATGCTCAGATCACTTCTTATGATATGAATTCTTATCAGAATTATAATAATAATCTCAATACATACAGCACACCTTACAATACCACAGGCAACCAGAGCTTTAATACCGACCAGATCTATAACCCGTTAATAGGCGGCAGCAGCAGTGTTTTAAACACACAGTACACCATGCCGATACCCGGCGAGCAGCCGAATGCGTCTCAGCCCGACGAATTCAATATCAAAAATAAACTTCCCATTTACGTTAACGGCGATTACGTCGAGTACCGCACCATCGAAGAAAAAGTGGTTGCCAAAGGCGCAGCCGAGGTCCGTCACGACAAGATGCAGCTTATCGCCAACAACATTGAGGCCGACTTGCGCAAGGAGCTCGTATTCGCCCAGGGTAAGGTAGTTTACTGGCAGGAGCAGGGTGGCAAACTTAAAAAGGTCACGGGCGAATTCCTGGTATATAACATCAAAACCGGCGATGGCTTTATGCTGGACGCGATAGTATATTCAGATCCGACCGTCACTAAGGCTAAACGCGTCGAACTGTCGGCTAATAAGATCACCGCGCCTGAGGGCGTTACCTATACGTCATGCGACCTCGACCACCCTCACTGGTACATACACGCTAAAGAAGCCGTAATTTATCCGAACGATAAGATGATACTGAAAAGCCCCAGTTACACCATATTCGGTCTTACGATACTCAAACTGCCCTACGTAACAATGAATTTAAGGCGCAAGCAGGAAAAGAAATTCAATACTAATCTCGGATATACCAAACCCAAGGGTTTTTACCAGACACTCTCCTGGGACTACGATTTCGGCGATAACCAGGTCGGCAGCCTCAATATGGAAAACCAGAGCGCCAAAGGATATTTCCATAATATAAGGCATAACTACAGGATACGTGACAAGATAAGCGGCAATATCTACAGCGATTATTCTTACGACAGCCTCAGAAACGAAACGATAAGCCGCAGCTCGCTCGCGGGCCAGTACCAGATCAAAAACAACGCCAACCTGAATTATAATATAGATTATTTTTCAGATGTTATAGGCACATACACGCAGAATAAAGAATTGAACTCTCAATATAATCTTTCATATAACGAACAGGGTTACGATTTCCTCGTGCGCTACAAGAAAAGGAACGATCTGAGCGACAGGCCGAACCAGTATATATCTTCGCTCGACTATACTCCTGAAATCAACGTTAACACGCGTCGTGAGAAAATGGCGAAGACGCCGCTGTTCCTGTCCACCAGAAGCATACTCGGCACACGCGAGGAAACCATAGCCGGAACCACCGCCAGCCGAAATATTTTCGACACGCAGTGGCGCGTGGATACCGAACGCTTCCAGCTGTCGTCGCAGACCAATCTGACGGTCGATTCGTCCTACAGGCTTCGCGCCGATCGCGAAAACGAGCGCGAAAATATCCTCGACGGCGGAGCGAGCCTCACCCAGAATTTCGGAAAGAACCTCAACGCCAATATGCGTTATAATAACACGCGCTCCTATGGCTTTTATCCGTTCCAGTCGAACAGGATTAACACGCAGAACAAAATTTATTCGACGCTCGCCTATAACGGCGACATGGTCATGGAACGCGGCACCGAATTACGCTCTAACCTTCTGCAGTTTTATTACGACTATGATATGAACCAGTTCCAGAGCGTGTCCAACGATATGACGCTTACCTACAAGGTCGACAAATTCATGTACCACCGCTTTTATTTAAGGGCGTCATACGACTACCACGATACCATGTTCTCGAATCTGTTCTCCGGCAGCATGAATTTAACCAATATGTACCTTAAATACGACTATCAGGCCGGGCAAAGAATTAACTGGCAAACTTCGACGACTTATGATAGAATGACTAGAAAGTACCAGACTTTGAACTCAACGCTGCAGTTCGTGGCGTCGCCGTTCTGGACGGTCAATACCGACATAATATACGACATACCGACAAAATCGCTTAGAAACGTCAATTATTATCTGGTGCGCGATCTGCACTGCATGGAAGCCACGCTCAGGGCCAATCCGCACCAGAAGGAATATTATTTCGAGATCGGCATAAAGGCGTTCCCTGAGGACCGTCAGCGCGGTTACTACGATAAGACCAGCGGCCGCATCAAGCGAGTGAACCCGGGCGAAAGACTGTTCTTCTAACGCGGTGAGCCTCGCCGCCTCGGGGCCGGGCGGGCATAAATTATCAGGTTTATTAAATTGAACGATATATCGAATGGAGGAGTCGAATTGCGCAATAACCAGGGATATAAAGGATTTATTGTTGTTTCAATAATATTTATGTGGGCCGTGTTCGTAATCGGCGTTTCGGGCTGCGGAAGCGGAAAGAACGCTGGCTCGTCGTCAGCCGGGCAGCAGAACGCCGAACGCAAGCGCGAACTTACTAAGATTAACCTCGGCGCCTCGCAGAACGCGAATACGGTTATGGCGCTAGTCAAGGGAAAAAATCAGAACAATCAGCCCGGCCTTTTCATAGGCACCATGGAAGGCGTTTATTTTTATTCGTTCTCGTCAAAGAACATAGTTCAGATAGTCGACGCGGAAAGCAAATTAAAAGCCGAAAAGATATATTCGATATGCCAGGAGGATGGCGGCAAACTGTGGTTCGGCGCCGAATCAGGCGTTTACTCGTATAATTTCAATTCGGTCAGGCTCTTCGATATAGGCAGGACTAACGCGCTAGTGCAGTCGAATAGCGGAATGATATGGGCCGGCACTCAATACGGCCTCGCCCTGTACGACGGCAGCAAGAGTTTTAACAAATTTACCCGCAAGTCCGACAATCTGCCTAATGATGACTTGCTGTGTTTTGGAAAAGATACTAAAGAAGCCACTTTTTACGCCGGAACCCGTCAGGGCGCGATCGTAGTCGACGGTCCCGGAAATTTTTCGACCAAGAGCGGCACGTCTATGAAACCCACGCCCAGCGGAGATCTTATAGAAGAGCCGGGCAACACTGAAATGGCCGGAAACAGCATTTACGCCATAGCGATGAATTCGAACGGCGTAATGTATATAGGCACTAACATGGGCGTTAACAGATGCAAAAATTTTTCTAACTGGTCGGTCTTTTCGGCCGACTCTGAAGTGCCGGCAAAAACGGCCTCCGGCCTTGGATACAAAAAAGTGAAAGGCAACTCGCCGCTCATTTCGAACTGGATCAAATCTATTTATATCGACGAGGCCGACTCGCTCTGGATAGCTACGACCAAAGGCCTGTCATATTTCAACGGCGACAATAAATGGGAAAATTACACAATGTCCGAAGGCCTCGCCTCGAATACGGTTAACGCCGTGACCGGCGAAAAAACCGCTATTTTCATAGCGACCGCAGGCGGGCTCAACGTTCTGGACTATCCGGAAGTTAAAGCCGAACCCAAAGATAAATAAACATATTTAATTTTAAGAAAACCATTTAATCATGAGTTGAGAGTTAAGAGTGGAGAGTTGAGAACTAAAGGATTTTTGATTTTTTGAAAAAAGTCTTTAGTTGCGCTGAAAAGATGTTAAAATGTAAAAAAGTCATTAACTCTCCACTATACACTCTTCACTCTGCACTATAACAAAACAGCCGCCCGGTTACCGGACGGCTGTTTTGTTATAAGCGGGAGACGGGATTTGAACCCGCGACAGGCAGCTTGGGAAGCTGCTAATCTACCACTGATCTACTCCCGCGAAGCCACCATAAAATTATTTATAGGTGACTATATTTTTGATGCCGTTGATTATATTTATTTTGGTTTCGATGTTCTTTATGTGATGGCATACTTCTTCGTAGTGCGGGTCGGTCTCTGAAACTTTTTTGAAGCACGCGACGGAGTTCTCGTAGTCGCCGAGCATTTCGAGCACGCGCGCCAGATGGTAGAGGTACTGGTACTGCAGTGGTTCGAGCGTTACGGCCTGCTGGTAATATTCGCGAGCTTTTTCGAGCATGTTTTTTTCTTCGAAGATCTTGCCCGTCTGGAAGTAAAGCGTGCTGGTATTTTTGATGTCTTTATACGGAACGCTGAGCGTTTCGAGTTTATTTCCGCACGAATCGCAGAACTGTGAGCCGACGCGCGAGATATTGCCGCATGCCGAGCATTTGAAGCGGTTCTTGATCACCTTTACGCGCGCGGGACGGACCAGCTCGTCGTTGAGCGTATAGCCTTTCAGCGCTTCGTCGACTATCGTGTCGTCTTCGTGCTCTTTCGAACGCACGAACTCGACGATCTCGTGGAATTTCGAATTGTATTTTTCACCGATCGTCGCGATCGGGAACACGTTGACCGTTTTGAGCGAGCTTTTCAGCATTTCAAAAACGGCCGTGGTTTTAGTTTTAAAGCCGGCCATGTCGTTGTTGTTCAGAAGGTTGAAAGCGTCGTAAAACTCGTCGAGTATCTGTATGACATGGTTTACCAGCACCTTGAAGTGCGAATAATTTTCGTTGACGTGGCTTTCGGATATGGTCTTTAAATATTTTACCTTTTCTTCGAGCTGCTTGTTCTGATCGGCCAGGCTGCCGTACTGCGAGTCGCTGGTTTCGAGTTTTTTGAGCTTCGAGAGAAGTTTTTCTATCTCTTTTTCTTTGTCGTCGATGGTTTTAGCCATTTCGTGGCTTACGCCGCTCAACATATCGATCATTTTAGATGACTCTTCGGGCAGATATTTTCCGCCTTTGATATGCTTTTCGATTATCTTAGACGCCGTCGCGTAACCCGCATCGGAAGAGCCGGTTTCGAGCTGGGACTGTTTAAGCCTTATTTCGTTCTCTCTGAGCACGTCTTTTAATTTAGCCGCTTCCGCCGCTTCGCTTTCGAGTTTATATTTGATCTTCTGGATCTCTTCGTCTTTTCTGGCGAGTTTATCCTGGAGTTCAGATATTTTTTCGTTGAGCTCGCCGCTGATCTTCGATTCGCCTTCGCTGACGGCGTTCGACTGCTTTTCAGATACTATCTCGAACTGCCTTTTAAGCGACTCGAATTCGATTTCGATCTCGGTGCGCGCCGAGGAAAGTTCGTCTTTTTCGCGCTTCAAAGAAGCATTTTCAGCGTCTTTTTCCTTCAACTCGCCGCTGAGTTTTTTAATTTCATCTTCCAGATTAGCGAGAATGACGGAATTATCAGCAGAAGAAGAATCGCCGGGGGAGTCTTTCTGCTTTTTAAGCTGGGCCTGCAGAAGCCTTATCAGATTGTCTTTTTGAACAAGCTGCTGCTGGACTTTTTTTAATTGATCGCCCGCACCGCCGTCCTGCGGCATGTTTTTTAAATTGTTGTCGGAATCTGTCATTTATTTCACTCCCAGAAGACATATCTTATATACAAGATAAAATAATATCATAACAAAAGATTAAAATCAAGATAATTTTTTTCAGTCCGTTACCGATATGAATTATGATGAGTCATAGTAAGTTTTTTTAAAACCGCCGTACTAAAACTTCCGCGCGATTAGGGCCGTGGCCTGAAATCGCCTCCGGTAAAGCGTTAAGGATGAAGTTAATGAATTCAATGATGTCGAAATTAGCAAACAAAATGGCGCGTGCCAATATCGTAAGGCTTGTACTGCTTCTCGCGCTTTTTATATTCGCGTTTCTGTTCATTCAAAAGCTGTCCTATAAGGCAGTCGTGTTCATACAGATGCCCTCGGAGTTAGAGCGCGGCGGGCCTAAAAAGATAATGGCGGCCGCCGAATTTCGCGTGATGCAGAGCCGCGAGGTCGTAAAATCGTCGCTGAAGAACGCGCTTCACCTGAGCGGGACCAGAGAGGTCGCTATCGATGCCGATATGGTCGACAGGATAAAAAAGAACCTTTACTACAAATATGATCCGGAATCGCTGAGCTTCGAGCTCGAATATTTCGACCGCTCGAAGGAGTACGCCGTTAAAATAGCCAACGCGATAGCGGAGGCGTATATTCTTGATTATTCGTCAAAACTGAACGATATAACCAGCAAAACACTCCAGATGATGTACATGAAACAGCTCGACGCCGAAAAAACGCTTTCATCGGCTAACTCACGCTACGAAAAATTCTGCTCCGAAGAAAATATAATCAGCCTCGAAAATGATTACGCGCTTCTTTCTTCGCAATATACCCAGCACAGCGGCGAGCTGGCGAAACTCAACGCGGAGATAAGCATTGCCGAAAAACTCGCCGAAAAAAATATGATCTACAGGCCCAAACCGTCTTCCGCGGCTTATTCCCTGCCGGCACGCGAAACGGGGGCCGCTCCGGAAACCCGCATGGAAGAAAGCGAAGAGAATTACGAACTTAAAAAGAAGATACGCGACAGCGAAATTAGACTCGCGATGCTTAAAAGAAAATACACCAATGTCCATCCGCTGGTTAAAAACGAAGCGGCGCTTCTGGATATCTTAAGAAATAAGATCACATACAGGACCGAACTGGCCGGCGCCCTGAAAACCTCCGCGCCCGAACCTAAACCGGCTATGCCCGGCAGGAACGATCAGGCGATAGAACTGCTTAAAACCAGAAGGAACGCCTATATAAGCCTTATAAACCAGTGCGAAGCTCAGATAAAGTCTTATCCTAAAAAGAAATCGCAGATTAAATCCTACGAGGTCGAGATAGCGAAACTCGAAAATATACTGACCGCGATCAATAAACACATCGACGCCACCCGGATATCGCAGACGGAACTTTCCGATAATATGCCCCGTATAATCGAAGCGAGCAACGGCGCGCGTATTAATATCGCGTATTTCGACCTGTCGGCGGCCCTCTTATCGCTTTTTTTATTTCTGATGTCGTTTAAAGTCGAAGCGAAGGCTCTTCTGCTGAAAGAAAACCGGAAGCTGGCTAATTATAAAAACGTAGTGGCCGACGATTTCAAATTCAAGGTGCTCGGCCATGTTAACAAGGGCGAGCCGCTTAATTTCGAGGACCCTTCGTTCTCGGCATCGTGTTTCGCTTATCATCAGAAGGATTCCAGACAGTCAAGACATGTTGGCACCATAAGAAATAACATAACCGGTCAGCTCGACAGGAATACGGGCGTCGCCTTCGGCCTGACGAGCCTCAACCCCTCGGAGGGAAAAACGGTCCTGGCGGCCAATATAGGCATTTCGGCCGCGCTCGGCGGCCAGCAGACGCTCGTCGTCGATTTCAACTACAAAACGACCTGCCCGCCTGTCGCTGAATATTACAAGGCGTCCAACGATTACGGCATCACCGATATCGTGGTCGGCGAAACGCCCTATGAAGAAGTATTGTCCGCCACCGCTATTGAGGACCTTAAATTAATATCCACCGGCATGTTTCCGCCTAACGTTCATAAAGTAGTATCCTCGCCGGTTTGCGGCGAATTCATAAAGCAGGT
>MGFH01000059.1 GCA_001791795.1 Candidatus Wallbacteria bacterium GWC2_49_35
GCCGGGAAATCACGATATATTGATCACCGCGGCCGATATCGAAAGCATTTTGCCCGGCATATCGCAGGCGCGCGACGTAAAGGGACTGGGCACGTATTCTCCGTCAGACCGCCAGGAAATAGCATTCGAACACGGACACAGATATAATTATTTCTGCGCTCCGGACCCGATCTCGAATAGATCTATAACAAATACCGATTCCATACTGCCTCCAGGATATTTTTTCACGAGAGTCGCCACCACCTCGGTTGTCGAGCACATTGAGGGGAAAGCCGTAAAGCAGATAACGCCGCCCGCGGTAACCAAAAATTCACTCGGCGACAGCCAGGATTTGTTATATTATTATTATCAGTCATTTAAGGCCCTCTTATCAACCCTGCCCATAGTCGAAGGTTTTAACGACAAGATCATAAAAACCAATATCGACGGTTTTACCGCCGCCTATGCGCTCAGCGACATATTCCCGTATCAAACCACGGCGGACGGGCCTATCGACGTGAATTTATTCAAGGGTGCGGAGACCACCTGGACCGAGCGCTGCACGCAAAATCTCGTTCCGGTCAATATTTCGGTTAAAGACGCTGTTTTAAACGCCGCCTATTCGACCGATCTGGACGAGAAATCGGACTCTCAATATTTCAAAAACGCAGCTTCGACCAAGAGGATCGTAGTATTCGGGCATTCTCACGTGCCGCTTATAAAGGCATCATCCAACACCAGATCGCAGAAGACCATATACGCCAACTCCGGCACCTGGATTGATCATAATCCCGGAAACACCACGATGCATTTTGTCGTGATAACGCCCCGTAAAGCCGGCGATTCAACGGCTGAATTCGTCAACCTTTATACTTATTCAAAAGACGGCACCATAACAAGATCGGCCGTTCCTCAGGCGATCACGGACCTTAATCAGTAAATTATCACAAATATCAGCAATCCGCCGGAATTTATCCGGCGGATCAAAAACCGTCGGTAAAATAATCACGGACCATAAAAAAATGAGTTTCAGCCCGTCTGAACTCATTTTTTTTTTGCAATATTAATTAAATTATGGTAAAATAATGTGATTCAAAATCAGCGTAATATTAAGGAGATAAATAGATGTCAAAATTTTCTCTTATCTATAAATGCCGCCTGATAGAGGCGCTCGGCGAACTGAAAAGCAGCGGCCTGTTTGGCGCCGCCGGAAGCGCCCTGAAAACCGCGCTCATAGAATCTATCGCCGTTCTTTACGGCGTCGGCGCGCTCGACCTTCATAATTACGCTCTGCTTGACGCCGATTTTCTCCGTGAGCCCGCTTATCCGTCGGGATGCTCAGTGGGCGGCGGTATCACCAGACTTTTCTTCAACCTCAAAGATTATAAAAAACATAAGAACGAAATAATAGAACACAACCTCAGGCTTATATGGTCGGTTTTCGATATAACCGCCGAAGGCTCCGCAGCCGGCTACGACTCGCATGGCATCACGCTCGCCGCGCTAAATCTGAAAACCGGCGCCACCGAACTCGTGCGCGAAAAAACCTCGGGCGATATCGACGAGCGCGGATATATCACCATAAGCAATCTTCTTAAAAAATGCCCCGAGATCGAAACCGGCGATGCGCTGGTGCTTGTAACCGGCGCCCAGACGCGCGCGGCGACGCAGGGCGACAACATGTATTCGCGAGCGAACGCCCATCTTCACAACGAGCGCATGACGCGCGAGATCTTCAACGACGCGATGAATTCCGAAGAACTTGAACGCTTCCGCAGGGCCTATCCTCTCGTGATCAACCGCGACGGGCCGTTCTGCGTCGGTCACAACGGCGACGTCAACTCGAAGATCAAGTGGGAAAAATACTTTTTGAACATGGGCTTCGAGACCAAAGCCGATTCCGACTCGAAGGAAATACCGCGCATAATCAGAATAGTTTACGAATGCCTTATGGCCGAAGAAATTTTGAAGGCTGAAGGCCGCTTTCTCGGCTGGTTCATGGATACGCTCTTTTATAACCAGGTCCTGAGCGAGCGCGCAAAATTCGAAATCGACGGCGCCGCGAAGATCATCGGCTTCGAAGAGCAGAAGCGCCTTGTAACCGAAACCGCGGCGGGACTGCTCGCCTCAGGCGCGTCGAAGGTCACGGCGTCATGTTCGGTGGCGGCCAAACTTATATATCTCGTCGATCCCACGTCCATATTCGTATTCGAGACCCTCACCAATATCATCGACGAAAAAGGCGCCGTGATACCGGTTACGACGATCACGCGCGGTCCGAAGTCGGGCGGGATGTTTTTATACCGCGACGCGACCGATCACACCATACCCGTAAAATTCGCCTCATCGCTTTCGAATATGCGCAACCAGATCAAAAAATACGACAACGAAAAACAGGAAGAAATAGCCGTGGACTATATCACCAGCGGCGCGAAGATACTCGTGCGTGAAGGCTCGGTCAGCTACTACTCGCTTTCTGACTGGCAGGCCGCCGAAATATACCAGCCGGCCAATTCGAAGGAACCCGAACTGAAGATATACGACGTTCTGAAAGCCTCCGCCATTAATAAAAAGCCTGAAAAATCGCCGATCATCGACTACCAGCTCAAGGGCCTCGAAAAGAGCGCTATCTTAAAGGAAGAAGGCTATTTCAAAAATAAGAGCCGCGTCGAGCGCACCGTCATTTACGAGACCATACTCGGCAAGATAGTCAGCGGCCCGAATTTCATAAAGGGCAAGCAGATCAAAAGCTTCGCGACTGAGGAGCCGGTCAGCTTCGCCATCGACAATCAGTACGGCGTCGAAATTTACCTGAGTTATGTCACCCTGCTGCGCAATACGCGGCACATATTCAAATGCGAATACGACGCGGACGGCGGGATAGTCGGCAAGATAAAACTCAATACCGCGGCGTTCTTCAATGTTTCCAACCCCGCGCTCAAAGAGAAAGACCTCGAAAAGATCATCAAAAAAATAGATAAAATATACGGCTTCGCCGAGGGCACGTCGCGCAACGTTCTTGGAATGTGCTTTTCCATAGCGAATCTCGAAGGCCTTAATGGCTGCTTCATGAACGCGCTCGAATCGAACCTCGCGCGTATCGAGCGGCCGCATGTCGACGGCAACAGTCTCGCGCTTTTCGTTTCGAACTCCGGCGGCACCAAGCCCGTAGTCGCCCTGGCGGAGGAACTCATAGCGAAGGCCGACCCGTCGTTCGCCGAAGGCCCCTATATAATGTCGGTCACCAACCTCATAACTTCGGAGCTCGCCCTGCTTACCAGTAAAAGCCTCGGCGCGTCGGTGACGAACATGCCCTGGGAAAAATCTGTCGGCTCCACCTTCGCGGCATTTACCGCGATGCAGAACATACTCGCTCTGATAGTTTACATACACGAGGTTAAAGGCCTGATCAAGCCGGAACGCGCACAATATCTGTACCGCGCCCTCGCCGGTTTCGCCGGTGTCGCTAAAAAAACTCTGGCTTCCGCGAGCGTCAAAGAAAAAACCTCGGCCCTGGCTAAATATATAGCCGGCAATAACATCGACATATCCTACGTCGGCGCGTTCAACGGCTACGACGGCTGCGAAGGCGCGCTCAAATTCGCCGAAATGATGCAGCACCCCCGCGTTAAATTTTTCTCGGGCGCATACGAACAGCACGGCCAGCGCGCCACCTACCTGCGCTCGCATAAAACCGCCCACGGCTCGCTGGTTATACTGCACATTCCGAACCTCGAAACGTCGATAGGCTCATGGATGGCTCAGCTCATCAAAGAAGACAAGCCGCGCGTCGGAAAGATCGCCGTCATCGCCGCCGAGGAAGACCTCATGAAATTATACGAAAACGGCGCCGATTACGTCATACCCGCCCCGAATTTCACCACGGCGAATCTCTTTACAGACGCGCTTTCAAAACTGATACTCGATAATATACTGACGCTGGCCACCATCCTTGAATCCAACAAGATCGCCGACGAGATAGTCGGCTGGGGCGAACGCCTTTTAGACCTGACCGCCGCGGCAGGCCGATCGGCGAAATCGATACCGGCGATATTAAAAGAACTCAAGATCATATGGAAGAAATACAAGAAACTCGAAACCGGCGGATCGACCGCTGAGGACCGCGTCAAAGCGCTTTACGAACTCGAATCCGAGCTCGTCGACGCCATCATTTCGGATGAGGAGCGCGAAACGGCCATAGCGCGCATCTATAAAGATTCCAGGTCGATTTCCATAATAAACGCCGAAACGCGCTCGTATATCGACGACCTTTTTTCGATACTGCTCGGCTGGGACGCTAAAAACACCGACGAGGCGCCCATTTTTTACAACCTCATCAACGACCTTATACTCGAATTCTCCAACCGCGGGCTCGCCATGAATCTCGCCGACGAGCGTTTCGAAGATTCGCCCTATATGTCGAAGGCCGCCATACATTACCAGGGCATGGCCAAGATCATCGGCGCCAATCCCATCAAGCCGGATAATATTGCTAAATTTCAGCAAGGCTGGGGCATTTCAAGCTTCATTCTCGACGCTGGCCGCCGTTTTTCCGACCCGTCCGTCAACCCGCATTCGATCTTCGATAACCTCGCGCATTTAGGCGGCGGCGAGATCGAAAGGTTCGTGGGCGACCTCGAAAGGATCAAATGGCCCAGGGAGGCGGCGCTCAGGCTTTCATCGATACTTAAACTCGTCAAGATCAAAAAGATCAATAAATACCGAGCCGACTTCGGCGAAAAGAAAAACTACAGATTCGCCGCATGCGAGCCGGCGAAAGCCTCAGAATACCATCCGGCGCAGGATTTCGTCGAATCGGCAGTGCGCTCGGGCGCGTCGGGTTTCAACGTGCTGCGAACCAACGGCTGCAAGTATAATATTGAATGCCTTTTTCTCGATAAATACGGCGATGCCGAAAACCTGCTGGTGCTCGAGGCCGAAAACAGAAAGATCGACACTGAGCGCCTCGGAGAAATTTTTTCCGGCGACCCGTTCGTAAGGACGCAGATCGATTTTCTTAAGGAATGGTACGCCGACGAGACCGAAGAATCGATACTGAAGCTGCTTATGAAGGTCTGCCCCATACAGGTTAGCGTCTTCGACAAGAAAGAGCTCGTCCGCCAGTTTGAAACGCTCAAGGACAAACGCAATCTGGTTGACTCGCTTTCGAAATTCACGCCGGTGTTCGATGAAATGCAGATCGACGCCTTTGGATTCAGCATCAACGACCTTAAGACAATGCGCAACATTTCCAACGCTATAGTTTCGTTCAGGGGCGGAGCGCCTTACCAGGTGCAGAAAAAGAGCGAGTCCGGCAAAGTAGAATTCTACGGCGTGCGCGAGAAGGAAAAGGCCTTCGGCATCGCCGGGGCGAAGGCGTCGGCGTTCGACAAGCCCGGAAAGTTGAGCGGCAATAAAAAGATAACCTGCGTCGGCGGCCGGCTTAAAATGGGCTACGGCAAAGACGGCGCCCCTATAGTGATAATCCCGTGGCATAACGCCGTAGCCGAACTCGAAAAGATAATACTGCTGCATATCGAAATAGACGAAAATCTCACGATCGGAAAGAAGATCGAGACCCTTGGCGAGAAGTACAACCTCATCGTCAATAACGTTTCGGAACATTTCGAGTGGAACGACAATCACCTCAACCTGGTTACGATGAAAGACCTTATGATGCTCTCCGACGAGGAGATAGCCGACAATAAGATAATTGAAACGCTCAGGAAAGATAAGCGGGCGAATAACAATAACTATTAATAAAGAAGGGACCTTGCCGATGAAAATAGCGATGCTCGGCTTCGGAAATATCGGGGCCGGTTTCTATGAGGAAATAAGTAGTAATTACAGGGATATCGAAGTGGTAAGGGCGCTGGTGCGCGATATTAAAAAGCCGCGCGCCATCGATTCTTCGAAACTGACATCCGATTTCAACGTCATACTCAACGATCCTTCGATCGAAGCCGTGGTAGACGTTACCGCGGGCGACGCGAGCGTAAAATTCATAATCGAGGCGCTCAAGGCGTCTAAAAGCGTTATAACGGCCAATAAAATGGCGGTATCGCTTGCGGGCGCGGAGTTCATCGACATCGCCATCGAAAAAGGCGTCAATTTTTACTTCGAGGCCGCCGTCGGCGGCGGGATACCCGTTATAAACCTTTTCAACGAGAACGTCAAGCCGCACCGCATTAATAAGGTGATCGGCATTCTGAACGGCACCACCAATTACATCCTTACCAGAATGACCGACGACGGCCTGGAATTCGGCGAGGCGCTGAAACTGGCGCAGGAAAAAGGTTTCGCCGAACCCGACCCTACATTCGATATAACCGGACGCGACAGCGCCTATAAGACGACCATATTGAAAGACCTTCTCTACGATTATAAATGCGGCGCCGAAGACATCTACTGCCAGGGCATCGACAAGATCACAAAGGCCGACCTCGCCTACGCGCAGTCGATCGGCTGCCGGATCAAACTCGTCGGCTATATCATCAATTCCGTCTCAGGACTCGATATAGGCGTGCGCCCGGTCTTCCTTTCCGCCGGGCATCCGCTCGCCCAGGTCAGCAACGAGTTTAATGCCATTTATATCGAAGGCTCGCCTATCGGTGAAATAATGCTCTACGGCCGCGGCGCCGGCGCGAAACCTACGACCGCCTCTCTTGTGGCCGATCTTCTCAGGCTCAAGCGCGGCGAGGCTAACGTGTTCAACCGCGCTTACGGGCACAGCGAACTCAAAAAACACTCTATGCCTGAAGACCTCAAGTCGCAGAGAAATTACTTCCGCTTCACCGTGCTCGACGTTCCGGGCGTCATATCGAAGATAACGACAATATTCGAAAAATATAATATTTCGATATCGTCCATGAAACAAGATATTTCGAGCGCGAACGAGCCGGCGAACGTCATATTCACAACTCACGAATCGAAGTGCTCGAAGATACCCAGGATGATCGAGGAGATCAAAAAGAATAAATTCGTGATCAGTGAACCGGTCTGGTATAAGATGGGCATATAATTCCGGCAATTTAATTATTATCATAATAATGGCAACATCTAAAAATACGAACGATAACCGTCGAAACGAGGAGATATATTGAAAACCGGTCTGATAGAAAAATACGGCGGGTTCCTGCCCGCGATAGATAAAAAATTCGTCATCAGCCTTAACGAGGGCGATACGCCCCTGGTCAGGGCCGATAAGCTCGCCGGCGAGCTCTGCCCCGGCGCGGAACTTTACTTTAAATTCGAAGGCGCCAATCCCACCGGGTCTTTCAAAGACCGCGGCATGACCATGGCGATATCGAAGGCAGTCGAAAGCGGCTCACGCGGCGTGATATGCGCCTCGACCGGAAACACTTCGGCATCAGCGGCGGCCTACGCCGCGCGCGCGGGACTGCCCTGCACCGTGCTTATCCCCGACGGGAAGATAGCGCTGGGTAAACTTTCACAGGCCATACAGTTCGGCGCGACCGTGCTTCCCATCAACGGTAATTTCGACGCGGCGCTCGAATTCGTTAAAAAAATATCCGCCGAGCATAACATAACGCTTGTCAACAGTCTCAACCCGTTCCGTATAGAAGGCCAGACCACAGGAGCTTTCGAGATATGCGACGACCTGGGCCGCGCGCCCGATTACCAGTTCATGCCCGTCGGCAACGCCGGCAATATCACAGCATACTGGCTCGGATATAACCGTTATAAAAATGCCGGCATCATAGCTAAACTCCCT
The DNA here is from genome assembly GCA_001791795.1 of Candidatus Wallbacteria bacterium GWC2_49_35. Taxonomy (GTDB): domain Bacteria; phylum Muiribacteriota; class UBA9980; order UBA9980; family UBA9980; genus UBA9980. Next base: position 7,715 of record MGFH01000059.1, read on the forward strand.
AAAATGATGGGATGGCAGGCCG
>MGFH01000060.1 GCA_001791795.1 Candidatus Wallbacteria bacterium GWC2_49_35
AAAAAACTTAAGTACTTCAGGTCATGTTTGTTGACAACATCTCTTTAAAATGTTAAAATAATTTAAAATTCTTCGATAATTTGACAATTTGAACGCAAATAAAATGAAAATCCGGTGATTTTTCGATTTATTTGTGCTTTTCTTATGAAAATCATTATGTTTTGATACAACAAAAAAATTAAGATTACACGGCAATATTTTTTATAAACCTATATAAGTTTTTCGATTTTTTAATTAAATATCTGGAGGTAAAATCATGGCTATCAATACTGATTTATTGATCATCGGCGGCGGTCCGGCGGGGCTTACGGCCGGACTTTACGCCGTCCGCGGCGGGCTCGATTCCGTCCTTATCGAAAAGGGCATTCTCGGCGGGCAGGTAACTACGACTTACGACGTGGAGAATTATCCCGGGTTTCCCGAACCGGTCAGCGGCGCAGATCTCGTCGATAAAATGGAAAAGCAGGCGACGCGGTTCGGCCTTAAGATAAAAACGATGTGCGAGGCGCAGAGGATAGAAATAAAAGACCATAAATTCCACACTTATATATGCGATTCCAGCGAAGGCCCCGTAATTTCAGATGCCGTGATACTCGCCAGCGGAAACGTTCCGCGTAAGCTCGGCGTGCCGGGCGAAGAAAAACTCGCCGGCCGCGGCGTCTCATACTGCGCTACCTGTGACGGCGCTCTTTTCCGCAACCGCGAGATCGCGGTTATCGGCGGCGGCGACAGCGCGCTTACCGAGGCGCTTTTCCTTACCAATTTCGCCTCTAAGGTTTACGTCGTGCACCGCCGTGATAAATTCAGGGGCGAAAAAGTTTACGGCGATAGAATTCTCGCGCATCCCAAAATAAGCGTCATCTGGGACAGCGTTTTAGAGTCGATCGTTGGCGAAGAGGTCGTCGACGGCGTTAAACTTAAAAACGTTAAAACTTCCGAAATACGAGAAATAAAACTCGACGGCGTGTTCATATTCGTAGGACTCGCCCCCAGCACGGCGATAATAAAGAACAGCCCGGGCATCGCCGGCATCGCCAACGAAGAAGGATATATAGTCACCGACGAATCCTGCAAAACCAAAATAGAAGGCCTTTTCGCGGCGGGCGACGTGCGCGCCGGAAATTTCCGCCAGATAGTCGTAGCCTGCGCCAACGGCGCGACGGCGGCTCATAACGCTTACCATTACATCGACGGCGTCAGGACGGGAAGCCATAAATAGTGGAGAGTGGAGAACGGAGAGTGGAGAGTTTTTAATAGAGAATAGTTAATAGATAACAGAGAATAGATGAGGATTTTTTTATAATTAAGTGGTGCGGTAAATATGAAATTTTTATTTCTTTTGGTCAAAAATCCTTTAGTTCTCAACTCTCAACTCTACACTCTCAACTTCCGGCGATTGTATAAAAAAAGATTAAAACGTTTTTAAAAAGAAGGGGCTGGCATGAAAAAAAATAATGAAAATCAGGCGCGCATAGATCTTTTAAGGGAACTTTCCCTCGCATTCGGTGCGAGCGGATTTGAAAGCGACATGCACGATATCATAAAAGAAAAACTCTCGGGGGTGTGCAGTTTCGAGTACGACAAACTCGGCTCCATCATATGCAGGCATAAAAAGAGCGGCGCGAAAAAAGCCTCCGGCCCGGCGAAACCCGTGGCGGCCATTTTCACGCACATCGACGAGATCGGTTTTATGGTCCGCGGCATAATGAGCAACGGGTTCCTTAAGTTCGTAAATCTCGGCGGCTGGACGACTCAGACGCTGCCTTCGCAGAAGGTTCTCATCAGAAACACCGAAGGCGACTATGTTATAGGCGTTATCGGAATGAAACCGCCTCACATGATGACCGACGACGAACGCTCGAAGGCGCCGAAACTCGACGCGCTTTATATCGATATAGGCGCTTCCTCCGCGGAAGAGGTCATAAACGACTACAAGATCGACCTGGGTACGCCGGTGGTCCCCTACAGCGAATTCGGCGATCTCAATAAAAGCTGGCTCTATTACGGCAAGGCTTTTGACAACCGCGCGGGCGTATGCGCCATGATCGAGATAATGCGCAGGACCGCCGGCGCGAACACCGGCGTTGAACTCGTCGGCGTCGGCTCGACGCAGGAAGAAAGCGGCCTGCGCGGCGCTAAAACGGCCGCGATGAAGATCAAGCCGGATCTTGCGATAGTTATCGACACGCCCCCCGCCGACGACACTCCGAATAACGAAACGGCCTACCCGGCGCAGGGAAAACTCGGAAGTGGCCCGCAGATAAGGCTTTTCGATCCCACGATGATAGCGCGGCCGGGGCTTGTCGAATTCGTCAGAAAAATAGTCAAGGCGGATAAATTGACCGCCCAGTTCGCTGTCCGCTCTTCCGGCGGCACCGACGCGGGCTCGGTCCATCTCACCGAGGCGGGCGTTCCGACGATCGTGCTCGGGATACCGACGCGTTACATACACAGCCACACTTCGGTGCTCGACATAAACGATATAGGCCGCGCCGCGGACCTCGCCGTGAAAATGGCGGAAAAACTTTCGGCTGAAAAGATATCGTCGTTTTAGAAACGTATCCAGCAAAAGTCTTTATCAGGTAATAATATTGGAGGTATCAGCTGATGCATGTTTTAGGAATCGTCGGTTCCCCCAGGGTCAACGGCAACACGGACATCCTCGTCGATGAAATACTTTCCGGCGTGCGTTCTTCGGGCGGGACCATAGATAAGATATATATTTCCGATTTCGATATCAAGCCTTGCGACGCTTGCATGGCGTGCCAGTCCGGCAAAAAATGCGTTATCGACGATCAGTGGCATCAGATCGCGGCTAAAATTTTAAAGGCCGACGGTCTTGTAATGGGTACGCCCGTGTACTGGAACGCGGTTTCGGCGCAGATGAAAATATTCATGGACCGCTGCTTTTCATTTCTCGACGATAACTTCGAATCGGAGATAAAAGACAAAAGCGGCGCGATAGTGGTGACCTGCGGAGCTCCCGACACCGCCATGACCGCAATATCGAAGTTGATAATCGAAGATTTCATGAAGTTCAATAAGATCGCCATCGTCGGTGAGGTCATCGGAACGAATATGCGCAACAAGGACGACGCCCTTAAAGCTCAGGACCTCATGGCGGCGGCGTTTCAAACCGGCAGAAAGTTCATATGATAAAACACATTTATCTTTTGAGGCACGCTTCGACGAGCGAAGAAAAACTTATATTCAAGGGCGTCATCGATACTCCTCTTTCGCAAAAGGGGATCGAGGAGGCATGCGCCATGGCGGATAAATTCGCCGCGAAAAAGATCGAATTCGGCGCGGTTTATTCCAGCCCGCTTTCGCGCGCGGTCGACACGGCCGTTCTCGCCGGCGGCGGGCTCGCGGTCAAGACCAGCCCGCTGCTTACCGATATCGATTGCGGAGAGTGGGAAAACAGGGCCGTAGAAGCGGTTATGAAAGAAGAGCCTGCGCTTTTCGCCGGATGGCGTGAAAACCCCGCCGGGTTCGAGTTCCCGGGCGGCGAAAGCGTCGCGGCCGCGGCGCGGCGGGCGGCCGATTTTCTGGGTGAAATAACGGCGCGGGAAACGGCGGCTGACGTTCTGGTCGTCACCCACAGGCTCATAATAAATGCAATGGTTTTAAGCGCTCTGGAGATCGATTTCAACAAATACTGGCGTTTCCGTTATGATAACTGCTCGTATACCGTGATCGGCGTCGATAACGGATATTGTCTTAAGGCGATGAACGTGAACTGAAACTCGGGCGGAGCCGTGGCAAAATGTTTAAAAAAGTACATTCGATTTTAATAATATTGCTCATTTTCGCTTTTTTTAGCGGAGCTTTTAATGTTCTCGCGTCGCAGGATGCTTCTCCGAACGTTATGGCCGGAGGGACCGCGCCCAAAAAGGCGCGCGTGCTGCTCGTCAATTCATACAGTGAGAATCTGCCGTGGACCAAAAGCATAACCAACGCCGTCGAAGACTCTCTAAGGAACGAAAGGCGTCTGGAATGCGAGCTGGGCGTCGAATACATGGACACCAAAAACACCTTCACCGATGAATATCTTCTCAAACTTCGCGACATATACGCGCTTAAATACAAGGATACTGTCTTCGACGCGGTCATAGCCACCGACGACGACGCATTCAATTTTTGCATTAAGTACCACGAAGAACTTTTCAGAGGCGTTTCACTGGTGTTTTGCGGCTTGAATAATTTCGAACAGGCCGTGATTGCCGGAAAAAATATAAGCGGCGTGGTGGAGGCTTTCGATATCAAGGCCAACCTCGAGCTTATAAAAAAGATACATCCGGGCGCGAAAAAAATATACGTGATAAACGACAAAACCACGACCGGCGCCGCCAACAAGGTTATCTTCCAGAAAAACGCCGCGCTTTTCACTTCGGCGTTCGCTTTCGAGTATCTTGAAGACCTTTCCATGGCAGAAGTTCTCGCCAGGGTGGGAAAGATCGAAGCGGGCGCGGTTATCTTCCTGATGACGTTCAACCGGGACAGGACGGACGCTGTCTATAGTTATCAGCAGAGCACCAGACTGATCGAGCGCGCGGCGAAGGTCCCCATTTACGGCGTGTGGGATTTTTATCTGGGAGACGGAATAACCGGCGGTATGATGATAAGCGGACGCTCGCAGGGCGAGGCCGCCGCCAGGATCGTTTCGGACATTATCCGAAACGGCAGAAAGGCGTCAGACGTTCCTGTCGTCAAAACGAGTCCCAATCGTTATATGTTCGACTATAACATGCTCCTGAAGAACAGGATCGACGTGTCGGCCCTGCCCGAAAACAGTTTGATCCTCAACCGGCCGTTCTCGTTCTACTCCATAGACAAGAATATTTTCTGGTTCATCATCGTGCTTGTGGCGATACTGGCCGTGCTGACGCTGTTTCTGGTCGTAAGCGTCACGGAAAGGCGCGTCGCTGAAAAAGAGCTGCTGCTGGTGAACCGAAAGCTCGAAAACATGATAAACGAGCTCGAAAACATCGTCGAAAAACGCACGCGTGAACTGCTGGATTCGAACCGGAACCTCAAGCAGCAGGTCGCCGAGCGCGAAAAGGTCCAGAAAGAGCTTGTGGCAAGCGAAGCCAGGTACAGGATGCTCGCGGAGAACGCCTTCGACGTTATCTTCGAAACCGGCCTGGACGGCGCTATTATTTATGTGAGCCCGAATTTCGCGGAGGCGTTCGGCGTTGCCGCGCCGGATTCGTCCGAAGTATCTTTCAGCTCTCTGGTTTATGAGGCCGACAGAGGTATCGTGAAAAATATGTTTGACACTATAGGCGCGCGGGGTTATGCGAACGAGGTCATTTTCAGAAATGCCGGTTTCGACGTCAGGCCCGTATGGCTCGAAAGTTCGGGCAAGGTCTTCACCGCGGCCGACGGAAGGCTTCATACGGTCATCGTGGCGCGCGACGTGACCGAGCGCCGCAAGATCGAGGAGGAGATGGTCCGCAACGCCAAACTCGAGTCTCTGGGAATACTCGCCGGAGGCATCGCGCATGATTTCAATAACGTTCTGATGGGCATCATCGGCAATATAACGCTCGCCAGAAGGCGCTGCGGCGACACGAGCATATCCGAGCTGCTTGCCAGGGCCGAAAAGGTTTCGTACAAGGCCAAAAGCCTCACCGAGCAGCTTATAACCTTTTCGAAGGGCGGCCAGCCGATAAAAAAGACGATCGATCTCAACGAACTCATATACGAGGCCGTCCAGTTTTCACTGTCCGGATCATCCATGAAAAGCGAATTTCAGCTCGATCCCGCCCTTTGGAAGGCCGACGTGGACGAAGGCCAGCTTATACAGGTCATAACCAATGTCGCCATTAACGCCAGGCAGGCATGCGGCGAGAACGGAACGATCGTTTTCCGCACGCAGAACGTCGAAAATATAGAATCTTATTGCTGCTCCGGCGCCCGCGGCTGCGTGAAGATCTCCATAACCGATAACGGCTGCGGTATTGCTAAAGAAGATCTCAAGAAAATATTCGACCCTTACTTTACGACCAAGCCCGACGGCCGCGGCATCGGCCTGGCCGCCGCCCATTCGATAATTAAAAATCATAACGGGATCATCGACGTTGAATCAAAGCCCGGCGAAGGTACTTCTTTTCATATTTACCTTCAGGCCAGCTAAATATTTCAATGTCTAATTTTAAGGTTAATATTGCTTGACTTTTTATTCGTTTAAATATATAATTCATGTTTGAAATAACATGCATTTACCGTGACTAATTATGAACAAATTTCTGGAGGTATAAAAGATGACATTAAAAAGAGGACTTTTTTTAGCGGCGCTTCTTACGCTTGGCATACAGATGAACGCCTCGGCCCAGACGGCGGCCGTGGAAATCGGCGCGCAGGCCCCGCCGCCAGCGGCAAGTCCGGCTGAACAGCCTGTCCCCGCGAGCGTTCTGCCTGCTACCGTCGAGGTCACCCCCGTTCCCGCGAGCGTTCCGCCCGAAGTCCCCGCCGCGGTGACCGCTCAGCCGCCCGTTCCCGCGGAGGCTACCGTTGAAGTAACTCCCGCGACGCCGCAGGCCCCTCCACCGATAGCGCCCGGCCCGACCCCGGTCCCGCCCGCTCCCGCTCCCGAAGCCGGCACCGCGCAGGTTCAGCCTCCGGCTACGGCTTCAACGCAGACCGTCCTCGCCAAAGATTTCATTTTGAAGCAGGAAGAGCTCGGCTACGGCGTTTCGCTGGTTTCGAAGGCCGCGAAGATCAGGATACCTTTCGAATCGAACCCGATACTAATAGAAAATAAAGACGAGCTCAAAAAGATCGCCGGCCGCCTATTTTCAGAAGTGAAAGACCTTCCAGAAAACCTGAACGCGATGGCGATAAATCTCATGTCCTACAAAAAAGAAGATAAAGAACAAGATTTCGGCCTGATCGCGCTCGAGCTTAAAGACGTAGCGCGCGCCGACGCCGAAACTTTCAAGGGCCTCATCAAAACTTCAATGATGAATTATTTCAAAGACGAAACGTTTTTCATCGCCGACAAGTTCCCGCTCATCGTCATAGTGGCCCACAACTATCCCGAAGGCAGAAAAGAAGATATCAAATGGGCTTTCGATCTCGCGCAGAAAAAATTTGAAAAATAATTCTTTTTGTTATTTATTGACGAGGCGCGCCGCGCCGAAATATTACGCAGCGCGCCTTTATTTATGATAAAATTTCCTTTCTAGAATGGGCGATGTTATGAATCAGAATAATCAAAATAATCAGAACGGTAATAGTGATAGTATGAATACGGTCCCAGTAAAAAAGAATAAAAACGTCAGAGTATGGCAGGAGGGAGCCGCGGTCAAGATAACCACCGGCGAACTCGGCGGCGCGGTCGCGCGCGAAGGCTTCGTGGCTTCGCTCGGCGGCGCGGGCATGACCCCCGACGAGCTCGAGCGCGAAATGCGCATCGCGCGCGAGATCAGCCCTGACGGCGAAATAGGTGTTAACCTCATGTACGTCGCGAAAGACTTCCACAGCCTCGCGCGCGTGGTGAAAAAGCTCAACGCCAATTTCATAGTTCTCAGCGCGGGCTACGACTCTAAAATACTCAACTTCGCGGGCGAATACGAAGACCTCAAGGGCCTCGAGATCATCCCGAAGGTGGCGCACCCGTCCCTGGCGCTGCGCGTGCTGCAAAGCGGCGTTGTAAAGAGGATAATGCTCGAGGGCGCCGGCTGCGGCGGCCATATTGGTTTCAGCTCGATTAAAAATTTCGTGTCGACCGAAGAACTCGTCAAGCAGACCTTTATACGCTTCGCGACGCACCTGGCCAAACAGGTTCTCGGCAAGGGCGCTCCCGAAAAAGAGGTCGAGGCCTTTATCGAAGATATCAGAAAAAACCGCGAAGATTACCGCAAAAAATACCATGTTCCCGAACTGATCGCGGCCGGCGGCATAAACGAAAACAACTTCCAGCAGATCATCGACAGCGGCGCCGACCATATCGCCAACTGTCTGATTTTCACGATCTGCAAAGAATCGAACGCTCACGTCAACTGGAAAACGATGCAGTTTCAGGCCGACAGGCGCATCATTTTCGAAAGCCCCGTCAAGGGCATGCTCGGCTCGGCCATAAAGAACGGCTTTATCGAGAAATAT
>MGFH01000061.1 GCA_001791795.1 Candidatus Wallbacteria bacterium GWC2_49_35
ACCGATGGTCGGCGACGAAGAGCAAAAATGGTTTTACGCTATAGAGGGCAACCGCGTGCTGGTTTATGATGAAGTTCCGCCCGACGCGGTGCTTTATTCAGACCGCGTATTTTTCACGACCACGGGCGGCAAGATAAGCGAATTCAATAAGCGCGCCGAGGAATACGGTCTCACCGAACATCCTAAAAATTCCATCGCGATGGAATTCAAGAATCCCGAAGAGATCGCAGTTTACGTCAAGGACAATAATTTTTTTGCATCCGACAAATCCGGCAATCTTCCGGCGACCGGCTTCAGATACGGCACGACCCAGCCGGACATCGCCTTTTACGTCGAAACGTATAAAGCTTTTTACAAAGAATCCGACAACCCTTCGAGCTCGAATAAGCTCGAACGCGTTCTCGGCGAAACGGTCGACTCGTCGGCGCTCGGCGGAAACCCGGCTACGCCCGAGGGGCGCTTCGGCTGGATAGGACCGATATGGTTCTCCGATCTTCAGAAACACGGCTGGAAGTTCGACAAGAAGGCCTCGGAGATCGTCGAGGATTCCTCCGGAAGTACGCTCATCAATCCCGTCGTCGAAAACGGCATTATCGTCAACAAGGATAAATGCGTCACCATGTTCACTTTCACCGGTCCGCTCGACGCCATCGAAAAGGCAGTGGCCGAAAAAACCGGCGACCCCGAAGCCATGCGCTACAGCCTTCACTTCGCTTCTCTCGCGCAGATGTATATACCGGTTTCCGCAAGCGATAATTTCCGTTTCTTAGAGCATCAGTTCAACGATGAGGCGCTCGGATTCAAAGAGGAGAAAATGCTCAGGATCTGCACTGCGGTTCTCGACAGTTCGGGCAACCTCAGAATGCCATGGCTCAGCCGTGCGATCGACGAAAAGAAGGTCCTCGGCGATTTCCAGGCTAAATACGGCGTCGATAAATTGTCGAAGGCCGGCCTGTGCGACGAGATGATGGTAGTCGTTCCTTACGACGACAGGCTTCCGGGCGCGGTCCTTTCGGTCACCAACACCGAAACCAACATTACCACCGCCTTCACCATACCCAATTACGACTGTCTCACAAAAGAAAATACCGACGCGGGCTCCGAGGTATATTTCCCGTTCGCCGAGCAGGCCGAAGTATGGCATTTTAAATACGACGGCGATACGGAAGCCATGAAATGGCTCAAGTTGAAAGACCCCAAACGCTACGACGAATTTATCAAAGCGCTCACCATAAACGAAGACGTGCGGCTTATCTTCGACATGATAGGCTACGACAACGTCAACAAATATTTCGAAACGCTCGACTCCGACAAGAAAAAGATCGGCCAGTACGGTATTTCGACGGAAATGGCCGGCGGCGAGAAGGGGCTTGAAAGCCTCTACTACCGCACCTGGCAGATCGACGACCCGACGGGCACCGAATCCCTGATGTACGAAGACAAAACCCAAAACCTGTTCGTATACCCTGATTACGTTTTCAGAAACCCTGAACAGGGAAAGGTTTACAAGGTCAGTTTTATCGTCGAGGACTTCTCGCCCTTCTTCAACAGAAAGGGCAGCGCCGTCGTTCCGCAGCCCGATCCGCGGAGCGGAAACATCCGCCAGATAATACTCGAATTCGACGTGAAGGGACGCGCCGTGCAGTCGCAGAGCATGGGCGGCACCACGACGACGACCAATACGATACTCGATAAAGGCAACGGCGGAAACACCGAAAACAAATAACGAACAATTAAATAAAATAAAAGTGAATAATGATTTACGCGTATAACGGGCGGATAATGCAGATCGATCTCACGATGCAGTCCTGCCGCGAGATTTTGATAGATCCCGCGGACGTGCGGACGCATCTTCTCGGCTCGGGCTACGCCGCCGCCTATTTCCTGAAGAATTTGAACTATGGCGCCGATCCGCTTTCCCCCGCGGCGCCGCTTTTCATACTGGCGGGGCTCGTCACGGGCACGCCTTTCCTGACCGCCTGCAAGATGTCGGTCTGCGGCCGTTCGCCGCTGACGGGCATCTGGAACGAATCCACCGTAGGCGGTCATTTCGCGCATATGCTCAAGTGCTCTGGTTATGACGGAATTATCCTTACCGGCAGGTCTAAATCGCCGATCTACCTTCTTATAGACGAAGGCAAGGTCGATTTCAGGGACGCTTCTCATCTGTGGGGGCGCGACACGTTTTACTCTGATTCTCAGATCCGCTCGGAAACCAACGATCTGGCTAAGGTAATGTGTATCGGGCCTGCCGGCGAAAAGCAGGTGAAGATCGCCTCGATAATATGCGAGGGCAAAAACGCGCGCACCGCGGGGCGGGGCGGAATGGGCGCTGTTTTTGGTTCGAAAAATCTTAAGGCCGTGGCCGTTTTCGGCAGCAAAAAAATGCAGGTAGCCGATTACGGCGCGCTTATAGAAGAACTTAAAAAGACCACGCTTTCGGTCAAGGAAAAATCCAGCCAGTTTCACGAATTCGGAACGGCGGGCGGTCTGAAAAACTCCGAACTGCTCGGCAACCTTCCCGTTAAAAACTGGGCCGAAGGCAATTTCAGCGAATACGCCGGGGACGTCAGCGGGCAGAACCTGGTCAGGTTGACATCCGCGAAGCACTACTACTGCTATTCCTGTCCCATCGGCTGCGCCAAGATCATGGACTTTTCACACCCCGCATACGGCGCGATACAATCGCACATGCCCGAATATGAGGGCGCCGCCGGCTTTTCGTCGCTCATACTCAACCGCGATCCGTACCTGGTGTGCGCGGCCTGCGAATACTGCGACAGGGCGGGTATCGACACTATTTCCGCGTCGTCCGCGGTCGCCTTCGCCATGGAATGCTACGAACACGGCCTCGTCTCGCGCGAAGACGCCGGCGGTCTGGAACTTAAATGGGGTTCGGCGGATGCCGTGATGGGGCTTCTCGAACAAATGGCCGCCCGCAGGGAGCTCGGGGGGCTCCTCGGAGAAGGCACTCGCGCGGCCGCGGCCGTTATAGGCGGCCTGGCGCCGGAGTTCGCCGTCCACGTAAAGGGGCTCGAGGTCGCCATGCACGATCCGCGAGCGTTTTACGCCATGGCGGCCAATTATATGACCGCCAACCGCGGCGCATGTCACCTGGAGTCGCTGGCCTACACGCTCGGATACGGCAGGCGTTACGAAGGTCTCGGCCTGCCGGAGCAGTTCGTGAACGATTCGGCTTCGGCCGCGCTGGCGTGCGTTATCACTCAGAATTTCTTCGGGCTTTTCAACCCGCTGGGGATCTGCAAGTTCGTCGCCCGCGCGGCGTTTTCGATAAACGAGATCGCGCGCTGGCTGGAGATAACGGCCGGCCTATCATATACGCCGGCGGAACTTCTGCGCGCCGGCGAGAGGATATTCAACGAAAAACGAGTAATAAACGTCAAACTCGGAATATCACGAAAAGACGATATTCTTCCGCCGCGGCTGATTTCCAAAAAACGCGGCTCGGGGCGCGCCGCGGACAATCTCGCCGACGTAGGCCTTATACTCAGCGAGTATTACTCGCTGCGCGGCTGGGACGAGTTCGGCGTGCCGACCGATCGCAAACTCGACGAGCTCGGGATCGACTTCAGACCGTAGCCATTACGATTTTTTGCCGTCCGATTGCAGCGTTTTATAAAAGCAATAAACCGTAAGCGATATTATGAGCGTCCAGGACGACGCGAAAAAGATCCATCCGGAAATAAGCATTACGCATGCACCTGTCCTTTCAAGTCCCACGCTTTTTTGATCATAAAGCAGAAAAATATGGTGATGGCCGCCATTAAAATTCTTGCGCCCCAGAGCACGGCTATATTCGCTTCCGGGACACCTTTCATAGTAAGCATGCCAATTCCATCCTGGTATCCCCAGACGAGCACCAGCGCTAAGATGAAAGCGGGCGTCACGTATTTGATTATATAATAAAATACTTTGGGTATTTTTATGGCGTGGCCGTGGTGCATTTCTTCCCATGCGTTGTCCATGCCGAATATCCAGCAGAAATAAACGAGTTCGACGAAACCGAAAATAGCCAGGCCGAAAGTGCCGGCCCAGAAGTCCATTTCGTCGAGAAATCCGCGGTCGAAAAAGAAAATAACGGGCATGGCAGCCGCGAACATAATTCCGGCAACTAAAGAAACCGCTTTAGCGTGGGTATAGTCAAGCTCGTCCTTTAAAAATACGATAGCCGGATACGAGAGCGCGACCGACGAGGTTATGCCGGCGAAGAATAAAAGGCCGAACCACATGGCGCCCAGAACATTGCCGAGCGGTATCTGCTGGAATATAACCGGCATAGAACTGAAGCCGAGGTTGAACGCTCCGCTTTTGGCGATCTCGGCCGTTTCAGCCGCGCCGAAGAACATTACCGAAGCGGGGATCGCGATCGTGCCGCCGAGTATTATCTCGCAGAACTCGTTGGTAGCGGCCGTGGTAAGCCCCGTCAGCACTATGTCTTCCGAGTCTTTAACGAAGCTCGCGTAAGTCTGGATCGCGCCGGTGCATATGCTCAGCGTAAAAAATATCTGCCCGGCCGCCGCGAGCCATACGTTAGCGTTGGTGAGCATGCTCAGATCCGGGTTCCATATAAAGCCGAGACCTTCCAGCGCGCTTGCCTTGAGCGGCGTGAGCGTGAGCACTCTTATGGCGAGTATTATCGCGAAAATGACCAGCGTCGGCATCGCGATCTTCGCGAGCGCCTCGATACCGCTTTCGACGCCCTTGAAAAGCACGAGCACGTTGATAAGGAATGTGATCAGAAAGAAGATCATAGCTGTTTTATAGCCGTTGAAGTAATTGTTGTCCCAGTTAAGATTTACTTTAATGGAATCCGCCCTGACGGCCGATTTAAATTTGATTCTGACGCTGTCAGGCTTGGCGGCCAGCGTGTCTCCTGCGCCCGGATGAATGGATTCGATCTGCGCCGGCATGACGGCCGTTTTAGAAGGCATGACCATATCGGCTGCCGCCGCGTGATATATGGCGAATTCACTGGAACCGATGACTGGTTTATCGAATTCATCCCTGAATTCGAAACCCATGCGGTAAATTCCGTCGCCGTAATATTTGTCGAAAGCTATGCTGATCTCGTTTGTCGCCTGCGCGGAAGCGTCGCTTCCGGCCGCGGCGGGAACCGTGAGAGTGCTGTTCTTTTTAGTTTTGCCGGTGTAGCCTTCAAGAAAGGTTTCCATGGCCTGGCGTTCGTGAATGCCGCTGTATTTGCCGCTGACCGAAAAACAGCCGTAGGCGAGGGTCCATGATTCAATGTAGTTGTAATATATGACTATTAAAAGAGGGAGGACTATGCCGAGTGCGCCTAGATATTTAGAGACCGGATTTTTCCATATTCTGTTGAATATCGCCGGCAGCGTGCCGTGGCCGTGCCTGCCGCCGAAGCGCCCAAGCGCCCATTCGATCCACATGAGGGGAATTCCGAGAAAAATAAAGGCTATAAAATAAGGTATCATGAAGGCGCCGCCGCCGTTTGCCGCCGCTTTGCATGGAAAGCGCAGGAAATTGCCCAGGCCGACGGCGTTGCCCGCCATGGCCAGTATCAGCCCCAGTTTCGAGCCCCACGCCTCGCGCGGCTCGTGGTGCGTTATCTCGGGACCGAAAGAATCGTTCTCGTCTTCGGCGGATACAGGTTTTAAGATGTCGTTATTTTCGTCGGACATTAAAAAGAACCTCCGTTTAAATTTATATTTAAGAGACTTTAAAGCGAACTTAAATTAAACGAGGTCATTATACAAAATTTTATTTTTGAAATCAAGGAATAATTTTAAGTACCATAAAATTATGAATTATGAGTTATGAATTACACCATCGTGCGTTTATAAACCGACGGCTTCTATTGAGGTTTTGATCGATTGCTTGAATTCGGCCTTTTTAAAATCGTCGTCTTTGGGCTTCACTCTTACGAAAAAATTTATTACCGAGCCGATCTTGCGCGGCGGGGTGTAAATTTCAGAAAGCACGTCATTGTGGCTTATGTGAATGAAATCCACGTCGGTAAGGATGAGCCTTCCCGGCGCGGCTATTATGGACTCGTCGTCCTCGGGCGCCGGCGTTCCGCTCGTCAGCTGCCTTATGTAATATAACTTTCCGTTCTCGAGGTTCAATTTGACCTGGATCTGATAGCCGGGAGACGAAGTTCCAGACGAGGTTTTTTTGCTCAGCTTGCTGACCGTAAAGCTGATAACCGTTTGCGAGGCGGTCGTGGATTTGGCGACCTTAAGGCTTACCGGGGCGTTGACGTTGGAAAAGGGGTCGGGGAAATTTTCACTCGCCGGGCAGGAGTAGGTTATGAATTTTTGGGTTGTAGTCAGTTCGTTGGAAGGATTTGAAACCGTGTAATCCACTGAGACCAGGTCCGCGGCCTTGTGCAGGTCTTCGCGGAGCATCTTGAAGAACAGCTGCGACTCCCTGAGTCGCTCGGAATGCCACATTGACGAGCCTACGTTTTTGGTGCCCGAAGATATCATCTGTGAAACCAGGGTGAACGCGAGCCCTATCACCGCGACGCTTATGAGGATCTCCATCAGCGACATCGCTTTCCGATTAGTTTTATTAATGTAATGCTTTAATATGCCGTAGCCGGAGACGCTTTTGAATTTCATACAACACCTCTTAAGTTATTACCGGTTCGTTCAGGTTAAGGATCTTATCAGCGGATACTTTGTAATCCTGAAAGGTTCCGAGATAAAGCCTTTTATTCTTCTCTATTTCGAGCATCGTGAAATTACGGTTGGTAACGGTTATGCCGCGGGCGACCTCGAGCATTCTTATCGCTTCTTTAGGCATTTTCATATAGTCGTATATCAGCGCGAGATAATAAGCGGCTCGCTGGTTGTTGGGCGTCATTCTTATTACGGCCTCGAACGAAAGGCGGGCCTGGTCGTAAACCTTCTGCTTATAATAGCAGAGGCCGAGCGTGTGGTAGGCCGATACGTTGGATTTGTCGAGAGATATCGATTTGGCAAGGTTGGTGACCGCCCTGTCGTAATTGGCTTTATTGTAGTTTATCATGCCTTTTTCATAATAATATTTGGAATCGTACATCCTGAAGGTGAAGAACCTGGTTATGATCCCGTCGAAGGCGTAATCGACGATCGGATATGAGCGGTAAGCCATGTTGACGAGTATGGCGGCCTGGATAAGGGTGGTCAGCATCAGCAATTTGTAAAGCCTGAAGAGCAGTTCGTAATAGTAGTTCCTTGTCTGCGGCTTGAATTCCGCCACAAGGTCAGCTTTCGCTCTCAGCGTCTTGAAGGTCAGGTAACTGTGCATGTATTCCTGCCTGTCGTAATAAATTTTGGCGAGAAGGAAAGATGTTTCGTCGGCGAGACCGGACATCTCGAGGTTTAACTTCAGTATCGACTCGGCGTCATCGTGCCGGCCCTTAAAAAGATAATATTTGGCGATGGAAACCATGTGCTTCGAGAAGTTTCTTTCGTCGAGCGAATAGCGCCTCAGCTTGTAATTTTTATCTTCTTTTTCCAGCCCGCCCAGAATAACCTCGCACGTGGGATCGTTTGGAGCGGCGGAGGATTTACCGGTAAAGGCGTTCGCCATGCCCTGAATCTTGATGAACAGCTCGACCGTTCGGATCTTTTCCTCGAAGTAGGGATTGTTCGGGTCTTTCTGCTTGCATTCGCGAAGGAACGCGAGGGCGGCGGTAAAATTTTTCTTGTTGATCATATCGATGGCCTGCATCGATACGTGCTTCAACCGTTCGACATCCCATTTTTCTATCGTTTTGAGATCCAGGGAGGGATTGTGATAAACTTCGCGCTTGTGTTCGAGAAGTTTGAGCTGCTGTTCGCATATCTCGATCTTATCTTTCGCCTGGGCGTTTTCAGAATCGATAAAAGATACTTTTAAGAATATTTTTTTGCAGTCTTCGAATTTCTTTTCTAAAAAAAACTGATTGCCTTTGTCAGTGAGCTCTTTAATATATTCTTTTTTTCTTTTATCGAATGTCTCCTTCACTTTTTTATAGTTAGGATTAGCCTCCATGGCGCGTTCATAGGAACTCGCCTCCTCGAAGCTTTTGGAGGCCAGCTCTATTTTATTGACTTTAAGGTATTGCTCGCACTTGTTGAGCGCTATGTTCTGGAGGTTTATTTCGCGCGCGGATATCTGGGCGAAGGCGCCGGCGGGGAAACAAGCGAAAAAAAACGCGGTCGAAGCGCAGGCAAAAACGGCGAAAACCAGAAGCCGCAAAAGGTTTCGCGCCGATGGCGTTATGGATAATTTTCCAGGTGCCTGTTTATTAGTGCTCATAATCAAATTATATCATTTTAGTTAAAGTCGTGTCAACCGTTACAGAGAACAGATAATAGATAATAGAGAACAGTTATGGATTTTCGGATAATTTTAATTAAAACTTAAAATTGAAATCTTTCTTATTTTAATCAACAGGAAGTACTTCATATTAATTATGAGTATGGAAGATACTTCATACTATGCACTATTCACTGTTCACTTGCACTATAAAAAAGTGGTCGTGTACCGATTCTGACTTATGGCAGGCGGTGCAGGAGGATTCTGCGCTGTTATCGTCGAGCCTCATTTTTTTATTTATGAATTCGCATTTTGAAACCGTTAGTTCGGCCTCTCGCGACCCGGAAACGTATTGCAGGAACGGCGGCAGCGAAGCGTGACAGCTCATGCAGTATTCATTTACGCTGAAAAAGCCCGGGCCTTCGTCTTTAACGGCCGCGCCGCGAGGGGAGGCGAACTCGCGGGATTTTTCTTCGGCTTTGGGCGCCGCGCCCCTGAAATCGAGGCAGTCTTCGCAACTGAAGCCCTCTCTTGCAAGGAACATGAACTTCCAGTATTCGAACTGCCGCTTTCTGTCGTCGAGCGAGCTGTCCGCGGCGTAATCGAAGCGGTTGCCGCGGTTGTATTTGATCTGACCGGGTTTGGGAACCATGTTGAAGAAATGAGCCTGTATATCTTTTCCGGGTTTATAACCGAGCGCGAATTTGTATTCGCCGCTTTTGTCGTATCCGTTGGTGTGGCAAGACATGCATATCATGTCGCGTTGATCGGGATCGAGTTTTTTGGGGTTGGTTACGTATCGCGTGTCGCTGTATTCGATGTGGGCGCTCGCCGGGCCGTGGCACGCCTCGCACGCCACGCCGGCTTCGGCGTAATAAATGCCGCGGTCGTCCTTGCCGTCCGTGGTTTTTTGAGCGGCGCCTGTGGTATGGCAGCCGATGCATTCTCGTTCGTAATCGGAACGTTTGTAATTTTTGTCGTAATAGTCTGAAAACCCTCCGGAAACGATCGAATAAAGAAAAGGCGAGACGCGTTTGTTCGATAATAGATACCTTCGCGTCCAGTGGGTTCCTATCGCGAATTCCGCTTCGGCGCTCTCGCCGATCGAAATATGTTTCGCCGCCATGGCGGCTTTTTCAGGCAGCAGGAAAATTTCGGAGCTCTGTATGAGGGCTTTCGCGTGGAGGGTGTTTTTCCAGCGGGCGTAAATTGATTCGTGGCAGCGGGCGCATTCTTTCGAACCCGCGTACCTGATTTCGGATACGCCTGTGAAAGTTTTTGAAGCGTAATACAAGGCGGCCGCGGCTATGACCAGCGCCGCGAAGGCCGTATAAAGGTTACTTCGCGTGTTCATCGGGCCTGCCGTGGTCTTTTTTCACGCTGACCTTTTTGACCGTTTTCTTAGCGCGGTCTCCGCCCTGGTAAGATGTTTCGGAAATTTTCATATCTTCGCCGCGCTCGAGCCAGAATGAAACTATCTTGCCGTCGGCGCGGAGCTTTTCACGATTCGGGTTCTTCGCGCCGATTATTTCCCGGGATATGGCGAGCAGTTTGTCGCGGTCGATGCTGTCGAGCGCGTGTTCAGATGCGCGGCAGACCTCCGGATTTTTATCTGCGCGCAGTGAAAAAAGTTTTTCGATCATGGGCCTGGATATTTCGTAGAGATTGGTCAGCGCTCCGCAGGCGCAGGCCCGTACGAACCATTTGGGATCGGCGAGGGCCTCCAGTATGAGCGACGGCGCCTGTTCGCATTTTAGGCTGCCGGCGATCCTCACGCACCAGTAACGGGCGTCGTCGCTTGCGTCTTTATTCTCGTATAGTGAAGCAAGTTCGCCGAAGACGGGCTCGCCAATGTTAAGCAGTGCGTCCGCGGCGGTTTTTCTGATCGTCCACGAGCCGGAGTCGAGAAGTTTTATCAGAGATGAGGACGCCTTCCTGCTGCCTATTTCTCCCAGGGCCACTATTGCCGTTTCCGCCCTATCCTCCTCGGCGGTTTCGAGGATATCGAGCAGCGGCTCGATCGCGCGCTCGTCTTTTATCATTCCGAGCAGTTTGGCGCACCAGTAAAATTTGTCGGAGTCTTTCGAGTCGAGGAATTTCATAAGATCGCCCGTGACCGCGTGGCCGAGTTTAAGCAGCGCGTCGGCGCAGGCCTTGCGCACATTCCATACTTTGTCTGAAAGCCCGCATATGAGCAACTCTTTGAATTCGGCGTCGATATCTTCGTGAGGTATCGCGCCGGCGATGCATATTTTATCTTCTGGTTTCGCGTTCGCGAATAATTTTTTGATTATCGGCACGACCTGCGGGTCTTTTATCTCGCACAGCGTTTTTATCGCCCAGTAGCGGACATTGGTGTCTTCGGACATGAGGGAACTTCTCAGGGCGTGTGTGACGTCCACGACCGCGCGCGCCATTTTCTTTAATATATCGCTCGACTGTTTTCTGACTATCCACTCGTCGTGGCCGAGGGCGCCGATAAGGCAGGCGACGGAGGTGCCTTCGAGCTTCGCCAGGCTTTGCGAGGCATGGAAGCGGACGTCCGGATCGCGATCGGACAGCATCGATACGAGAAGGAAGGCTGAGGCGCGGTTATTGAACCGCGCGAGAGATTTGCACGCCAGCGCGCGCACCGACCTGTTTTTGCTCTTGAGGTCTTTTCTTATGTCGTCCATTATTTCTTTTTCGTTTGCGCTCATATTGCCTCCCTTTGTTAAAAATAAACCGCCGCCTAATTCGCGCAGATGCACTCTCCCGGTCTGTCGTGCCAGGTGAGTAAAAGACGCGGATTGTGAGATTCGCGCATAAATGCGTTGCGCGCGGTTTCTTCGACGGTTTCGTGAGTGTTGTTCTCCCGGCTCAGGTGCGCCAGGTAAATATGAGAAAGCCCATCCCAGTTGAGCGACAAAAGCGCGGCGGCGGAGTCCCTGTTCGAAAGGTGCCCTTTTTTGCCCATGATCCTTTTTTTCAGGTACCACGGATATATTCCGTTGATAAGCATATCGTCGTCGTAGTTAGATTCGAATATTAGAATGTTCGATCCGCTTAAATGGTCGAACACGGACTTGTTGACGTAACCGAGATCGGTGGCCAGAGATATTTTCGCGTCATCCGAAACGGCAGATACGCCGAAAGGCTCGTTGGCGTCGTGATCGGTCATGAAAGTGTTTATCAGGCAGCCGTTGATGACGGTTCGCGAGTACTGCGGAATTATCTTTATTTCGCAGTTGGCGCGGATGGCGTCGCCGTCTCTGAGCCCGGCGAGCGTGCCCCCGGTGAGGTATAATTTTTTATGGTATTTTTTCTGGAAAACGTTCAAGCCGCTTATGTGGTCGGAGTGTTCGTGGGTTATGAACACGGCGTCGATAGTTTCGGGCGCGACGCCTATCGATCTGAGCCCGGTTTCTATGCGCCGGTTGGATATGCCGGTATCTATGAGAATACGCGTCCCGCCGGTTTCAACGTAAACGCAGTTTCCGGACGAGCCTGAGGCCAGGACCGAAACTTTATATTTGGCATTAGTCAATACGTTCACCTTCCATTCGTTATAATTAAATTTTACCATTTTAACGCTCATTTTTCAAGGGGTTGCCAAAAAGTTACGTAACTTTTATTGAACTTTACACTTAATTGTGATATAATTTACTATGAGGAGAAATCGTTCATGATCAACAAAACAAAAAAACATTACCGCTCCGGCGGTTTTACGCTTATAGAAATACTGACCACTATCGTTATAATCGGCGTCCTGGCGACGGCGGCTGTTCCGATCGGGCAGCTCATGATCATCAGGCAGCAGGAAAAAATCCTTAAAGAGGTGCTCGCCGAAACGCGCAGGGCGCTCGATCAATTCTACGAGCATTACAGGTCGTTTCCGGCGTCGTTCATGGAACTGCGCGGTCTCGCGCCGCCCAATTTCACTATAGCGTATCTGCGTGACGCGCCGCCGATAAATCCTTTCACCGGAGACCAGTACGACTGGACGGTGGTCGTTTCCGGCGTTACCGAATATAACGATTTCGGCTGTTACGAAACGGACTGTCTTTCATTGATAGACCACAACCGCAAAGTGTTTCAGAACGAGGCGGACACGAACCCCGGAAACCCTCTGGCCGGAAAAGCCAAGTGTTGCGACGCATGCACGGGCTACTGGGGTATATGGGATATCAGGTATCCCCGCGACGACCGTCTTGCCATAAATGAAACTCTTTACAAAGACTGGTGATTTGATTGCTTAATAAGATGTTCCGCGGAAATTGCCGCGGTAAAACACTAAACAGACGCGCGCTTTCTCTCATCGAGCTGCTGACCACCATAGTCATTATGGGCGTTTTAACGACGGCAGCCATCCCCCTCGGTGAGGTCGTTTTCATACGCGACAAAGAGCTCGAGCTGAAAGACACGCTCATTGTCACGCGAGGCGCTATCGATAAATTTTATGCGTCCGTTGGGCGCTATCCGTATACCTTCAATGAGCTTCGCTGGGTGGAAGGCCAGAAGCTCATCGACACCAAAGACCGCGAAGATTACTGGCTCGTCGGAATGCCTTTTTTAAGAAAAAGTCCGCCGATAAATCCTTTTGCGAGCTCGAACCAGGCGTGGATAGTCATTCTGACTAATTCGCAGTACGGCCTCGAATCGATGCCGCTCGAAGAGTTCCTCACGACCCGCGAGATCGATCTAATCAATCCCGATAATCTGCAGCGCAAAGAAATTTACGACATACAATACCCGCCCCAGGGGCATAATGCCTTTAAATACCAGATCACTATATACACCAGCCTCGAGGGGCACGCTTACTCGTCATGGTAAGATATTTCCACCATTTTATTACAATAAGGCGGTTTTTCAGATGAGAGTTATCAGATCCTTAACGCTCTTTTTAATTTTCGCGTTCCTGTCATTCGTTTTTTTATTTGATTCGGGAGTCCGCGTCGTTTTGGCGCAGGAACCCGGAGCCGGAAAAGCGGGCGCTAAACAGGCCGGAAAAAAAGATAAAAAAGTCCAGGCGAAACCCGCTGACGCGGATATAAAGGCGGCGAAGAAAAAAACGCCTTCCGGCGTTAAGGAAGGCGCAGCTGCATCAAAATCGCTGGCCGCCGGTGTCAGAAAATATATCCTCACTCAGCATGCCGCCCGAATGGGCGAGGAAACATACTCTTACTCCATCGGCGAAGATAAAAAGATCCGGGCCACGGCTGAAATTAAAATACAGTCGGTCGCGAGCGTCGATATGCTTCAGAAATATACGCTGGAGCCCGGCGGAACGCTTGCCTCTTATTCGCTCGAGGCGCAGATGATGGGAGAAAAGCAGAAACTGGACTGCGTATACGCAGACGACGAGATCCGGGCTAAAGTATACCAGAACGGTACCGTCGAAAACATTTCGATCAGAACCCATGGTCCGCTTTACCTGCTGGACAATACCAATGCCAATAACTACCAGCATATAATCGACGCTTATTCGCATAAAAACGGCGGGGCGCAGCCTTTCAAAGTACTCGTTGCGCAGAAACTGACTGTCATGGATATCGAAGTCGAGAACCGGGGATTCGTAAAAGGCTTTATGGCGGGCAAAAACGCCGAGTATACCGAATACAGGGCCGTTGAAAAAAGTGCGGGTCTTGAAATTTTCATATACGCGGACAAGGGCGGCGCAGTGGCCGCGGTTATGGTTCCCGCGCAAAAATTCACTATCGCGGCCGAAGGCTTCGAGTTGGACAAGACCGCCGGGCCGCCGGAAACGCGCGAGTACGTGGCGGGCCCTTATAAAGTGAAGGAGAGCGGCGTTTATTTTAAAAATAAAAGCGGCCTGAAACTTTATTCGAAGTTAACTATTCCCGCGGTTCCTTCCGGCGCCGCAGGCGAAGCGTCGCCGATGCGGGCGGCACTTATAATCGCAGGTTCCGGGCCTACCGACCGCGACGGAAATTCAACGCTGCTTAACGGGTCCATCAATAATCTTAGAGACATAGCCGAGCATCTCGCGGCGCACGGCATCGTCTCGCTCAGATACGATAAAAGAAATATCGGTTCCTCCGATTCTACCGGTGATTCGCCTTTTTCAGAATACGTTTCAGACGCGGTTTCCGCGCTCGATTTTATGTGCTCGAAAGAAGGCCTCGACACTGCCGGCGTTTATCTTATCGGCCACTCCGAGGGCGCGCTGATCGCTATGAGCGCCGCTGCGGCCTCGAAGAAGGTGAAGGGCGTTATACTGATGGCGGCGCCGTTCACTCCGTTCGACCAACTCATTATGGAGCAGGTTAAATATAACCTCGAATACAGCGTTTCGATCTCGGCCTCGGATAAGCACGAATTCATCAAGCAGCTCGCCGACGCCATGAAGCAGCTAAAAAAGGGCCAGACGCCGAAAATAAAAGAGGCGGCAAGCGTTCCGAGCATGGATGTAATAATCAAAAGCCTTACCGGCCAGCCTAAATTCGTCGGCGAATACCTCAATATCGTGCCGGCTAAACTCGCGGCGTCCCTCAAAGTTCCGGTGCTTTTGATCGGGGCCGGTCTTGACGCGCAGGTGCCTGTTTCCGATTTCACTCAGTATTGCGAATTTTTCAAAAAAAACAAGATCGGATTTCATAAGCTTATGGTAGAAGGCGTCAATCACGTATTCAAGCCGGCGGGCGCAAAGAACGACCCGGGCTCTTATACTTCGGACGCTAAAGTCGCTTCGGTGGCACTTAACGCCATCAGCTCCTTTATTATGGGGCGCCTCGGCCGTTAGGCCGGAGGCCTGTGTCCCGCGTAAAAAGCATATGTGAGTTGACATTAGAACTTTTTATGTAATTTAATCATCAATACAATCCCGGACGCCGACCCGGTCGCGCGCCGGACGGAACGGCGGTTATCGATAATGAGAAAACCCTATACAGATAAAACATATTACAAATCGTTAATATTTTTTCTTGCTGCGCTGGTCAGTGCCTGCGTCCTGCCGGACATAATCTGCGGGTGCCGATTATGCTCCGCGGTTGAAAGGATTTCTGACGATGTTTCGGATTCTTCCGACCTTATCGACGCGCAGAATTTCGGCAGCCTGAACCTCGAAACCGGAGAAGTGACCGTGACGCCCGGCGCGCCTAAACCGCCCGCCGCAGGCAACGAAAAGCCCGCGCAGTCCGCGGAGCCGACACTTGCGCCTGTCCCGCAGCCGGCGCGCGTCACGGCCGAAGTATCCTCGATATCGCCGCAGCCCGCGCCTAAAACCGAAGAGATCGACCTCATTTCGCAGCTCGTTCCCGAAGAGACATACGAAATCATAGGTTCATCGGCGGCGGCGAGCCCGGTCGCAGAAGAGCATTTCAAGGTAGGAACCGATCTGTTTAACCAGAAAGAATATATACTCGCTAAAGCCCATTTTGAAAAAGCCATTAAACTCGAGGCTAATAACGACGTTTATCTGCTCGCGCTCGAAATGGTCGTAAACACCATGCGCGCCCAGGGCATTACGGAGCCCGCTCAGAAGCCCGAGGCGGTCGTCGACGTCAAGGTGCCCGAAAATCAGCAGGTTACGACTTCGGCGTCTTCCGCGCCGGCGAACGGCGAAGGGCACGAGACGCAGCAGCAGCAGACGCCGCCCGATAAAAGCTCCACGCAGGCCGTCGCGATCGTCGATAAAAAACACGCTGCGCCGCCCGCCCGGCCGGTCGTTAAAACTCAGGTGCTTACATGCTCTTTTGAGCAACGCCTGCCCGTCGGAAATATCATATTCAACACGGGTGTGAATACCGATATCAAAAGATCCGATATCGACGGCTACTATGTGCTGTTCGATAACGAAAAGGAATCGCTCGCGCTCGCCGCTTTCAGGCTCGATCACGAGCCGAAAAAAGCGATGCTGATCGTCACGCAGAAACTGTTCGCGGACGACAATAATTTCGTTTTCCCGCTGACGATCAAAGTCAATAATTTCGAGACGCTGAACGGCGCGTTCCGGCTCGCCACCGAATTCAGGCCCTATCAGTTCGATATCACCGGGCGCCTGCACCGAGGGTTCAACCAGGTGTTATTCCAGTGCGCGCCTTTTAATACCGCCAATTTCGCTTTGCTCAGGGTTGAAATATTTATTCAAAATTATTAAATGGAGGCCGACATGACTCAATCGCCCGCCGGCTCGGCTAAAAAGAAACTGCTGATCGTCGACGACGAAAAATACATAACCCAGCTTTTAACGGAATTGCTGGAGAACGATTATTCGGTTGAAACCGCCAACGACGGTATACAGGCTTTCAATAAGCTGAAAAATGATTCGTTCGATCTGATGCTCACCGATATCAGCATGCCCAACCTCGACGGCATAGAGCTGCTAAGGCTCGCCCGCGCCCAGCTTCCCGACATGAGCGTGATCATGATGTCCGGGCTCGCCACTACCGAAAACGTTATCGACGCGCTCAACCTAGGCGCCCGCCATTTCATCAGAAAGCCTTTCAAGATCAACGACGTCAGCGAGATCATCAAGCAGAAGATGAGCGAGGGCCAGTCGAGCGAGTCCGCATCCGAGATCGACGTCGTTATGACCGATATCAATTATCTCATACTGTCGAATAATTACGGCAAGATGACCGACGTCAAAAAGATACTGCCGGCCTGCACCCAGGCTTATTACGATATTTTAAAGGATGCGCGCGTCGTGAAAAGCCTTATGAAAATTAAACAGTTCGACGACGCCATATACCGCCACTCGCTCGATGTCGGAATAATCGCGTCCATAATATGCGCTTTCAAGCACGTAAAGACGGCGCTTCTTAACGCTATCACGCTCGGCGGCTTCCTGCACGATATCGGAAAGATCAACGTCGATTACAATATATTGAATAAATCCGAAAAACTGACCACCGAAGAGTTCGACCAGATCAAACTCCACACCTTCTTCGGCCATAACATCCTGCTCGAAGAAGGATTCGCCGAAGAGGTCGCCGAAATAGCGTTCAAACATCACGAAAAACTCGATGGCAGCGGCTATCCGCGCGGATATACCGAATACGGCATCGACACGGCGTCGCAGTTCATCGCTGTGTGCGATATCTACTCCGCACTCACCGAAAAAAGACCCTACCGCAAAAAACTCACGCCACAGGAAGCGCTTGAATTAATGCACAAAGACTTCGTCGCCAAGATCAACTTCGACGTGGTCAAACTGCTCAGATTGTTTATCGAAGGATAAACTTTAAGAGGCAATATTTTTTTGATAAGGGGAGGCCAGGGAATCGCATTCCCTGCCTCCCCTTAAAAACCCCTCCCACCCGCAATCAGCCTGGCGCTTTATTATCATTGCCTGCCATTTTTTCTTTTTTGCCTTTAATTTTATTTTTAAAACCGCGCAGCGTCATACTTCGTATGACTGGCTGCGCGGTTTTGTTGCATCGCGGAAAAAGTCTGTTTCACAGCCTTTTTCCGCGGGCGGAGGCCTTGGCGCGGTCTTGGTATTTGTTAGTGTTTGCCTGTAACTTTTTTCAGGGATGCTTATCGTACATATAAGCACGAAAAAATCAAGAAAAAAATATTGCTGTAAATTATAGAAAAGAGGCAGGAACAAACTTTTTGGCAATAAACGGTAATGAAATTAGACCGTGGCAGCCCATTTCGCCTGCGCGAAAAAGTTCGCGCAATGCAACAAATCATCGCGGCGCAGCCGCGATGATTTAACATCAGGGAGAGATTGGGGTGAAATGAGGGGAAAGAGAGGGCCCTCGGCCCTTTCTTTCCCCTCATCAAAATTCCCGTAATATCATTTTTTTTGGAAATTAAGAAATTAGAATTTTTTGAATTTATCTTTGCCTGCACCGCAGATGGGGCATTTATCGGGTGCGTGGTTTTCGGTGGTGCATCCGCAGATCTCGCATACGTGTACCGATTCGAGTTCGATATCTTTGCCGGCGTCGACGACTTTTTTAGTTTCGAGGTAGGCTTTCTGGTGCATTTTTTCGGCTTCGAGCGCGTAGTGTATCGTGCGCATGGCGCCTTTTTCGTGCTGGAGTTCGGCGGTAGCGTTGTATGCCGGGTACATCTCGTCGATCTCGAATGTTTCGCCGTCGAAAGCGGCCTTCAGGTTCTCGCCTGTAGCCTTGATCTCGCCTAATTCTTTAAGATGATTTGTGGCGTGGACTTTTTCAGCATACGCTATCGCCTCGAACAATTTAGCGACGAGCGGCTTGCCTTCTTTTCTGGCTTTATCGGCGAAAGCCAGATATTTCATATGCGCCTGCGATTCGCCCGCGAACGCGTCTTTAAGGAATTTTTCGGTCATCGGTCTCATAAACAGCCTCCGTTTACATTTGGATTAATGTGTTTATATTAACAAATACTGAATAAAATGTCAATAGCGAAAGATAACTATTTTGGTCAAAATTAATGGGCGACGATGCCGTCGATCACTTCGAGCACGGTAGCGACCCTGCCGAACGGCGCGGATATCTGAACGCCCTGCACCATATCCTTGAGCGCGGCGAGCGCCTCGCGGGCGATCTTGATGCCCTCTTCGCGCTGCTTTTCGGCCGAATCGCAGGTGCGCATGCGTTTCATCAGGTGTTCCGGTATGGACATGCCGGGCACTTCGTTGTTCATGAATTCTGCGTTTTTAAGCGACGCCAGCGGCCAGATTCCGGCGATTATGGGGACCCTGACGTGTTCGATGCGCTTGAGAAAATTCTCGAGAAGCGCTATATCGAAAACCGGCTGGGTGATGGCGAATTCCGCGCCGGCCTCGACCTTGTATTCGAACCTTTTGATCTCGAGGTTCAAATCGATCGCGCCCGGATTTGCGCCGACGCCGATGAAAAACCCGGTCGGCTTTCCGATGGGGTTACCGCCCAGGTCGCAGCCGCTGTTGAGGCGGTGGACCATATTGGTAAGTCCGATGGAATCGACGTCGAATACGGCCGTTGCATCGGGGTAGTCGCCGAGTTTGGGCGGGTCGCCAGTTATCAGCAGAACGTTTTTGAGTCCCGACGCGTAGGCGCCGAGCAGGTCGGACTGCATTCCGAGGAGATTGCGGTCGCGGCAGCAGTAATGCAGTATGGTTTCGATGCCGGCGCCGCGCTCGAAAATGCCGGCGAGCGCCTGCGGGCTCATGCGCGCTGTGGCGCGCGGGCCGTCAGGGATATTTATGGCGTCGATATTATTTTCTTTGGCGAATTTGGCCGATTCGAGAGCGCGCGTGGCGTCGCATCCCTTCGGCGGCGATATCTCGACGGTAACGACGAATTTTTTCGCGCAGACGCTCGCGGCGAATTTTGATTTCTTTTCTTTGGCGATGGGTTCAGCCTGCGGCAGAGGTTTTTTAGGAGCGTCCTTAACCATGACGCTTATCTTGCGTTCGCCGGTGGTGAACATTCTGGCGGCGGAGGCCATGGCCTTGATGTGAGCGGGCGTAGTTCCGCAGCAGCCGCCGATGATCCTGACGCCGTGCTGGATAAAGCGTTTGGTATATTCGGCGAAATATTCGGGCGACGAAAGATACATCGTCCTTCCATCGACCGACGTGGGAAGTCCCGCGGTCGGGCGCACCATCAGTTTTTTCTTGGTGAATTCCGACATAAGTTCGATCGTGTCGAGCATTATTTTCGGTCCCACGCCGCAGTTAAGTCCTATGACGTCGGCGCCCCACGAGTCGAGGTTCTGCGTGAAAACTTCGGGCGTGGTTCCGTATGTGGCGTTTCCGTCGTTTCCGATCTTGATCTGGGCGAGAATTGGAAGATTGCACAGCGATTTGACCGCCCTTATGGCCTGATGCATTTCATTGATGTCGGAAAAGGTTTCCAGGACGAAAAGATCGACGCCGCCGGCGAGAAGCGCCTCGGCCTGTTCTCTGAAAAACTCGCATGCCTCGTCGACCGATGTTTTGCCCCACGGTTCGATCTTGATACCGAGCGGCCCGATCGAACCGGCCACGTATACGGTGTGCTGCGCGGCTTTCGCGACCTGGACGGCGAGTTTGGCGCCCTGGTAGTTGATCGCCTCTAGCTGTTCGGCGAATCCGTGCGGTGCGAGTTTACAGCGGTTGGCGCCGAAGGTGTTGGTTTCGATCACCTGCGCGCCTGCGCCGACGTATTCGGCGTGTATGTCGCTGATGACGTTCGGCGCGGAAAGGTTCATCTCGTCGAAGCAGCGGTTGATGTAAATGCCCTTCGAGTAAAGCATCGTGCCCATCGCGCCGTCGAAGATCATGATCCTGTCTTCATTGAGTATATTCATAAAATCTGGTTTTTCAAAGCTCATTCAGCGGTAGCCTCCATTAAATTTATTAAGTTATGATCGCCGCTCTTTTTAAGCCGCTCGAAGAGGGCCAGCGGGTATATAAGGAACATCAGGCAGGCGGATATGAAAAAAGCCGAGTACGGGTCGCCCGACTCGCGCACGGCCGCTGCCGATATATAGGAGCCGGATACGACGGATAGCACCGTGAAAAGGTTGACGAACGATGACGCGCCGCCTATTTTTTCGTACTTGAAGGTTCGAGGGATTATATTGAGCCAGTAGTAAATGAAGCACGCGTCGCCGATCGAATGCAACAGCTGGTTGAAAAGCGCGCCGGGAAGGCCGGCCGCGTAGATCATCGCAAGCTGCGAACCGCCGCTGAAGGCGACGGCGATCATAAGGGCGGTGCGCGGTTCGAGTTTAATGCGTTCCCTGAAGATGCCGAGCGAGAAGATGATCGCGCTCATTACAAGGCCGACCTCGAGGTAGACCCATGAAACGTCGTTAAGGCCGAGGCCGGCGCTGCGCGTGAAAAATACGGTGAAATATGTTAATTCGGCGCCCCAGTGATAGGTGAATAAAAACAGGTTCGCGGCGATGAGAAGCGAATCGAATGAAAAAATATCATTTTTATAATCGGAAAGTTTGATTCGGGCAGAGCGCGTGTCGGTGAGGAAGAACGAGAAAAATATAAGCGGCAGCGACATCGCGAACAGCGTTTTGAAAAGAAATCCGAAATCGCCCGAGCCGCTGAGAAACGCGCCGAGTTTTCCACCAACGGCGTAGGCCATGGTGGCGGTTATCGCAAAAAACGAGAAGAAGAAGCGGCTTTTTATTACCTGTGATTCCTTGTAGTATATGACGTTGGTGGAATTATCTATCATGGTGGCCGATACGCCCCACAGGATAAAAAGCATTATAAAATGAGCGTATGTGGATGAAAAATTGAGCAGAAGCAGAAAGAGCGAGTATATGAATGTGGCCGCGATCACCTGCTGCCTGGCGGATATTTTATCGTTGACGAACCCGGAAGGCAGGTATGTGAGTATGGCCATGAACGACTGCAAAGCGAAAAGCACGCCAATATTGGCGTCTCCAAAACCGTTTGACGCGAAATACAGCGGAATATAGGCGTAAAAAGACACCGATATTAAAAGATAATAAAATTTAAAAAAAGAAATCGTTAAAATTCCGGCAAGGTTTTTATCCATAATTTAATGCAATATTATATCATAAAAATAAATAAAATCAACACTTTTTATAGTTCAAACAGGAAAAATCCGGCATGAAACAGCCGGACGGCGTGAAGGAGTCAAACGCAACCCCGCTCAGATAAGTTTTTTTATCCACACTCCGCGCCTGAAGCGAAGGTAAAAAAATACGCTCTTGATCGTTTCGCCGATATTGGCGCCGATGATGACGCCGTAAAGGCCGAAGCCGTATTTAATGCCGAGAAGATAGGCCAGGGGAATGCCTGCGAGCCACATGGACGAGCCGGAAATATAGACTATCGCGCGCGAGTCGCCGCCCGTTCTTAAAATATTGGGTATGCAGATGTTAAAGACGAATAATGCCTGGAAGGCGCATATGATCAAGATCGAACCGGCGGCAAGGCTGCAGGTTTCGGCGCTGAAATTGAAGATAGCCGGAATTTTATGCGCGAACAGCGCGGTCAGAATAGAAATGAACAGTGCCAGAATGAAACTTACGCTTAAGATCCGCGCCGCCAGGCGTTTCGCTCCGTCGAAATCGCCGCGCCCGAGACTCTGGCCGACGAGGGAACTCGCCGCCATGGCGATACCGACGACAGGCATGAGCGCGACGCCCTGCATCATTTTGATCACTTCGTTGGCGCCGGCGGAGGCGGTGCCGAGTTTTAAAATCATCAGCGTCGAGGCCACCGCGGCGAGTTGCCAGACGAGCATATCGAGCGTTACCGGCCAGCCGAGCCTGAAAATTTCGCCCGACATTTTTTTGTCGAAACTGAAGCTGTCCCTGATAGAAAGCGTAGTTCTGGCCTTCCGGCGCTCGAAAAGATACGCCATTATGAATAATTCACTGAGGCGCGCCGTCAGCGCGGCGAAACCGGCGCCGGCCACGCCCAGTTTCATGCCGAAGATGAAAATGAAAGCGAGCGCGGTGTTTATAACTATGGCCGCAAGCGAGGCGTACATCGGCGTTTTATTGTCGGCGAACGCCCTGAATACGGCCGTCATCATAAAGGTGAGAGTGATCGACACTATGCTGAAAGATGTAATTTTCAGATAGACGGTTCCGGCCGCCGCGATCTCGGCGTTTGCGCCCAGCAGCGCGAGAAGTTCGCCCGGATAGATATAAAACACGGCGTTGAAAAATATCGCCGAAACGAATCCGGCTGTCATAGCGCTGCCGAAGATCGGCCGCAGGCGTTCGAAACGCCCTGCGCCGACGCACTGCGACGCGAGCGCGTTAACGCCCGCGCTTATGGACGAAAAAAGCATGAGCAGAAAAAAAACAAGTTGTTCGGCGACGCCTACTCCGGCGATGGCGGACTCACCAAGTTGTCCGACCATTACCTTGTCGACGACGCCGATCAGCATCTTTAAAAGCATCTGCACTACAGCGGGAAAGCTTGTAACCAGTATTATTTTTGTAAGGCGGCTTATTCTGAAATGAATGTCAGGATCCGTTCTTTAATACTCTACTCCGGCCATGACGTACTGCTTGACGAATTCGTAGCGGTCCGGATGGGTGCGTTTCATCGAAGCGCCGTTCATATAGTAAGCGCGTACCGATTCAGCGAAATCTTCCATGGAATTACTGTTGCCGTATGATGAAACCGATGATGAAACCTGATTGCCGCTGCCGGAGTAACCGTTACGGCCGCCCCAGAACTGCGACTGCCATTTCGAGAACACGCCGCTCTGGGCGAAGTGGAAGCAGTGCGCCATTTCATGGACCAGAACGAATGTCATAGAACTCGTGCCGTGATTGGTCAGATATACGCGCGGCGCGCCGCTTGAAACGTAACCGCCGACGTTGGCGCCGAGGCTGGTCGAGGCGATTCTCTGGATCATTTTCGTATTTGCGGTGAACGACGGCGGCAGCTTGGTAAGGAGTTCATATGTTTGTTTGAGCTGACTTAAACTCCACTGCGAAGAGCCGTTTTCCACTGTAATATTGAATTTTTCTTTGAGGGCTTTTATGAGCGACTGAGCGTTCGAAGTGTCGACTCCGGCGGCTTCGCCCGCGGGGCGTTCGGTAGCAGCGCCCTGGTCGTTATTGGCCGGGGGCGTCTGGTTGGATCCGTTAGTGTTTGAATTATCGTTCGAATTGGAATTTGAAGTTTCATTATTGGATGAACTATTGGAGGCGCCGTCGTCGGCGTTATTGGAAGTGTTCTGATTGCAGCCGTTATTGTCGGAAACGCCGGTCGTGTTTCCGGTGCAGCCTTTGAATGCGTCGACGAACTGCTTTATGATCTGTTTGAACATCGAAAAAAGGTCCTGGAAAAAGGATTTTAATTTAGAGAAAAAACCGGAGCAGGAACTTTTAATCTGATTGCACGATTGAGAAATACTTTCAGCCGCGCTTTTGATTGAGGAACCGATCTTGCCGGCCGCGTCGGTGCAGCCTGAAGAGGAAGCCGCGCCTCCGGTCGTTATCTGGTTCGAATTAAGGTCTTTCTGGAGGACGTTTATCGATTCGGAGCGGGCGTCGCCTGCAAATAAAAATACCACAACGAATAAAAGCGTCAAAATTAAAGGTAAGTGATTTCTCTTCATAATATGTACCCCTTTCACAATAAATTAAAATTCTTAACCTATTATACTACAAAAATTTTAAAAAGTTCATTAAAAATTCGATAATAATAAATTTCATTTTTAAAAACATTTTTGACTTCAAACCTTGAATAAAATCAATATTTGTAATATAATATATATAATATTTTTTCGTTGATAATTTTCGGCATTTTTTAATACACGATGTTTAGTTAATTTCTTTAAATAAAAGCGAGGTATGACTATGAACGCGAATAAAAATCTTATAATGTTTATGGCGTTATTGCTGTTGTGTGCTTTTACCGCGGTTTTTCCAGGCGCGGCGGCCTTTGCCGGCGACTCTCTTAATGAAAGCGAAATGGTGATATTGAGGCCCCATAAGACCGGGCCGACCGACTCGCTTGTATACATGAAAGATTCTTCAGGTTCCGATATTAATAAAATATTGCGTGACAACCCTGAATTTATAAAACAGGTAAGGCTTTATCAATCCATCCAGAAAGAAAAATTCGCTGAAGGTCTGAAAAAGAATTTCAGATTAAGCGACGCCCAATTGAATAAAATACTTGCCGGTTACAAGCCCGATCCGGTTTACATGGTTTTGAACGAGGGAATGGTAACTAGCGTCAGTTTTGCCAACAGCAAACCTTTCGGCGTTCTTGAGATCGGCGCGGACGGAAAAACTTCGCTCAGCGTTAAAGCAGCGCCGCTGGTTACCCTTTCGGCCGATACCATAAACGAGTTAAAAACCGGCGACCGCTGGGGTTACGAAACGGTGTGTCATGAGATCGGCCACGTGATAATGTATCCCACGCACGGAATGCTCGCCTATCCTCACGACCTCACGGAAAATTTGATCGAGAAGATAAAAAAAGAAGGCCACTGGAAGAATAAGGTCACTACTCCTACTTTCGCCATGCTCGAAGGCTGGGCTGAGTTCAACGGCGCTTTTTTTACGGGGCGTCCGATAGGCGATTACACCAGGATCGACGGGCGAGCGAAAACCGAAGACGAAATGATCCGCACCGAGGGCCTCGTGGCTAAAATAATGCTCGATATCAGCATGAACGCCGAGATCAATGCGGACAAAGACAAAGGCTACGAAAAGATCATGGACACCATGCGCGCCCATAAGTGCAGAACTCTTAATTCCTTTCTGGTCGATTATGTCAAAGACTATCCCGCCGACAGGGCGGTCGTTGAAAAAATCGTGAAGAATAATACCGGCGGCACCGTTACTATTGATTATGACTATGGCTTCAAAGACTGGTGGGCCGATAAATCCCAGGATCTGAAAAAGACCTTCGCCGTCGTTAAAGACTGGTTCACGGGCCTGTTCAAGAAAAAAGATAAGACCGCCGCCGCCTCGTCCATGGCCGGCGCCGCGACGATAGTTCCCGCGCCGATCAGAAGCCGTACTCTTGTCCGCGATGAAAAAGCTCCCGCTTTCGGAAACGGCGGCGGCGCGCTCAAACTTTCCGGTGAAACCAGGGAGGGCGAATCGGCTTCGCAAACGTCTGAATTCAATAAAAAATGGAAATCGCTCTATGAAGAATATAAAAAGGCGCTGGCTGAAAATAACGACTCAAAGGCGTCTGAAATACTCGAAGAAATTAAAGCGCTGAACGGGAAAATAAAATAAATGCTTAAATTCTACAGAATAAATTGTCTGCTGTGCGCGCTCGTAACGGCGGCCCTGCTGACCGCTTTCGCCGCCGGATGCGGCGGCGGAGGAGGGGGCGGAAGCGTCGCGAGCACGCCCGCGCAGCCCGAACCCCATACAATATCCAAAGCCGTCGAGATCACCGGCAGCGCGGGACCGGCCTCACAATCGCCGCCCGGCGCGGGCGCGTCATATCAGATAAACTTTTTAAACGACTATACCATAACCGCTTCCGATATTAACGGGACCGCCATCGCCGGCGCCAGCGGATCGTTTACCGGTGCCACTTCTTTCCGTGTCAGGGTGCCGGTCGACAATGTTTCAAAAATATTGATGCTGACGGTCAAGCACCGCAGCGGAAGCGCCATATATAAAAAGATCATCGGTAAAATGCCCGTCGAAGCCGATATTGCGGAAGAAAACGGAATCATCGCGGTCACTAACGCGCAGATAAACGAAGACAGTACCGTAAAAGCTCTGGTAGCGCTCAGCGACCGTTCCAAACTTCCAGACGCCGTCATCAACGCTGCCGGTGACGGCAAGACCGGCTTCGAAACCGATCTCGACCGCGGGCTCAACGACGACGACGGTTCGCAATATATAAACCAGCTGAGGACCGTTTTCAATACGATAGTCAAAGTGATCAATTCCTCCAACGTCAGGATGCACAGCGTCAAAAATTATTTTTTAACCGACCTGAACGCGCTTTTAAATTCGTTCGTAGAGGTCGCGCTGATTTATCAGACCGACGATACCGTAAAACAGCTTCTGAGCGCGGCCCCGTCGGTCAGCATAAAAGGCGTTACGGTTAACTCTGCCTCGCGCCCCGCCGATATCGATACGGTGATATCCGCCATCGTTGAGAGCGTAAGCATGGTCGCCGCCCCGCCGGTCATATTACCGGCCTCGGGGCTTTTTAAGAGCGCACAGAGCGTCTCGATGACCTGCGCGACCGCGGACGCTTCGATAAGATACACGCTCGACGGCACCGAACCTTCTCAGGCCGGCGGCGTCTTATACGGCTCGCCCTTCAGCGTTTCAACGCCGCTCACCATTAAGGCGGCAGCTTTCAAAAACGGCATGAGAGACTCTAAAACCGCGAGCGTGATCTACACTTTCGATATTCCCGTAAAACCTTCTCCGCCGCTTGTTTTGAACGTTTTCGCCGCGGGCGCATCGGCTTTCGAACTTAAAAATATTTATGACAACGGCCAGCCTCTCTCACAGACCATTAACGTCCTTAATCCCTATTTCGAAATAGTGTTCAGGCGCTCTGATGCGCAGCCGTTTTCGCTCGATCAGAATCCGGCATCTCTTAAAATAAGGCTCAGGGCGACCAAGACCGTCAATACCGTTCCGATAGTGAAGACCTTTGTCTACGGCTTTGATCGGCTTACCGATGAAACGGCCTGGGATGAGGAATTCGCCCCGCCGGCGATAGGCGCCGACAGGCTCTCGTTCAACGTCAGGGCCGGTCAGGCGCATTTCACGGAAGACAGCGCCTATAATATCCAGCTGCTGGGTCTGGAAGGCGTTTCATATACCGCTGAGGGCGCGCCGCGGGTACAGTACAATCTGCCGGCCGGCGTTGCGGGCGTTTTAAATATCAAGTCCGGCTCCGCCACCAAAGTCGCCCCGCCGATAATATCACCTGCGGGCGGTCTGCACATTTCTTCGCGCGTTGTTTCGATCACCTGTCCCACTTCCGGCGCGCTCGTTTACTATACCGATGACGGCTCGGTCCCTACCGCCAACAGCAAGCCCTATTCGGGCGCGTTCCTCATCGAGCGCACTCTAACCGTGAACGCCATTGCGGTTAAAACGGGCATGGAGGCGTCTGAAATTTCCACCGCGGTTTTCACCATAAAAACCGCCGCGCCGGTTTTCTATCCCGCCGGAGGCACTTACGATTCCGCCAGGCAGGTCGTCATCTCATGCGCGACCAGCGGCGCGCGCATTTATTACACCGAAGACGGCAGCGCGCCGACGGAATCGAGCGCTCAATACGTTTCGCCGTTAAGCGTTACGGCGAGCCGCACCATAAAGGCGATCGCCGTTAAGAACGGCGCCGCTCGGTCCGATGCGGCCGTCGCCGAATATAACATATCCGTTACCGCGAAAGTCGCCCAGCCGACGTTTTACCCTGCGCCAGGCTCCTACGCGGGCGTTCAGAACGTCATTATTTCATGCGCCACTCCGGGCGCGACTATCAAATATACGACCGATTCATCCGACCCGCTCTTGAGCGCATCCGCTTCCGTTTATTCGGCGCCGGTGCCGGTCAGCTCGACTACCACAATAAAAGCGGCGGCCGTTAAGACGGAAAACGAAAATTCGAATATAACTACCGGGCTATATATAATTAAAACGGCCGCGCCGGCGTTCGATCCGCCTGCGGGAAGCTATTCGAGCACCCAGCAGGTGGTAATTTCAACTCTGACTCAGGCGGCTTCTATTTATTATACTACCGACGGCACCGAGCCGTCCGTGGCGAGCAACCTTTACAACGGGCCGGTCACGGTCTCCGAGTCGCTGACCATCAGGGCCGTAGCGGTAAAAACGGGACTCGCCAATTCGGACGTGGCCCCCGCCGCGTATATCATAAGCCAGATCCCCAGGGTCGCTTCGGTCGTTTTCAACCCGACCGACGGCAGTTTTATCGGCGCTGGAAACGTTACGCTCAGCTGCCCGACGGCGGGCGCCGCCATCCGGTATACTATCGACGGCACCAATCCTTCCGCTTCAGCCGGAACGCTATATTCGACGCCTTTCCAGCTCAGTTCCTCCGTTACGGTTAAAGCGATGGCGTATAAGGCCGGAATGTCCGACTCTGATATAGTTTCGGCGGCGTACAGATACGTGCCGAAGGTCGTCAACGTCCGCTTCGACGTGCCCACAAAAATACTTTCGTGGGACGCGGTTTCGGTTCCGGGCGCCGCGGCCGTCAAATATTACGTCAACGGCACGGCGGGCGCTTTCGGCCAGACGAAAGACATCACCGATACGGCCGGAACGACCGAAACCAGCCTGAATGCGACTGGACTCATTCCGCCCGAATATGCTGGCATTCCCATCAATGTGTCCATCGACGTGACCTCCGCGGCCGTAAAACCTGGCGGGGGAGAGGTTCGCGGAGTAAAATCCGACGTTTGCAATTTTACAGTCACAAGATAATTTTTTGGTAAGATTTCAAAAAAATCAATAATACACCAGTATCCGGCCGGCAAGTCCGGAACAATGAATCGCCTTTGAAACTGCGTGGAGGAAACGATGTTTAAGATATTTAAGACGCTTGAATTCTCTTTTAATAAACCCGGCATGAAGATAATCGTAACCTCGGCGGTCCTGTTCGGCGCTGTATACGCCGTCATGATCGCCGGCTGCGGCGGCGGAGGCGGCGGAACGGTCCCCGCGACCAATTCCTACGTTTCTAAATCCATCGAAATAAGCGGCACTATCGACGGTTCCGCAGTTTCGGTCCCCGTCTCCGGCGCTAAAC
Organism: Candidatus Wallbacteria bacterium GWC2_49_35; assembly: GCA_001791795.1. Classification (GTDB taxonomy): domain Bacteria; phylum Muiribacteriota; class UBA9980; order UBA9980; family UBA9980; genus UBA9980. The sequence goes on from MGFH01000061.1 coordinate 29,420, forward strand.
TCGCCGCACCGATTAATTTCGCATCCGAATGCGAGCTGAAGGCCTTCGACGTCTCCGGTACGCCGATCTATGGAGCCACAGGCTATTTCATGGGAAACTCGTTCGAACTTTCGGTCCCGCTGAACGAAGAATACGGCAGATACCTTATGATCGTCGCGCGCCTTAAGACCGGCCATGAAATATACAAGCGCATTTTAGGCAGGATACCGCGCTATGACGACGCGCCGGCTTCGACGATCAGCGTTTCAAGCCTCAGGCTCAATGAGGAAACAACCGCTAAAACTCTGGTACTGCTCGAAGACAGAACTAAAATGCCGGCGACCGAAATATACGGCTCGAGCGTCAAAACGCAGTTCGAAATAGATGCCGAGGCCGTAATAAACGATCCTGATTCGACGAAGGTTATCGCGCCGCTTAAAACGGCCATAGCGACGATTATCAAGGTCATGAAAGTCGATAATCCGTCCGTGAATGCCGCTAAAACTACTTACCTGGCGGGGGTTTCCGCCCTGCTGAATTCGTTCGTGACCGTCGCGAAAGCGCGCGAGTCCGATTCAAATATCGCAGGCGCCCTTGCGGAAACGCCGCTGATAGTACTCAACGGCCAGAGCATATCGTCTTCGTCTTCGGCGTCCGACATTTCATCCGTCGTCAGCGGCATACAGAATACAGTCAAACCGCTCGAAGTTGAAAGCCCTGTGTTTACGCCGGCCAGCGGAGTTTTCGAAAGGCCTCAGAGCGTAACCATTTCCTGCGCCACGCCGGGCGCAGTTATAAAATACGCGCTGTACGGCAATACTCCCACCGAGGCTTACGGCATGATATACAGCGGACCGATAGAAGTTAAAGAATCCATGTCAATAAAGGCCATAGCGGTTAAAATCGGGCTTAAAACCTCCGCCGCGGCGGAAGCCGCCTATACGCTGCTCAACACTTCCATATCGCCCCTCTCCTTAGAATCTATCAGCATCGGAAATCAGAACGGGTCCGTCGATTTCATATATAAAAGCGGGCAGACGGCCGTGAAAAGTTTCGAAATAGACCGTCCTTACTTTGAGGTCGGTTTTAAAAGGGCGGATGGAATTGATTTCACGCTCAACCAGACGCAGTTTTTAAGACTGAAGATCACACTCGTCAGAACCTCGGGCGGATCGTCGAACAGTTACAAGTACGTTTACGGCATGGCTCCCGGCTCGGGCGAACTCGATTTCAGCGAGGATTTCAGCGCGCCCGTTATATCCGGACGGCATATCAAATTTAATTACAAGACCAACGCGCAGAGGCCGGCAGTGGACGCTTCCTATGATTTAAGGCTTGACGAAGTTCAAAACGTTTCATATACCAATTCCGGAGGACTTCTTTATAACTATACCCTGCCGCTAAGCATTGCCGGCGGCTATAAAATTTATACCGCGGCCCAGACGACCGTCGCGGGGCCTGTATTTTCCCCCGCGGCCGGAAACTACGACGGCGAAATATATGTGAGTATGTCCTGCGCGACCGCCGGCGCATCCATACGATACACACTCGATTCAAGCACGCCCACGCCGGCTTCAGGCACGATATTCAACAATATCCCCATTCTCGTTTCATCTTCGACCGTCGTGAAAGCCGTGGCTTTTAAAGACGGCATGCAGCCTTCGGCGGTCCTGGAGGCCGCCTATATCATAAATAAAGCCGCCGCGCCTTTATTCGACCCGCCGCCGGGTGTATACGCTGGGCCCAGGCAGATCACGCTTACCACTAAAACTCCCGGCGCTTCGATCTATTTCACCGACGACGCGAGCGCGAATCCGTCGCGGTCAAGCGCTCTTTATTCAGGGCCTTTCACCATTTATTCATCGAAGGTGATTAAAGCCGTGGCCGTTAAAGACGGCATGCAGGACTCGAATATCGTTTCAGCCGAATATATCATCAACAGAGCGGAGCCCCCTCAGTTCAATCCGCCCGCCGGAACATACGCCGGCGCGCAGAATATTGTCTTATTTTCCGGGACGCCGGGCGCGCTCATACGCTACACGCTTGACGGAAGCGTTCCGAACCAGTCCAGCGCGCTCTACGGCGGCCCCATTTCGCTCGCGAATTATGGCACCGCCGAGATAAAGGCCGCGGCTTCAAAAACCGACATGGCCGATTCCGCAGTGGTAAGCGCCGTATACGTGATACTCGAAAAGGCCGCCCGGCCGCAATTCAGTCCAGCCGCGGGAGTTTATGACGCGGCCCGCGACGTGGCCATTACCTCGGCCACTCCCGCCGCCGTGATTTATTATACTCTGGACGGATCAGCGCCGAACCGCTCCAGCGCGATATATTCCGCGCCCGTCAGGATAGCGGCGAGCCTGAAACTTAGCGCCATAGCCGTTAAAAGCGGCATGGCCGATTCGGATGCCGAAAGCGGCGCCTATACGATAAATATTCCGGCGGTCGCTAAACCAATAATTTATCCGTCGTCCGGCACGTACGGCTCCGTCCAGAGCGCCGTCATTTCATGCGCCACTTCCGGCGCATCTATACGTTACACCCTCGACGAGACCGTGCCGACCTCTTCTTCCACCCTGTATTCCGGCACTATCGAGGTAAGCCAGACGACTTATATCAAGGCGATAGCGTTTAAGGCCGGAATGCTCGATTCTCAGCCTGCCGAGTCCTACATAGTTCTTGATATGCCCAGACCTAAAGTCGCCAATCCGCAGTTCAACCCGGCCGGCGGCATATATGTCGGAGCGCAGCCGGTTTCGATTACTTCGGCTACCGCCGGCTCCGAAATTTATTACACGCTCGACGGATCTCGCCCGACTTCTTCCAAAACGCGTTACACCGCGCCGTTTACCGTCGGCGCTAACTCCACCGTTAAAGCCATAGCCATAAAACAGCCCGACTTGAGCGATTCCGACGTGATCACCGCCGAATATTTCATACGCATTCCCAAGCCTTCGTTCAGCGTCGCCGGCGGAACCTATAATGAAGAAAAGTCAGTCAGCATAACCTCCGGCGTCACCGGCGCCGTAATATACTACACCACCGACGGTTCCGAACCGCGGGCCGAATATCAATATCTGTACGGCGGCCCTATCAACGTTTTGCGCTCTATGACAATCAAGGCCATGGCGGTTAAAGCCGGCATGCTTTATTCCGAGGCGGCAATCGCCCAGTACGTCATCAAAGTGAAAACTCCTGAATTCAATCCGCCGCCGGGAAATTACACGGATACCCAATCGGTTGCGATCACATGCCAGACGCCTAATTCCGCTATATACTACACGCTCAACGGAACGGCCCCCACTCCGTCTTCGACTTTATACACTAATCCATTGACGGTTTCAGTCAATACGACCATCAAGGCCGTCGCCGTAAAAAGCGGTCTTGTCAATTCCGATATCGCCGCCGCCGTTTATGTGGTTCAGCCCAGGGCGGCGAAGCCGCAGATGACGCCTCCGGGCGGAGTCTATAATTCCGCGCGCAGCGTCACTATTAACTCCGCTACGGCCGGCGCGGTTATTAAATATACCACCGACGGCTCCACGCCGTCCGCCTCGAGCGCTACTTATTCCGGCGCGATTACGGTTTCGGCGACCTCGGTCGTTAAAGCCATAGCTATCAAATCGGGCATGCTCGATTCCCTTGTCGCCAGCGAATCCTATACGATCGACGCCGCGCTTCAGATGGCCGAAACTCCCGCGTTCAATCCTCCGGGCGGCGCTTATAACGCGTCGCAAAACGTTACGATAACTTCCGCCACTGCCGGCGCCGCCATTCATTATACGCTCGACGGCAGTTATCCTACGACATCTAGTCCCGCCTATATAACGCCTGTGACCATCGACGCTTCGAAAACGATTAAAGCCATAGCCGTTAAGAGCGGTATGGCTCATTCGGCGGTAGCGTCCGCGACTTACGTCATTAAAGCCGCGGCGCCCGTGTTCAGTCCCGCTGCCGGCACATATACCGCAACGCAAAATATTACGATAACTTCCGCCACTGCCGGCGCCGTTATAAAGTACACTTCAGACGGCAGCGCGCCGTCGCAGTCTGCAGGCACGGTTTACTCCGCGCCCGTGGTTGTCGTTCAAAATACCATTCTGCGCGCGATTGCGCTTAAAACGGGCATGGCCGATTCCGATATTTCACAGGCCGCCTACGGCATCCGCGTGGCCGCGCCCGTTATGAGCCTTGATTCCGGCACTTACGAAGGCGATAAACTCGTTACAATTACTTGCGCCACTGCCGGCGCGGCGATACGCTACACCACCGACGGCAGCGCGCCCTCGACGACCGAGGGAACGCTGTACAGCGGGGCAGTCGCGGTTTCGACGAGTATGACGCTTAAAGCCATAGCCTATAAGAGCAATATGCTCGACTCTGAAATTACCGCGAAAACCTATACCATAAAGACCGCGGCGCCCGTGTTCAGCCCGGCGCCGGGCGCTTACGCCGGGTCTGTAACTATCTCGATAGCCTGCGCCACCGGGGGCGCCGTCATCTATTACACTACTGACGGCTCCACGCCGACTACCGCGAGCGCGCAGTACGGCGCTCCGTTCGCGATAGAAACGTCACAGACCATTAAAGCGTTCGCGCAAAAGGCCGGTCTCGGCGAATCGACCGTCGTTTCGGCGGCTTACGTTATATCCGTTCCCGCGCCGACATTCAGCCCGGCGCCGGGCACTTATCAGACCGCCCAGAACGTCACGATTTCGTGCGCCATGAGCGGCGCCGTTATCCGCTACACTACCGACGGTTCCACGCCGACGGCCGCGAGCACCCAATACAGCTCGCCGATCTCCGTTACGGCGACCACTACCGTCAAAGCCATAGGCATCAAGGCCGGCGCCCAGAACTCGAACGTAGCTACCGCGGTCTATACCATCGGCGTTCCCGTCGCGCCGCCTTCGTTCAATCCGCCTGCCGGCGCCTATACCGGCGTGCAGTCGGTCGCGATCACCTGCGCTACGGCCGGCGCTACCATATACTATACCACCAACGGGACCGAACCGACCACGGCGGGCATGCAGTATTCCGCGCCGATAACGGTTTCAGCGAATATGACGATCAAGACCATGGCTGCTAAGGCCGGCATGATCGACTCCCCCGTCGCCAGCGCAGCTTACACCATAACCATACCGCCGGTGGCGACCCCGACGTTCAATCCCGCCGCCGGAACATATTCGAGCGCGCAGTCGGTCACGATTTCCTGCGCTACGGCCGGCGCGTCGATATATTACACGATGGACGGATCCGTTCCAACAACCGCGAGTACGCTGTACGCTTCGCCCGTCAACGTTTCGGCGAGCGTTACAATAAAAGCTATCGCCGCTAAATCGGGTATGACCGATTCCGCCGTCGCTACCGCCGCGTATATTATCAACGCAGCGCCAGTCGAGGCGCCTGTTTTCAATCCGCCCGGCGGCAATTACTCCACTATCCAGAACGTCACTATCACAAGCGCCACGAGCGGGGCGGTTATCCACTATACCGTCGATAACTTCACTCCGACCGCGGCCAGCCCGACTTATTCATCGCCGATCCCGGTTGCGGCGACGCTCACATTGAAAGCGATAGCCAGCAAGGGCGGCGTGGATTCGCCCGTTATGACCGCCGAGTACGTTATTTCAGGCAACACATTTACTCTTACGACAACTGCTTTTGCGAACGGCGGCGTGATACCGGTCAAATATACGGGCAATGGAAGCAATGTATCGCCGGCGTTCAGCTGGACAGGCGTTCCGGCGGGCACTAAGAGCCTTGCGCTCGTCTGCTCCGACGACGTCAACGGGACGCCGGAAAACCCTCAGGACGATTACATTCACTGGGTAATTTACAATATCTCTCCCACGGCGACCGGGCTTTCTGAAAATATCGCTAAAACAGCCAGCGTAAGCGCCGGCATATTGCCTTCCGGCACGGCCGCGCAGGGCAAAAATAGCGCGGCCACCATCGGCTATATCGGTCCGAATCCGCCGGCCGGACCCGCGCATACCTATAATTTCGGTGTCCTCGCTCTCGATCTGGACCCGACGCTCACGCCCGGCATGGAGCTGATGATGTTCGTAATGTCCATTAACGGCAAGATGATATCACAGACGATTTACAGCGGCACTTATCAGGCGCCTTAAAACTTTTCGGTTTGAACGTTTATTTAAGCGCCTGATTTTTTAGGTCAGGCGCTTAAATAAAAAATTTATATTTTAATTATTTTTCCGATAATAACTTCATGTCATATTCTTATTACTACCGGAAAAATAATGCACCGGGCGCGCGCAATTTAATATTGATATTATGGCTTTTCGCGGCTTTTATTACCATTAACGCCGGCTGCCCCGAAAAACATGTCAATAGATATTCCCCGATAATTCCCGGCTCGATATCCGGCACCGTCAGGACATTCGACGGGCAGTCCGTCGCCGGCGCCGTCGTTTTCGTCACTACCGACGATCTGCTCAAAAATGGCGTCACACTCAAAAAACTCGACTCGGCCGGCGGATTTTCATTCGCCGGAATTGACCCCGGCTGGTACTATATTTCAGCTTATAAAGACATGAGATCCGACGGTACCTACACCATCGGCGAAGACTACCTCGGCGGTAAACTCGTCGACCAGTGGGACCTGGACAACAGTTACCACATCGAGGT
>MGFH01000062.1 GCA_001791795.1 Candidatus Wallbacteria bacterium GWC2_49_35
AAGGACAGATGCGTGAGAAGCCTTTTCAGGAAGCCTTTATTAGGCGCGGCGAATATATACGTTCTGTAGACGGGGATGCCGTTTATTTTCTGCTTTATAAGGAATTTGCCCCTGTATTCCTTCGGAATGACGCCTGACGGATAGTTCGGAACGGCGCATAAAATAAATACTTCATGGCCGCGGTCTTTTAATTTCTTCGCGAGTTCGGATATCCGCGACTGCGGCGCGCCGATCTCGGGGGGATAATAGGGAGTTATAAATAATATGCGTTTTTTAGCAGTATCGCTCATACAATGTTTTACGTTCCTGTCATTTTCAGAAATTTTTTCTGGAAATTATATCAGAAATGTTTTTATAATTCAACAATATGATCAATATAAAAAAAGATTTTCGTTCAAATCATGATCGATTTGAACGCTTTTAAGATTTCAGGCTGTTCGGCCCGTAAATAAGTTCCGGCGGGCGCGCAGGCAAACTATTCGTACCTGAGCGCCTCGACGCAGTTGAGGTTGGATGCCTTGTTGGCGGGGTATATTCCGAAGAACAGGCCTACGGCTATGGAAAAGCCGAACGACAGAACCACGGACGTCGTCGAGACCGATGTGCTCCAGTTGCCGAAAATGGCTATAAGATATGAAAGGCCTATCCCGGTCAATATGCCGGTTATGCCGCCGAGCACGCACAGCACGACCGATTCGATGAGGAACTGCTTTAAGATGTCGGCTTTCTTCGCGCCGATGGCCTTTCTGAGGCCGATCTCGCGCGTGCGTTCGGTGACGGAGACCAGCATTATATTCATGATGCCGATGCCGCCGACGAGAAGCGAAATGAAGGCTATGCCGCCTAGAAGCATCGTGAAAGCGGTTGTTATGCTGCTCATCTGGGTGAGCATTTCCGTCTGTTTTCTGATAGTGAAATCGTCGTCGTCGGGATTGAGTATCTTGTGGCGCTTTCTAAGCAGGTCGCTGACCTCTTCTTCGGCGCTGTCCATCATTTCGGCGCTTTTTACCTGCACGCTGATATTTCTGAGGTAGTTGATGCCGAAGACCCTTTTCTGAAAGGTGGTTACAGGTATCATTATCATGTCGTCGACGTTCGTAAAGCCCGATTGGCCTTTGGCCTCGAGCACGCCGATCACGGTGAAGTATATGCGGTTGATAAGGATGTCTTTGCCGATAGGGTCGATATTGAAAAAAACATTTTCGACCACGCTGGGGCCTAAAACGGCCACTTTTTTTTGAGAATTAAGTTCCGTCGTGTTGAAATAGCGTCCCTGGGCGATCTTGGCGTTCCTTACGACGGGATAGCGGTCGCTGGTGCCTGTAATCTGCGTTACTGTGTTCTTGTTGCCGGCCTTGACCTTCGCCGATTTAGATATTTCCGGCGCGCAGCCGGCGACCGACGGGCAGTTTTTCTCGATCTCCTGGCAGTCTTCGTAGGTGAGCGTCTGTATCGAACCCATGCCGTGGCCGCCCATGCCGACCTTTATCTGGCCGGGCATGACGAAAAGCAGGTTCGTCCCCATGTCTTCGATCGACTTGGTGACAAGGCCCTTCGCGCCTTCGCCGATGGATATCATGGCGACGACCGACGCCACGCCGATGATCACGCCCAGCATGGTCAGCGCAGAGCGCATTTTATTGGCGTTAAGACTTACCAGCGAGACTTTGACGAGTTCGAGAAAATCCATTTTAAAATCCTTTTTTACACAATTAGTTTATTATGCTCAGGCGTGATGAAGATGCATGTCGCGGCTTATTTTGGTTAATTCTTCGAGAACTACCCTCGCGTCGAGGATCTTTTCGACTTTTTTGTCCGCTATGATGACGCCGTCCCTGAAGACGACGTTGCGCTTGCAGTGCTGCGCGATGTCAGGTTCGTGCGTGACCAGCACTATCGTTTTTCCGGAGCGGTTCAGTTCCTGGAATATCATGAGGATCTCTTCCGAGGATCGCGAATCGAGGTTTCCTGTCGGCTCGTCCGCAAGTATTATCTTGGGATCGTTGACCAGAGCCCGCGCTATGGCTACTCTCTGCTGCTGCCCGCCGGACAGCTCGTTGGGCATGTGGTGCATTCGCTCGCCGAGTCCGACCGCGTTCAGCGCTTTTATTGCCCGCTCTTCGCGTTCCGCCGCCGGAAGTTTTGCGTAAACCATAGGCAGCTCTACATTTTTAAGCGCGCTCGTACGCGCGAGAAGGTTGAACGTCTGAAAAACGAAGCCGATCTTCTGATTGCGGATATCGGCGAGGGCGTCTTCGCTCATCGTCGACACGTCCGTTCCGTCGAGATGGTAGCTTCCGGCGGTGGGCATGTCGAGGCAGCCTATGACGTTCATCATGGTGGACTTTCCGGAGCCGGACGGCCCCATGATGGCGATCAGCTCTCCTTCGGATATCGAAAAATCGACGCCGTTGAGCGCGTTCACTTTGATCACGCCGGTGTCGTATACTTTGGTGAGGGCTTTTATTTCGATCACAGCTTTTTTGTCGTCTGGCATATGGTTTCACTCAATCCTTGTATTTAATGGGAGTCGTTGCCTTTAAATGCGCCCCGCGGGCGTTCATCCTTTACTTCGTTCCGCCGCTCCTGGTGCTGCGCGTTCCGGGAGGCCTGCCCAATATGGGCATTCCGGGTTTGGCCGCGGCGCTGGTTTCTTTGATCGCCTTCAGCGCTTCGCCGGTATAAAAGCGTTCGTTTTCTTTAAGGCCTTCCAGCAGGACCGTAACGTCGCCGTTGCTCAGCCCGACCTTGATCGGCCTCAGCTCGGCTTTTTTATCGCCGCCGTTTTCCATCCTGACGAAGTGCTTTCCTCCGCGTTCGATGACCGAATCGTTAGGGACGAGTTTCGCGTTCGGCACTGAAGCTATTACTATTTCAGCGTCAGCGGTCATTCCTACCTTGACCTCGCCGCTGCCTTCGAGCAGATCGAGCGTTATGTCTATCACCGGCACGTTCTCTTTAAGATAAACGCGGGGGCCGATGCTCGATAATTTCGCCATGAAGGTTCTCTTCTGGTAAGCATCCAGTTTAACGCGGGTGGGAAGGTCAGGCAGAAGTTTGTGGATATCCGTTTCATCTACGTTGGCCTTGATCTTTATTTCAGACATGTCTGAAAGCGTTATAATATTGGTTCCCGAAGTGACGGAGGAGATGCCGGAGGTTATGATGCCGCCCGCGTCGACCCATTTTTGCGTCACCACGCCGGATATCGGCGCAAGAACGGTCGTATCTTTGAGCTGCTCAAGGGCGTCCTGATGGATTATATCCATTTTTTCGACCGTGGATTCGAGGTTTTTAATCTCCTGTTCACGCACTTTCAGCGATTCTATCTTGTATATCGCGTCTTCTACGGCGCACAGCGACACTTCATACTGCGCCTGAGCTTTCTGAATTTCTTCGTTCTGGTAGCCCTGTTTCAAAAGATTGAATTTTTCCTCGGCGCTTTTCAGCTGCGCGGCGGAAACGTCCATATTGGCGCGCGCGCTGTCCATCGCGGATTGCGAAACGAGGTTCTTGGTGAAAAGTTCTTTGTTCCTGTTGTAGGTCTTGCGGCTGTTTTCGAAATTGGCTTGCGCCAGTTCCACCTGCGCTTCGCCCTGCGAAAGCTCTTCGGGGCGGCTGCCTTTCTGCATGAGATTGAGGTTGGAATGGCTCAGATTAGCGTTGGCCTGCGTCCTTTTCAGGTCGTTGGCGTAGGTCTTGCGGTCGATAGCGTAGCCTATTTTAGACTTTTCGAGCTGCGCGCGGGCGGCCTTGAGGTCCGTTTCGTTCTGTTTAACTTTCAGCAGTATGTTTCGTTTGTCGATATTGGCCACCAGATCGTTTTTGTTGACGAAATCGCCTTCCATTAAAGTCAGATATTCGACCGTGCCGCCGACGCGCGATTTTACGTCTACGCTCGAAAGCGCCGTGACCGTGCCGGAGCAGGAGACGGTGATCTCGAAAGTATCCACGCTCATCTGCGTGTATTTATTGGCTATCGCGCCCGCGGTGTTTTTGCCGCTCAACCCGAACGGGTTGATAAAGTAGATAAGAACGGCTATCACGGCCAGAACGCTCAACGATTTAAAGGAAAGGAAACGTTTCATCTGTAAAACTCCTCGTCGCCTATATTTCTTCTGAATTTGCATTTTGCGATCAAAAAACTGCCCTGCGACTGTATATGATTGGTCATCGCGCGGCTATAGGCGAGTTCCGCGTCGATGAGATCGATCATGGTCGCCAGGCCGACCTTGTATTGTTCGTCGGTAAGTTTCAGCGTGAGATCGGCGTATTCGGCGTTCTTTGACGCCACGCCTATCTGCTCGTAAGTTTCGAGCAGGTTCAGGTAGGCCTGGGTGACGTCGTATTTGATCGTCAATATGAGTTGTTCCAGGCTTCTTTCGGCCGCCCTGATTTTTTCTTCGATTTCTCCGACTTTATTTTCCGTGAGGTAGCCGTTGGTCAGCGGGAACGAAAAACTCGCGGTGGCCGAATATGACGAGCGCTCGCTTTTGTTGGCGGAGTTGTCGAAATCGACTCCGGCGTTCGCGCCAATAGAAAGCTGCGGCTTTCTCTCGGCCTTGATCTGTTCGATCTGCAGCCTGTAAATTTCAATGTTCTTTTTCGCGGCGGCGATCTCGCTTCTTGCTTCCAGCGCCCTTGCGATCGATTTTTCAAGGTCCACGCCGAGCGTGTCGCACACTAAAGAATCGATCACCTGTATGTCGTAACCTTCGCGGCCCATGGTGTAATTAAGCGCCAGGCGTGATTTTTTCAGAGAATTCTGCGCCGCTATGTGGCTGTATTTTTTTTCAAATGTGTTCGCCTGCGACCTTATGAAATCGGTTTTGGGAGAAATGCCTACGTTGAAATTGGCTTCGGCGAGCGTCTGGTGAAGCATGGCGCCGTCGTAAGTCTGCTGAGCGACCTTTTCAAGCCTCATCGTGGTTATGAGCGAATAGTAATTTTCACAAATTTTTAAAAAGATGTCCATGAGAAGTTTTTTGTGATTGAGTTCGTATACTTCGAGGCTTTTTTCGGCTGCGCTGATGCCGCTCGAAATTTTTCCGCCGTCGTAAACCACCTGTGAGTAACTGACGGACGCGCTGCGGTTCGCGTAACGCGAGGAGGATTCGCCCGCGCGCGATGATGAATCGCTGTCCTGCCAGCCCGTTTTCGCGCCGGCCGACGTCTGGGGTTTCAGAGGCGCCTTAGCCTGGCCGATCTTATATTTCTGAGCTTCGAGGTTGTGAAGCGATTCGAGGATCTGAGGGTTGCCGGTCAGCGCCACATCGATGCAGCTTGAAAGGCTCATCTGATTTTCATCGATTTTTGTCGGCTGCTGCTGAAGCGTGATAGATGCTTCTGTCGTGGCGTTTTCGGCCGGCAGTATTTGAGGCGCCGCGGTTTGCAGTGATGCCGCCGGAAGCGTCTGCTGTGCGAGGTGTGCGCTGGCCAGCGCTTTCACTTCGAGGTCTTTTCGGGGTTCTTCGTGCGCTGCGGGACCGTCGAACGACGAAGCGAGGTCTTCGGGGATCTCGACTTCGATTATGTCGTTTTCGGCCGCTTTCGTCTGCGCGATCTTAGCCGAGCGTTCGGCGCTGATTTCCTGTTTCAGTTTGCCGGCCCTTAATTCCAACGAATCGGATTTTTTGTCCAGAAGGTTTTTTATTACCTGCGCCGGGGTTAATTTTACCGTTTCGGCCGGGCGGCGGTCCGCGGTTTCGTGTTTCTTATTTCCGGCTTTTCCTTTTTCAGCGGGCGCGTTCTGCGGGGCTTTAGCGGTGCGGGATGCGGCGCTGATCTCCTGTTTCAGTTTTCCGGCTCTCAATTGAACTGAGTCGGATTTTTTGTCCAGAAGGTTTTTAACTATCTGCGCCGGCGACAATTTGACGGGTTCGGCGGGCGCGGAGGCGCCCATAAGAAACATCGCCGTCGCCAGCGGGACGACTGAAAAAAAGGCTGCTGATAAAACGTTTTTGAGTGCGGCTTTTGCTTTGTTCATTAATTGATCACCTTCATTATATAGTTGTTGACTGCGCCGGAAAGTTTATTGATAATAGAATTTTTGATAGTGTGGAGGGTTTCGCGGCTGACGTCGCCGGAAAGGTTGATATTGATCTTGCCGCTACACCATTTTAACGTATTAACTTTTTCGCTTGTTTTGAGTATATCGAATATTTTATCTATCGGTGTTCCTATAATTTCTAATTTCATAATTTATGCTCCGTTTCCGTTACATTTTCTTTCATAATAATCAGCTTCGATCATACGTGCGTTAATCCGTTATGCATGAGATCCGATATCGTATCGACGAGTTGAGCGTAGGTCAGCTCTTTTAACTGTTTTGAAAAAAGGCATTCCTTCCAGCTGACCAGCGTCGGGGGCAGGCTCATTATCACCGCTGAAAGCGCCGCCGTGTTTTTAACTTTTCTAATCTCGCCTTTTTTGATGGACGCTTCTAAATATTCTACCATCAGGTTGTTGAGCTTCTCGAAGGTCTTTTTGTATAGCGTGTTCCTGAATTTTTTATCCTGCGACGCTTCAAACGTGAACAGGTTCGTCAGATTGTGTAATTTAGCCATGGCCGCGAACCGTTCCTCATAAAAAAGGCGGAAGGCCTTTTCAGGTTTCAAAACCGACATTTTTTCGAAGAGTTTTTTATACTCCTCGTTGTGACGGTTCACAAGTTCCTGAAGGATCTCGTCTTTGTTTTTGAAATATATATAGATCGTTCCAACCGCGATGTCGGCCGTTTCGGCTATTTTACGCATCGTGGCCTTCGCGAAGCCTATTTTAGAGAACGTGTCGAGGCTGGCTTTTAAGATCAGCTCTTTCTTTTCGACCTTCATGTTTTTATTGACCGCTCTTGTCAAATGAACCATCTCGCTTTTCCGTTGAAATATTATAATACGCTTTACATATCGGCAGCGAGTGTGAAAAATTGAGCGGACCGAAATGAACGCGTGTTCATCCGGCTTATGACTATGTAATCTGACGAGGCTGTGATAAGGTTCAAAAAAATAAAAAAATAAAAAATTATCAGTAGTAAAAAGTGTGTTCTTCGCTTACCTGCTGAGAATCGGAAGCGCGGACGCCCATAAGCGTCAGGGTGAGCCTTGTTAATTTGGCGGAGGAACGCAGGAGCGCGTAATAATATTTGCCTCCGGCCGCGGGGGTGAGAGTAACTTCGCCGCTTGTAAAGGCGCTGTCGGTTATATGCGCGTTCAGCTTTCCGCTGATCTGCGCGGACGGCCTCGCCGTTAAAACGATTTCGCCGGGAACTCCGGGAGTAAGGAAAGAACCGGTCCGGAAAAATTTGGGGGCGCTCTGTCCTGAATAAATATCGGCGGTTATCATAAGAGAAGCGCCGCCCGAGATTCTTTTTATGTTTCTGACCGCCGCGCCGGAGTCGTTTCCCTTCCAGGTTTTTGACGCGGGCGACGAATAGGCGTAAAATTCGTCGTTCGAAAGGGCCGGATAGGGGTCGGTGTCGAGCCCTCTTACTTTCGAGCGCGGGCTCACGGTAAGATGGTCTTTGGCGTTGGCGCAGACGAGCCATATGAGCCCGGGGCTGTAGTTATTGGGACTGAGGCTGTTCTCCCGTTCGCTCACCGCGTTTACGTGGTAGATGAGCAGGCCCTCGCCGGGAAGGCCTTCGTCGTAAGTGCCGGAGGCCTTTCCGCGCTTTTCGAGCAGAAAATAATCGGCGGACGGTTCCGCGCCGTCGGCCGCGATCTGATAGACCTTATTGGATTCGAAAGTGAAGTCTTTATAATTGCCGGACAATTTTTCGTAGTCGGTCCAGCCGAGGCGTTTTCGACACCAGGGATCGAGCAGAGCCGGTCTTGAGCCTCTGGGCGTTCCGTTATATGCGCCTGTGGCCATAAGCGACCATCTGCCGATGCCGCCTTCGGTCGAATAGGAGGTGTCGTACAGATCGGGAAGCCCGAGCTGATGGCCGAATTCATGACAGATTATTCCGAGCGGGCTCACGCTTTCATACTCGAGCTCGGGCACTACCGTCGCTCCGTTAACGCTGACGCCGTCGCCGGTGGCAACGGCGTTATATCCGCCGGAATACCAGTATTTGCTCCAGATATCGCTTGTGCCGGTATCGCTGGGATTTGTTTCATCGCCGTAGCCTGCGTGGGCGACCATTACGCACTGGTAATTCGAAAAGTCGATCTCGGCGTCTGATTGCGCAACGGCGTCCCTGACCAGCGATTCCGCGTCATCGGATGAGCCGTAATAGCCCATGGTATTGCTTAATTTATAAACGCGCGGCGCGGTCACGGCGGCTAAAGAGATCCTGCCGCCGGACTGCGAGTTGAAAAAACGGCACATTTCTTCCGCCATTAGTCTTATCGCTGAAAGGCCGGCGGCGTTCATCTTAACGTCGCTGAATTCAACGGGGATAACGATCAGGCTGGCGTTTTTATTCGTTTTCAGGTATTCGGCGAGCGTGGTCCCTATGCCGCCTCCCATAGCGCGACGGGTTCCGATCGATGCGCTCTTGAAAGGAAGGACCATGGCGCCGTAATTGTTCTCGCCGCCGCCCGATAAAAATAAATTACGCGGCGCCGGCTTTCCCGGGTCGAGCGGGGGCGCGACGGCGGCGGCATCGCCGGGCATGAAAAAAGAGCCCGACGACATTATTAACGCAATTATGGATGTTTTGAGAAGGAATTTATATATATGCGACATAAAACCTCACCAATTTTTTAGAGTATTATAGCAGATTTTGAAGGAATTTACAACAATTAAGTTTTTATTGTGGTTTTATGGGTTGATTAAAATTTATTTATGTGGTAGCATAACCCGGGAAAATCTATTGAAACTCGATTAATGTTTGCATGTATTGAATTTTTTGAAAAATGATTAAAGATAAACATTATCGTAAAATAATATTCTTTTTTTCCGCTTTGATAATTATCATTATCACGGGCGGCCTTTACTTTTCGAAGATCGCCGGCGAAAAGACCGCCGCTTCTCTTAAAGCCATTCTTTTAAACCGCACGAAGATCCTTTCGTCGCTTGTCAATTCCAACGAGATAAAAAAATTAAAGGGCTCACCTGAAGATGTAAGCTCCGAAGTTTATCTCGATTATAAGCGAATGTTTTTAAACGGGTGCAACTCCCAGACAGATATCCGCTATATATACATGATGGGATACCGTGACGCAAAAATATTTTTTTACGCCGACAGCGAACCGGATGCCAAAGCCGATCCATCGAAACCTCTAGCGGCTCCAGGCGAGATCTACCAGGAACCTCCCGATGGCCTTAAAGAAGTTTTTCTGAACGGAAATCGCGAATATACCGCCGGCCCTTACACCGACAGATGGGGCACGTTTTTTTCCGCGATGCTTCCGGTTTTCGACCTGGACGGAAAAAGCGTCGTTTGCGTAGTCGGCATGGATATGGACGCGCGCGACTGGCAATATCAGGTGTTTAAAAGCCGTTCGCTGGTCTGGTGTCTGGCCTTGTCGCTCGTGCTCGCCGTCTTTCTATTCATACTGAACCTGAAAAATCTGATGAGAAAGAACGCGGGGATGCAGGCGAAGGTGTTTTATCAGCAGGCCGCGCTTAAACTGGCCCAATTCGATAATTCCGATTATAAAAATACGCTGGAGCGCATAGTGAAATGCGTGGCGGATTCTACGGGCACCCATAAAGTGAGCGTGTGGAGGTTCAATGAGGATTGCAGTGTAATGAGCTGCGAAACGCTTTATAACGCGCTTGAAAGCCTTTATGAGTCAGGCAAGACGCTTGCCGCCCACGATTACCCGAAATATTTCAAGGCGCTCAACGGCAGCCGTAATATCGCGGCTGACGACGCCCGGACCGACGAGCGAACGCGCGAGTTTTTAACCGTCTATCTTATTCCTAACGACATCACTTCGATGCTCGATACGATGATCTGGTTCCATGGCCAGCCGGCCGGCGTTCTGTGTCTGGAGCACACTCGGACGCCAAGACGCTGGCAGGAAGAGGAGATCGATTTCGCCATCACTATTACCGACCTGATTTCTCTAGCCTTCGAAACGGACGAGCGCGTGCGGGCCGAAAAGGACGAGCTGGAATCCAGGCTTTATCTCGAAAAGATAGTCAATTCCATCGGAGACCCTATCTTCGTAAAGGACGGAAATCATAAATTCGTTCTTGTTAATGCGCCATTCTGCAATCTCGTCAATAAAAACAATTACGAAATAGTCGGCAAGTGCGACCTCGATTTTTTTCCTCCTGAGCAGGCAAGCATTTTCGAAAAAATAGATGATCTGGTTTTTGAGACCGGCGAGGCCAACATCAACGAAGAGCTCATAACGGACGCTTCCGGCGCGCTCAGAAACGTTATCACGAAAAAAACGCTTTACATGGGCAATAAGGGAAACCGCTATATAGTGGGAGTGATCCGCGATATTACCGACCAGAAGAGGATCGACGAGGAACGCTCGAAAATGGCGAAACTGGAATCTATCGGAATGCTCGCCGGCGGAATTGCCCATGATTTCAACAATATACTCATGGGCATACTCGGCAACCTCACGCTGGCGAAAACCAGGTGCGCTAACGACAAGATCGCCCATGAAGTGCTCGTAAGGGCCGAATCCGTCGTTCACAGGGCGCGCTCGCTGACCGAGCAGCTCATAACTTTTTCGAAGGGCGGGCTTCCGATCAAAAAAAGATGCGCGATCAACGATCTGGTCAAAAACACAGTCCAGTTCACTCTCAGCGGTTCAAAAATGAAGCCGTCCTTCGACCTGGATCCCGGCTCGAAGATGGTCGAGATCGACGAAGGCCAGTTCGCGCAGGTGATCGCTAACATTGTTATAAATTCAAGGCAGGCCAACGAAGACGGCGGGGAACTGAGCGTCAGCGTTCGAAATTTTGAAACGATCACCCGCAATGAATTTCCGCACAGTTCCGGCAAATACGTCAAATTGTGTATAAGCGATGACGGCCCCGGCATCGCCGAAGAAAATCTGACGAAGATATTCGATCCTTATTTTACGACCAAGCCTTCGGGCACCGGGCTCGGGCTGTTCACTTCGTATTCGATAGTCAGCAAGCACAACGGTTTTATCAGGGCCGTTTCCAGCCGGGGAGCCGGCGCGGCGTTCGAGATATATCTGCCGGTCTTTGAAATCGTCGACGAGCCGCCCGAGCCAAAAGAGTTTTTGCCCGCGGGCGCGGAATCGAGCGCTGCCGGCCTTTATAACATACTGGTCATGGACGACGAGCCCGACACGCTCGCCCCCGTGTGCGACATGCTTTCCGAACGCGGAAATGCGGTAACTCTGGCCGAAAACGGCGACGAGGCTTTCGCCGCCTACATGAAAAAGTTAAAATCCGGCGGCCGCTTCGATGTCGTGATAGCGGATATATTGGTGAAAAAAGGCATGGGCGGGGTCGAGTTCACAGGCAAACTGCTCGAGGCCGATCCGTGCGCCGTCGTTATCGCCTCCAGCGGAGGCGCGGGCGATGAAATGCTTATCGATTACGCGCGATACGGTTTTAAAAACGCCATCGCGAAGCCTTATAAGGCCGAGGAACTTTTTGAAATGATAGAGCGTACCGTTTCCGGTGCTAAAAAGTGACCCCGTGGCCGTTCCTATTCGACGCACAGCCGGAGGGCTGAATCCGCGTACCATTTCCGGTATTCGACGCCGCCCGCGCTCTTTTCGCCGCTGGAGGTCTTCACGTTCACGATCTCATTATTCGCGGCCGTCACTGTGACGAGTCCGTTGGAGTGGTTTTTGATCTTTATTTCTTCGGTGCAGAACGGATCGTCGTAAAGCTGTCTTATGAAACGCGGGTTGGGTTGGCTTTTGATGAGGTCGGCCAGTTTGTACGGGCCGGCGCCGTAAACTTTTTTGTATTTCATGATCGCCCGTTTATAACTTTTTAAAACGAAAACCAGTTCCTGCTCCCGGGCGAGCCTGGCGGCGGTGCCGTATATCGGCATGACGCGCCATGAGACAAGCAGAAAAGCCGCGGAGAAAGTGAATATCCATATGAGCGCGCCCAGCGCTTTTTTTGACCGGATTCCCGGCGTTTTTATTCCGGCGTCAGTAATTTTCATAGGCGATGCTTTCGCTGTCCGCTCCGTCCGCCCCGCTTTTTACGTTGAAAACGTCGCGTTCGTCGTCTTTGGAAGGTAATATCTTCCAGGTTTGATAAGAGCCGGTGACTGGGTCTATTGGAATGGCCCTTATAAAGGATTTTTCGACGAGTTCGTCAAGCGATTTCGGATAGCGGCTGTAGGCGGCGTAAAATTTATCGATGCTCTCGCGCAGAACGTAGAGGTCTTTTTTCAGCGCGGCGTCCCTGGTTTTTTTTACGTAATTGGCGGCCGACGGGTAGGCGATCATGCACAGGATCGCGATTATGGAGATGGTCATTGCGGCCTCGATGAAAGTGAAGCCGCGGCTGCTTCCGCCGTTGCGGTTATTATACCGCGCGGAAGAGCTAAAGGGATTTTTGACGGAAATGATTTCTACCATTCGCTCACCTTTGAATCGTCGAGCGCCACGTATTCGCTCGTGCTTTTAATGTCGTAGACGTTTTCGCCGTTGGTCCTCTGAGAGTCCGTTTCGTCGGTAGAAGATATCAGGCGGAAGTCGGAATGGCCCGTGAAAGGGTCTTTGGGAAGGCCGCGCATATATTTTTTTTCGACGAGCTCGCTAAGGCTCTTCGGATAGTGGAGATTATCGGCCAGAGCCGGGGAATCTTCGAGGGATCTGTCATAATAGCGGTCTATGGCGGCGCGCACTATTCGAAGGGTGGATCTGAGCTCGAATTCGCGCGCGAGGCGCGAGCCCGTTTCGCTTAGCGCGAGCGCCGAGGCGGCTATTATCGCGATTACGCTCACGCAGATCATCAGTTCGACGAAGGTGAGCGCCCTGCGGCGGGCTCCGCCGGAAAGGCGTTTATTAATACTATTTGCGCCGGGGGCTTTCGGGGTCGTCATAATTTCAACAGCACCCTGTATTCGATAATGAAATTGACCAGCATCAGAACGAAGGCTAAAAACAGAGGGTAATGAGCTTTTTCCGAGTACATCGTGAATTTAGACGTTATTATTTCGCTCTTTTCCAGTTTATTTATTATATCATAAATTTCTTTGAGTTTTTTTTCGTCGGTGGCCCTGAAGTAAAGTCCTCCGGTGAGTTCTGCTATCTCCTGCAGCAGCTTTTCGTCAAGTTTCGGCACCACGAGCGTCCCGTCGTGGTTCCTCATGTAAAATTTCTGGCCGTTCTGAAAGACGGGAATGGGCGCGCCGTCTTTGGAGCCGATGCCGATGGTATATATTTTTATTTTTTCGTCGTAGGCGATCTTGGCGGCGAGCATCGGTTCGATGTTGCCCGAGTTATTTTCGCCGTCGGTGAGCAATATTACGATCTTCGACTTCACCTTATTTTTTTCGGTTTTACCGTCTTTAGTGGATTTGACGGCTTTGGCGTCGGCGGCGGGCTTCGCGCCCTTTCCGGTGAGCTTATATACGCAGTTGGCGATGGCGTCGCCGATCGCGGTCCCGTCTATGGGCATTTCACCGATCTTGACCTTCGAGACGCTTTCGCTCATTATCGCTATGTCGGTCGAAAGCGGCGAGAGCGTCATCGAGCGCCCGGCGAACACGACCAGCCCGACGCGGTGGTCGGATAATTTTTTTATGAATTCGCCGGTGAGTTCGCGAGCCGCGGTGATCCTGTCGGGTTTCAGGTCCTCGGCCGACATGGAGCCCGAAACGTCGAGCGCTATGAATATGTCTATGCCGAGCCTGGTGGTGTCCTGTTCTTCTTCGCCGAACTGAGGGCGCGCGACCGCTATCACCAGCAGAAGTAATATAAGCGCCCGCAGGATATTGGCGAGCGCCGCGAGATAAGTTTTATAGGTTTTGGTTCCGGCGGCCTTATAAAGCGCAATGCTCGAAAAGCCTATGCCGGCTTTACGCGAAGAAGCGCGGTAAACATTATAGGCGAAGATCAGAATGGGTACTATCGCCAGAAATAAAAGCGCGGGATATTTAAAGCTGATCATCTGAAACCAGCTCCGCTCGTGAGTTTTATGAAATCTCCGGCCGAACCGCGCAGTGCGCGGGCGTCATCTTCGCAAGGCTTGAATTTCGCGAATTTTACCAGGTCGCATTCGTTCGAAATGGCTTCGAACGAGGCTATATGCATGCGCGCCACTCCGAGCTCCGACAGTTTCGCGGCGGCCTCGTCGAAATAAAGGTCGACGCAGTTGAAATTCAGCGCGCCGCCGAGGTAAACCCTGACTATATGCGAAAGCCGCATATAATATTCCTTGAAATGCCCGCTTTCGATGAGGCCGGACGCGTCGAGCGCCGCGAGCGCGGCCATGGCGGTCACTTCGGGAGGGATCGGCGGAGGGGCGTCTTCTTTTGTTTCTTCCGCATTTTTGCCGCGCGCGCGAAGCCACAGAAAAGCCGCTAAGAGGGCGCCGACGGCAATCGCGGCCATGACGGCGGCGCTGCTTCTTTTCGCAAATTCATAATCCATTAAACTTTTTATGTCGCGCAGCTCTTCGGCTTCAGCGGTGTCCTGCGATCCCGGACCGACCGCATTTTCGTCGGTCCCCGGAGAGGAGAAGGCGACCGTGGGAAACCAAAAAACTGCCGCCGCCAAAATGATCAGCGGAAAAACAATGATCACGAGTATATTCTTTTTTAATAATATATCTTTGTTGTTCATAAGAAGTAATAATAATAAACCAAAATAAAAACTAACGACTAACGACTAGCGACTAGCGACTATTTTTTCTCTCCACTTTCCTTTTTGAATACGTCATCGAAAATGACTACGTTCATTTCAGCGAAGTTTTTCATGACGTAGTTCTGAAGGTCGTTTTCGCGTTTCTGAGCGGTCAGGCCCTGCTTTATTCCGTCTTTGACGGATTCAAATGGAAGGATATCGCCCGCGATATAATTTGTGAGTTTCATGACCGCGAAAGTCCCGTCGCTTCTGGCTGCGGGGACTTTAACTATATCGCCGGGCCTGGCCAGAGCGATCTCGCCGGTGATTGAAAAAATGTCCGTTTCCATCGATGCGGCGATCTCACCCAGCGGCGAGAAGGTCGTCTGCCTCGAAGCATAGGAGGCGAATTTCGCGGCGTCGCCGGCCGAAGCTATCGACACGGCTTCGGTGCGATCGGTGAGCGTTATGTAATCGAATTTATATTTGTCGGGTGTTCGCATCTCGTTTTTGTGCGCGTCGTAATAGAGTTGCATGGACATATCGTCCACGGCGGTTTTCGAAAAAACCTCTTCGTTCAAAAGTTTGTCTATCATCATTTTATCTTTGGCCGAGTTGAGGTTTTTCAATATCTGCGCGTCGCTGTCGAGCCTTTTCGCGCGCGCGATCTTGAGCAGGACCTTTCTGATAATTACCTCTTTGAGCAGCCTTACGCGGTTTTCGGGCTTCGATATATCCGCGCCGCTTCCGGCGAACAGCGAATCGAGTTCGCCGAGGTAGTCGGCCATCGTGATGCTGAGATCGCCGATCTTAGCCACCACAAGGGAATTTTCAGCGGTCGCTGGGGGCGCCCCGGCCGGTTTCTTTTCTTTTTCTTTTATGCTCTCCAGGTCGTTGGCCGCTTCGAGCCGCCGCCCCAGACGGTCTTTGCACTCTATAACGCGGCGGTCGATGTCGTTTTTATATTTCGACGCCGGAAAAAGGTAAAGCACCTTCAAATATGCGGCCATGGCCTTTTCGAAGTTTCCTATATTTTCGAAATAAAGGTCGGCGAGATATATCTGCGTGGCTTCGAGCTCTTCGGGGGCCACCAGATTGTCGTTGAGATATTTCTCGATATGGGCCGCCGCCTCGTGGTATAGTTTCTGAGAGGCGAGTTTCGCGGCGAATTCGCGGGCGTTGGTCACCCTAAGTTCCGCGCGCCTTTCGAAATCGCCGAGCCGGCTCATGTTATAAAAAACTGCTGCTATCAGCAGCATCAAAGCGAGAAGAATTATATTTTCCCTGAGGCTGTTTTCGGTTCGCACAAATATTACCTCCGCGGTGTTTCAATTTATTCTTTGTGATCATAATAATACGGAACTATGCATTATGCACTATGCACTGATTTCAGCGCGTCGCCTGTTTTCCGCCGACAGTTTCGCGCCGCCTGAAAAATTCCATCATCGGCTTTTGTATCGGATGCCCGGTTGAAAGATGCATGAAATCTATATTGCATTTGCGCAGCATCCGTTTGAGAGCGTCGCGCCTTTTTTGCCACTCTTCCATAAGTTTTCCGCGCACTTTTTTATTTGAAGTGTCGACGGTCACGGCTTCCCCGGTTTCCAGGTCGTAAATGTCGACGAGGCCTACGTCCTCGGTAATTACATCGAGCTCGTCGTTTAATATTATCGAAATGGCGTCGTGGCGGAGGTTCGTAACCGAAAGCATCTT
This sequence comes from Candidatus Wallbacteria bacterium GWC2_49_35, assembly GCA_001791795.1. Taxonomy (GTDB): domain Bacteria; phylum Muiribacteriota; class UBA9980; order UBA9980; family UBA9980; genus UBA9980. The sequence continues at coordinate 16,413 of MGFH01000062.1, forward strand.
TTCGTCGCGCGCGTCGATGCCCTCGAAATCGGAGACGACGAACGCTATGCAGCGGTGCTTTATGGCGCGGTTTAAAAACGAAAGCGCGTCGTACATTTTGGTGCGCCGTGAGGCCGGCCTGAAAAAAAGTATTTCTCTTATAAGCCTGAGGGCGTGTGTTTTCCCCTTTTTCGGCGGTATGAATTTTTCGATTCTGTCGCTGAACATGAGAAGGCCGACCGAGTCGCCCGATGAAACCGCCGAAAGCGCTATGGTGGCGCAGAACTCAGCGGCCAGTTCGCGCTTGGTCTGTCCGAGGGAGCCGAACGCGGCCGAGGCGGAGACGTCTATGACCAGCATTACGACCAGCTCGCGCTCCTCGCGGTAAATCTTGATGAAGGGTTTGTTCATGCGGGCGGTGACTTTCCAGTCGATATTGCGGTAATCGTCGCCCCTGATGTACTGCCTGATCCCTTCGAACTCGAGGCCGCGGCCCTTGAACGCCGAGCGGAAATTGCCCGCGAAAATGGAGTCCACGAGTTTTTTGCTTTTTATCTCTATTTTTCTGATCTGAGAAATTAATTCTTTAGGTATCATATTTTATTAATCACATCCACGCGGGCAAAGCGCTTCACAGCCGCCGCCGGAGCGGCCTGATCAGGGAATTTCGACTCCTTCGAGGACCGTCTTGATTATATCGTCGGTCGTGAGGTTTTCGGCTTCGGCTTCATAGGTCAGCATAATGCGGTGCCTTAAAACGTTGTACGCTATGGCCTTGATGTCTTCCGGCATGACGTAGCCGCGCCTTCTCAGGAACGCGTGCGCGCGGGCCGCGACCACAAGGTACAGCGACGCGCGGGGCGATGCGCCGAACCTTATATAGTCTTTTATGCTTTTCATGTTGAACTTCGCGGGTTCGCGCGTAGCGTTCACAAGGTTTACGACGTAGGTCAGGATATTTTCGTCGACGTAAATTTTATCGATCAGATGTCTCGCCTCGAGCAGTTCTTCGGGCGTCGTCACCGCTTCGACCTTTATGTCGGCTTTAATGTTTTTTTCGATCGCCATTTTTCTGATTATCTGTTTTTCGTCGTCGCCCGACGGATAGCCGATCACGGTTTTGAACATGAAACGGTCGACCTGCGCTTCGGAAAGCGGGTAGGTGCCTTCGGTCTCGACCGGGTTCTGCGTCGCCATTACCAGAAAAGGCTCGCTCAATTTATAGGTTTCTTTTTCGATGGTCACCTGGCGCTCTTCCATGGCCTCCAGCAGTGCGCTCTGCACCTTCGCGGGCGAGCGGTTTATTTCGTCGGCCAGAAGGAAATTTGTGAAGATCGGGCCTTTAGACGTCTCGAAGTCGCAGTTTTTCTGGTTATAGATGCGCGTGCCGACAAGATCAGCCGGCAGAAGGTCAGGCGTGAACTGGATGCGGGCGAAATGGGTCTTTATGGCGGCCGACAGGGTTTTTATCGCCATGGTCTTCGCCAGGCCCGGCATGCCTTCGAGCAGAATGTGGCCGTTGGAGAAGAAACTGATCAAAAGCGAGTCTACAAGATGATCCTGTCCTATGATAACTTTTCTGATCTCGCCGGTTATTTTCGCGACCAGTTCGCTTTTTGTTCTGACGAGCTCCTGAATTTCATTGATTTCGCTGTTCATTGATTAATTGCCACCTCTTTCGAATAAACGGCTTATATTGTTTAAGTTTTGAAAAAATGTTTCAATTTCGTTTTCGCCCGGCGAGTATTTCGCGTAGTTGACCATGTCGCACAGCGAAAGTATGTCGCCGATCTCGGCCGAGCGCGAGCTCAGGCGTGGAATTCTGCCGATCCTGCTCAGGAACTCCTGATTCGTAAGTTCGGCGAAAGAGCCGCCGTTCTGCTCGCCGGCGGCGGTTTTTATATATCTGGGGATCTGGACGAACATCTGCTGGTAATCGCGGGTATTTTTAAGCGATATTATGCTCCTGAGCAATATGGAAGGATCGGTGACGGGTTTTGGCGCGTTTACAGAGGATGCGGCGTTCGTTCCTCGAGCCTGCCGCTGGTCCGCTTCCGGCAGGTAGTCTGTTATCTGAAGTTTTGTTCCGTCGCCGTTCGATGTCGCGGCCATTTTTCTTTCTTTTTTGGAATTCTGCCAGATGACGAACCATATCAGCGCGAACGCCGTAATAATTACGGCCGTGATAATTATCAGATGGTTCGATATGATGCGCTGTTCGGCCAGTTGTTCTTTTTTTACGGCGCTTTCTACCTGGGCGGGCGTTTCCTCTTCGGCCTTTTCGGGGATGACATCGATCACGAGAGGCTCGGTTTCGGCTTTGCGCGCGACCCCGGCCGCGTCGGTATAATCGAGCGTGAATTTTCCTATGGTGAGTTTCCCGGTTTTAACGGGCCTGAGTGAATAGTGATAACCCGCTTCCACGCTCTGGACGCCGTTTACTATCGATACCCTGCTGGAGCTGCTGCGGGCGTTTATTTGAAAATCCGGCATTTCGGGCTCTCGCGGCTGGGCTATAACGCCCGAATCGGAGCGTATGGTAACGGTCAGCGTAAGGCTTTCGCCCAGGGTGACGCTCTGCTTGTCCGTCGATGCCTCCAGTTTATAATTGCCCTGCGCCAGGCATAAACCGGCTCCGGTCAGGGCCGCCAGCAAGGATAAAATCATCGCCGGCCAAAAAAAAGCATTTTTGCGTTTAATCAGCATTTCTACCACTCTTTTCTATCAGCGTTAATAAAAGACAGCGGGCCTTAACGGGGCGGCCGCCGGTAATATTGAATGAGATATTCATGCGCATTGAAGCGCCATTTTTTTTATAATTGTCTTTCTTTCAAGTTCCTATATCATACTATTTATATCATATCCGTTTTGCAAAAGTCAATTTTTTTTATAAATTTTTATAAAATTTTAGTTTTTACTTTACATTTCCCATAGCGTTTGGTACAATTATATTAGGTAGCGGTTGTATGACCGTTATTCGTTTTTTTTAAACTTCAAAGCCTTTACGGCGCGGGCGGGTGTTTTAAGTGAACGATATAAACAAGCCCTTTTTTAAGGTGTACCTGTTAGATGACGATCAGTGCACGCTCGATCTAATCGAAGCTATGCTCGACGCCGACCCCGTCAACTATTACGAAGTTACCAAGTTCACCAGCTCGCCCGAGGCGCTTAAAACCATAATCCTTAACCAGCCCGATATCCTTGTTTTAGACGTCAATATCCCCGTTATGAACGGGTTCGAGGTTTGCCAGAAGATCAAATCGAACGTTCACACTGCTTTTATCACCGTGGTCCTTATAACCGCTTATGGCTCCGAATATGTATGGCACGACGGCCTCCTTTTATATCACGCCGATTATTACATTTCAAAACCGTTCGAATGCGAGCCGTTCATAGACCATATCCACTCGGTTATCAAATTGAAGCAGGGAAAACTGACCGACCATAAAAATCAGCTCATCTCGAAATCAATTTGATTCTTTTGATCCTCATCGATAACAACGATCTTTTTAAAACTATTTTCACGGACGGAAATTAATAATTCCACGCTTTTTCGATTATTTTCCTTTGACTTTTCGAGATTTTTTTGATAACATAATTTTTTAACGACCTGAATTATTGAGTTGTTAACTTCTTTGCGGCGGTTGTTTTATGAAAGACGATAACCAAACATACAGCGTTTTTTTAGTCGATGCCGATGAGTGCAGCGCGAACCTTATCGAAGCGATGCTTCTTTCCGACGATAAAAGAAAGTACCGCGTCGAAAAGTTCTCCGGTTCGCCCGAGGCGTTCATGCGCGCGAAGGCTGAAAAACCTGATTTTTTAATACTCGATATAAACATGCCGGTCATGAACGGTTTTGAAATATGCCAGAACTTAAAATCGGCGCCCGAAACCAAGGACATTACAGTCATACTCATGACCGCCTACAGCTCGAGTTTCGCACAGTATGACGGCCTCGTTACATACCGCGCCGATTGCTATATAGCCAAGCCGTTCAGCCGCGAGACGCTTCTTAGAAACATAGAAAACCTGATAATGATAAAAGAGGGCCGGCTGCCCTGCAATCGCAACAATCTCATTTCAAATTTCATATAATTAGCGCGCGAAGGAAGACCCGAATATAGGTAAAAAAAAGAAAAATATACAGGGGTGGGACAAAGGGATGTCAAATAATAAAACCGTAAAAGCACTCGATAGAATTAATAATTTCACGGGTTTGGATATTGCCGGGCGCGCTATGGCGGGCCCGTATTTTTTTATGGCCGTTTTAATGGCGTCGATGCTATGGAGCGCGGTTGCGCTTGCGGCGCAGACGCCTTCTGCGGAATGGACGTACCTCGTGTTTTTAAACGACGGCGCGGCATCGGCCCCGCGCGAGATAAACAGGCTTGAAAACATCTCGCAGGACGGATTCATCAATATAATCGCGCTCTGGTACAATAAAAAAGACGGTATAAAAACAGTTTACAAGATCATCCGTGATTCCGATCCGTCAAAAATATCTTCGCCTGTTATGTCCCGCGGAAAAATAAGCGGAAACGCCGACCTTAATTCGGAGCTCGCGGGCTTCGTAATAAAGTATTACTTGAGTGAAAAAACGAACGGCCTCATGCTCACTCTTTACGACCGTGAAACCGTTATCGATAACAAGCCTTCCGCGCCAGTGGCGGTATCCGGCAGATGGAACGGCGTCAAAGGCCTTCGTTCGGCGTTCGAAAAGATACGCTCCGCGACGGGCAGGACCATCGACGTACTGCATTTCGACGCGGACCACTTCCAGTGCCTCGAGCTGATATACGAGCTCGGGGAGTATGCGCCGTATATAGTAGGCTCCGAGGAAAGTGTTCCCGATGCCGGAACGCCTTACGATACGATGATCAATCCGATTGTAGCGCAGAAAATAACGTCGCCCCATCGCTTCAGTTTCCTATTCGTTTCAGGATGGCACAATTACTTTAAAAAGTTCGCCCGCGGCACCGTAAAAGCGACGCTTTCGGCCGTAAAAACGGCGGAACTCCCGATGATCAGCGAAAAACTCGACATACTCCTCGGCTATCTTAAGCCCGTTCTTGCCGAAAACAAGTACCGCGAACTATTCGATGCCGCGGTCATAAAAAGGGTCAGACGCTACCGTGGCGGCGAGTTCATCGACGCGTTCGATTTCGGCCGTCTGATAAACGAAGAGATCCACGAGCCGACCGTCGAGCAGGGTTCGCGCGAGTACCTCGCCTCGCTCACCAACGCCACCGTCAAGAATTCGGCGATCGGCGATTACGAAAAAATACCCGGCGCTTATAACTCCTTTGGTATGGCCGTCTACATGCCGGTTCCGGCACCCAAATTCGAAGGCTACGATTCTCTTTCTATAGCCGGCCGTACCGGCTGGAAAAAGTTCCTGGATTATTTTTACTCATTTTCGCTTGGCAAAGGATACGGTAATTGAAAACGAAGCAGTCAGATATTCATGAAAACGCTTTGACGGGCTATGCGCGCCGCTCCGGCCGCGGTTTCGCTTTAAGGGCGGTCATATCCGCGGCCGTATTCTTTCCGATTTTGCTGATGCCTTTTTTATTTTTTTACGGCGAAGCCGCCGCTAAAGAAAAACGCTATATTCTCGACATTACGGACATCAAGACGGTCGGATTTCCCGATATCGACCTTCGACTTTATTTCAGGAACGAAGACGGGGAGTCTGAAAATTCACTTTCTGCGGATAATTTTGTTCTGAACGAGAACCGCGTCCAGCAGAATATAAGCGTCAGCAGAATAACCCAGACCGTAAGCATCGCCGTCATCGTCGATTCAAGCCTTGCCGCAGGCCTTTACGGCAACGCCGCAAAACAACTGATCGACGAGGCGTCAGGGTATCTCGAAAGTCTCGACAAAATGGCCGTATTTACATTTTCGCCCGAAATGTGCGCCGCCGATTTCTACAGCGACCGCAAGCATCTGGGCGCCGCGGCCGATCAGGCCCTCGATTATTCCAGAACGCCGGATGATCTGCTCTTATACGCCTCCGGAAAACTGGCCGATCAGCTCGGCCAAAAACATATAATTTATGTGACCGCGTCGCCGTTTTTCATCAACGAGGCGGTCATGGAACAGATCAGGGCGCTCGACGAAGAAAGCAGGCCCTCGCTCAATTTTTTGAAATTAAAGAAAACGGACGATATCATCGATTCGGATTTTTTTGGTTCGTCCGCGTCGTCGGCCGCGATATCGACCGGCGGAGTATACCGCGAGGCGGACCTGAAAGACGCGGCGGCCGGTATGGGCGCGATCATGGGCGTCATCAAAAGCAATTACAAGCTCGATTACCTTTCCAGCCAGCCTTATTCCAACGGGCGTAAGCGCACCATAGACATTTCCGCTTCGTTCCGCGATACGCTCACGACTAAAGAAATTGAATACTCCGTCGATTTCAACATGGCAGAACTCAATTTCGGAATGGGCGATAATCCCGTTTTTTACCAGGAGATCGATCCGGAAATGCTTGAAAAAGGTTCGGAACTAGGTTTGACGCTATCGGCGAGCGTCAAGTTCGTAAACAATAAGGCTGTAAGCCCCGAAGCGACGGCGATTATAGGTTTTGGCGCCTTCCGCGTCAATGGCAAGCCCGAAGAATTGTGCCATTATATACTCAGCCTCGATAACCTTTTCAACCTCACCGCGGCGAAATACCGATTCAGCGGGACGCTCGCGGACGATTACCTGAGGTATCCGTCGCGGCATATCGACGCCAGGGAGAAGATCGAGATTCAATATAAAGACAGGCAGTTTTTTACCAGCGCGCCGGCCAACGCATTCGTTAAAAAGGCCGGGATTTACTGGTCGCCGTTTTTCAGGGAAGGTAAGTTCAATCAGTGGACAAGGGTTTTTATCTCGTTCATGCCGGACAAACTGGTTTTCGACGGAACTCTGCGTTACGCCATATATCTGGCCGGCCGGTCGGCCGACGGCGTCGATCGCGACGTGGCTTTCGACGGTGTGCAGCTTCAGTACGGGTTCGGGCCCACCGTCTTCACCGAGAACAAGACCATCTATCTCGGGCCGGAAGACGTGCAAAAGCCGATGGTCCAGCCTCTCAACCCGCGCATAGAATACCAGATGAAATAAAGCTGAAGTTTATAAAGTTTTGCTTTATAAAAGAAACGCCGACGCGTGCACTTTTTCGTGTTGCGCGAGTTTTTCGAAATTGCCGGCTTTGTCGGCGAATGAACGGGAGCATTCGGCATAATATTCGGAAAATAAAAAATCGTTTTCGATGAACAGGCCTATCGGCTCGACCAGATCGGTTTTTTGAACGCTTCTCATGTCACTCCCCGCTTTCTTTTAATTTATCTTTTATAAGAGGCCATTTCGGATAGTATGCGGCGGCTTCTTCAAGGAGCGTAACCGCTTCGGTTTCGTGGCCGATCTGCATCAGCGCGTCTGAAAGGGCCGGATAAAGTTCGCCGAGATATTTTTCTTCGGCCCGCAGTTTTCTGAACGCCTCGAAAGCTTCGTTTATATTCTCGGTTCTTATGAATTCATAGGCGTTTTTTTCGAGGCCGCGCGCCTCGAACATTTTTAAAAGCCTTTCACCGCAATGATTTCGGGCCAGAGGCATTTCGCCGCGCTCGAAACCGGCGAATAATTTTTCGCAATTGTCGAGATTCGTATAAAGTTTCGTTATTTCGGCGAGCGAGCCGTGCGCGGCGCAGGCTACCATTATTTCGTAGGAAGCGATATCGGGGTCGAAAGAAACGTCGCAGGAGTATTCTCCGCCGGCGGGACATTTCGGAATGCCGGTCATAAAGCCCGCCTCAGTGATTTTTTTGAACGCCCCGCGGTCCGCGAATTCTTTCGAAAAAGAAAAATCGGGCAGCGTCCGGCGAAAATAGTAAAGCGAATTCTCCAGAAAGGCGCAGTTGGCCAGACAGTTTTTTTTATTTTCGTTTATGGTTTCGTACAGGCGGTCGAAAATATTGGCGATCAAAAAATCGCCGCCGTGCGTGTTATAAAGCAGGACGAATTCCTGCGTCATTATGTCGCCGCTTTCGCCGCTGAACTCAAGAATGACGCTGATTGTGTCGCCGGTGGAACCGCTTATGTCCTTTATTTTAAGGGGCGTTCCTTTCGAACTTTTGAATTCTTCGACGAACTCCTTCGACAGGAAGGCGCTCTGCGAGTTAATGCAGAGTTTAGCGGCGTCGGCTGTTTTTCCGTTATAAATGTTTTCGGCGAAACGGTTTATCGCGCCGGTTATTTTCGAGATCTCGCCGGCGGAAAGCTGAGCTGCCGAGGCGGATGACGCCTTCGAAGCGTCCTGCGAGTTCGCGGCGGGCATCGTTTGCGCGCAAAGGAACGCGGGCGCGAGCATTAATAAAAGAATTAAGAATAAGAAGGAATACGCGGTTTCCGCCATCCGGCGGACCCCGTTAAGATTATGCTTATCTGATATTGACGTTGTCGACAAAATAACCACCCCGGGCTTTATTTTGGCTAATATTAACATAATTTACGATTAAATTCAATATAAATATAAAATCCGCCACGATTCTACCGATACGTTTAATGAATTTTAAAATAAAAAATATAGAAGTCGGGTGAGTATTTTGATGGATTTTAATAGTTGGTGGAAAAACATAAAAAGTAAAACTATATTAGTATTAGTATTTACTTTTATTATCTTACATTTTAACTTTTCGGCCGGAGCCTCGGCCGGCGAGCTTGACGATACGCTGAAAAAACTTCTTTCTGCACAGCAGACCAGGCATAATGAAGACGTCGTAATGAAAAAGATCAAGGATGATCCGGCGACGATCGAGGAACTGTTTTCTTCAAAGCAGGGAATCCTTGCCAGAGGCTCACTTTTTAAAAAAAAGCAGGCGCCGAAAAGTTCTTCTAAAAAGAAGGCCGTAAAGAAGAGTGCCCCTAAAAAAGCCGTCCAAAAAGTTGAAGCCGCAAATCGGGAACCGGAATCGCTGGAGGACATTTTAACCGCGCAGTCGCTTATAGTTCTCGACGAGGACAGCGGAAAGCTCTTATACAGCAAAGACCCATTCAAAAAAATGGCGCCCGCCTCGCTTACGAAGATAATGACGGCGATAGTGCTCCTGGGTTCAGGCCGTAACCTCAATGAAACGATAACCATTAAACACGACATTATCGTCAGAAGCGATGCCGTCGCGCTGGGGCTCAAAAAGGGCGACCGGACCACGCTTCAAGATCTTCTGTACATGGCCCTGCTTTATTCGGCCAACGACGCGTGCGTCGCGATCGCTGAAGAAGTGGCCGGAAGCGTTTCAGGGTTCGCTAAAATGATGAACAAGCGCGCCAGGGAGATCGGAGCGCTCAACTCGAATTTCGTCAATCCCAACGGAATGCCAGACAGCAGGCACTATTCGACCGCCTACGACCTCGCGGTGTTGTCGAGCTACGCCATGAAAGATACGACTTTCTCGAAGATAGTCGGCACTCGCAGGCGCACGGTCAAATTGATTACGCATAAGGAGATCAGCGTAAAAGTCGCTAAAAAATCATCCAAAACAACCGCTAAAGCTTCTAAATCCGCCTCGAAATCGAAACGCAAAGTAAAAGAAGAGACCGTGAAGAAAATAGTCGAGGTCACCCGCACGATAAATCTTTCCAACCGCCATAAACTCCTGGGTAAAACCGACGGCGTAAGAGGAATAAAGACCGGCTACACGAAGGCCGCGGGCAGATGCCTCGCCACAGCTTATTCTTACGGCGGAAAGAAACTGATAATAATAGTTTTAAAAGCGAGAGACGTCAACAGCGATACCATAGCGCTCATCGATTGCGATAAATATTTAAGCGCGTCCAATATAGTTATAAAGTCCGGCACTGCCGAAAAACCCGCCGTGCTTTCAGCCGGACCCGCTCAGCAAAA
>MGFH01000063.1 GCA_001791795.1 Candidatus Wallbacteria bacterium GWC2_49_35
ACGAACAAAAGCATTGCCGTATATATAACATCATATTTAAAGCCCGGCCTGGAACCGCCGACCGCCCTGGAATATAATAGAGCCGTTATCGCCGAGTAGAGAGCGAAATTCGACAAGAATGTCGAAAACGAGACCGTCACAAGAAACATCATTATAAAAAATGATATTAAATTATTTATATTGTCTTTTTCATCAGTATCTACGATGTTTGTATTGTCTATCTTAATCATTATTCTCATTCTACTTTTTTCTCTGATTATTTTTACCGCCGGCCTCTGAGCTTGTAATAAACAGAAACCAGGCGCAAATAAATCTTATCGCCTATGATCCTTTTGAAATAGCCGCGAAGCCTGGCTGCACTCCATTCGAAAACAGCCATTATAAGCCCGGGCATATCGACGCGTCCCGAATTGACCATTTTCACGAACCACTTTATGATCACGCCGTCCGGGTTGGAACTCACTCCGCCGGTTCTATAAACCGAAACGACTATGTCCTTGAGCCTCACAAAACGCGCGCCGCAGTTCATAAGCCTGAGCCACAGATCATAATCCATGGAGTATTTCAGCCGCTCGTCGAATTTATTTTCAATGAGCATCTTTTTCGGCATTATGACCGACTGATGACAGAATGAACAGTCATTCGCGAGGTTTTCATGATTCGCCTGGCACATCGAAAATCCGCCCAGGCGGTTTATAACGACCGCGCCGCCGTACAAAATGGTGTTTTCGTCAGGCTGGTTTAATTTTATGTAATCAGCGAGTTTTTTGACCGCTCTGTCGTCATAGAAATAGTCGCTGCAGTTCATCATTATAATATAGTCGCCTCCGGCGAGCGCCACGCCCTTGTTGAACGCCGCGCTTATACCGGAATCTTCTTCGCTTATCCAGTAAGATATCCTGCCGTCGTACCTTTTGAGTATATCGATCGTGCCGTCCGTGGAGCCGCCGTCTACCACTATATATTCAAGATTTTCAAAACTCTGCTCTATTACGCTTTTGACCGTCTGCTCTATATATTCGGCGCCGTTGCGCACGACGGTGATCACCGTCACCGCCGGATAATTTTCCGCGCCGCTTTTAAGCGCGCTTTTTCCGCTCAGCCTCAGGCCGCCCTCGATTTTTATCATAAACCACCGCCGGAAACTGCTTTTGACTTTTTCCCGGATTCCACTAACGATAAAACAATATTCTGATATTTTTCGGCAAACTCGATCGTCCGCGCCTCGTGTGCCTTCAATTTCGCGGCAAGCGCGCCGTCGTCATAAGGCGGCGGAGCGGCATGATATTTCGACAAAATGGCGGCCAGGCCCGCGGCGTCGGCCGGATCGAAATATTCGGCGTTTTGAGGCGCCTGCTCGATATGCACTCCGATATTCGATAAAATAATATGCTTGCCTATCGCCTTGCACTCCTCGACGGTCGAGCTCCAGCCCTCGAAAAGCGAAGGATTGATAACGGCGGCGCTATATCTGATGAGGTAATAAACCTCTTCGTAATCGATCAGCCCGAGCATCAACGCGCTGCGCTCCAGGCCTTCGTCACCGATATATTTTTCCAGTTCGCTAAGATAGCCGGCGTTGCGGTAATCCCTGGCGAGACCGCTGAAAACTATAACCGGAACGGGGGCGCCGGCGTCTTTAAGCGCTTTCAGGGCTTTCAGGGCTATCAGATGGTTCTTATGCTTCCAGAACTGGTTCGGGATATAAAAATATTTTTCGGGCAGGCAATATTTCGCCTTAATCGCTTCATAACGGGCGGCGTCGAATTTATCGACAGCGACCATCTGCGCGAAATTAAGCACCCTGCCTTTATCGGCAAATTCGGGAGCGAATTTTTTATAATCGGCGAGCGCGTCCTTACTGCTCAGAATAACCGCGTCGGCTTCGCGCGCCATTTCAAGGTATGTGCGGTTCCTGTATTCAAGCAGCTCCGCGCTGAACATCTGTGAAAGGTGAATATGCTGGAAATCGGGTATCCAGCCTATTTTTATTATGCCTGCGCCCGCCTCGGCGTTCGATACGTGTGAAATAACGTCTATTTTATGCTTCGCCAGAGATTTTTCGAGCACGGGATTGCGGCCGATCGTCTTTTTAAGGGCGCGGCCCAGATAAGACAGCAGCGATTTCCCCTCGAGGCAGGAAAGGCCGGCGCATTCGAAACCGAGTCCGAGTTTGGCCTCGATCTCGGCGGTCTGCGACGCGGCCGTAAATATTACCGGCTCGATCACGCGGCGTGAAAGTTTTTTAAGCGCGCAAAGAAGGCTTTTATAATAATTAAAGCCGCCGGTCCATGAGCCTATGTCTTTGATTATAAATCCGACCCTTATCATAAGGGTCGATTATACACGATATACGCCTATAAGTCAATAAAATGTGTTATATAACGACGAATATTTAAGTCAATATTTAAATTGAATAATAACCGAAGTTGTGATAAAATGAACTCATTTTTAAAACCGCTTTATAGATGAGGCGAGTGACAGGTTAAGCAATTATGAGCATATTTTCGAGAGTGGCCGGCGCGCTTCCCGCTAATTTTCTGAACGCGGCCGCTATAAACAACATATTCTGGCTCGCCTTCGACAAGGTTATAAGGCTTTTCATAGGCCTGTTCGTCAACGTCTGGGTCGCAAGATATATGGGGCCGGAAATGTACGGCCATTATAACTATATCTTTTCATTCGTCATCATCTTCAGCGTCTGCGGCGCGCTGGGCCTGGAAGGCGTCGTTATCCGCGAGCTCGTGAAGCGGCCGGAGGATAAAAATATGATCCTGGGAAGCGCCTTCCTGCTGAAGATCATCGGCGCGCTCACCGGCATGGCGCTCACTATCGCCGCCGCGTCTTTTATGAATGTCAAAACGCCCGACTGGCTAGTGCTTATATCCATATCGACACTTTCATTCCTTTTTATGCCGTTCGAGGTCCTCGATTATTTTTTCCAGTCGCTCGTAATGTCCAAATATATCGTCTTCGCCAGAAACTTTTCGCTCATAGCCTCTTCCGCGATCAGGCTTTATCTGATCTCCGCGGACGGCTCGCTCATGGCTTTCCTGCTGGTCAACGTAATAGAGGCGGCGCTCACATTTATCGCCCTTATCGTGTTATTTTCCAAAAAGAACAGCATATCCGGGTGGAAGTTTTCGGCTGGCTTAATGAAAACGCTCATGATAGACAGTTTTCCGCTTATGATGACCTATCTGATGACGCTCATCGGAATGAAGATCGACCAGCTGATGCTGCTTGAAATGATAGATGAAAAACAGCTCGGATATTACTCGGCCGCGATAAAATTGTCGGAAATATGGTATCTGATACCGATGTCGGTCTGCTCTACCTTCTTTCCGATATTGATCGCCATAAAAAAAAGGAGCATCAGCCTGTATATGAAACGGTTCCAGATGCTCTACGATTTCATGGCCGTAACGGCGTTTGCCATAATACTTCCGGTATCTTTTTTTTCAGCAAAGCTTATACCGCTTCTCTACGGCCCGAAATACGTTAATTCAGCCGCCATTCTCGCCATTCACGTCTGGGCGGTGCTTCCGGTTTTCATGAGCGTCGTCTGCCAGTATTACCTTATCGTCGAAAAAAAGCAAAGACTCTCGTTCTATAAAACCATCGTCGGAGTCATAACCACCGTGGTTTCAAATTATATCCTGATACCCAAATACGCCGCCGCCGGCGCGGCCTGCGCCCGACTCATATCCGAATTCGTTTCGAGCTATCTGTTCGACATGTTCCACCCGGCGCTGGCCCCGGCTCTTAAAATGAAGATCCGCGCCACCACGCTGATCTCGCTTTTTAACAACACGGCGATTTTTCTCGCGAGGGTCAGGGCTAAAAAATAAGGCGAAGTTAAAAATAAAAGAGAATCCGTAAAAAGTTATAATAACATTAATGAATTACTTGACATTATATTCGATTATTAATAAAATAACGAAAGGCAAACGGCGAAAATATCAAAAACGTTAATAAAACTATTTCTATTGTTTGTAATCCGGTTAATATTATAAAATTATTGAAAGACGGATGCATCTATGTTACGTAAAATAAAGGAATCCATCAGCGGCGCGCGCTTCGTTCTGCTCGGCAAAAAGCCCTGGAGCGCAGGTTATTACACATACAAAAAAAACTCGATATCGCGCGCGATCGAATCGAAAACGCTCGATATTTCAAAACTTCCCGAAGGTTTCGGCCACCGGATCGACGAACGGGCGGTCGAGTATCCCTGGTTCTTCGCGCGCCTGGCGGACGGCGCCGGAAACCTGCTCGACGCGGGCTCCGTATTGAATTACGACTTCGTCATATCGCACGAAAAGCTCAAAAACAAGAAAGTTACGATAATGACGCTCGCGCCCGAGCCGAACTGCTTTTACCAGAACGGCGTTTCATATATTTTCGGCGACCTGCGCGATACCTGCTTTAAAGACGGGCATTTCGACTTCATCGCCTCGCTTTCGACCATAGAGCACATAGGCCTGAACAACAGCCTTATTTATTCCAAGGCCCGGGAACACAACGAAAACCGGCCGGAATCGTATCTGGCGGCCATAGCCGAATTCAGACGCATTTTAAAAAAAGACGGAACGCTTTATCTGAGCGTGCCTTACGGAAAACATAAGAACCACGGCTGGTTCCAGGTATTCGACCGCGGCATGATCAAAAATATCATAGACGCGTTCGCGCCGTCGTCGTTCAAAGAAACCTATTTTCAATACAAACCTTCCGGCTGGATAAATTCGGACGCAGAAAAGGCCAAAGACTGCGAATGTTTCGACGTCACGAACCGCAAAAAAAATTATGACAGCGATTTTGCGGCTTTCTCGAGGGCGGTCGCGTGCATCGAACTGGTGAAATAAAATCAAGATCATAATAACAGTTGAGAGTTGAAAGTGGAGAGTGGAGAGTTAAGGATTTTTTGATAATTTTAAGATCAATATCTGAAATTTTAACAATCCCGGAAAATGATTAATAAATTCAAGATCATACTTAAAAAATTCATTAACCTGTTCAGTGCCAGGCATAAAAACTGCGTAGTCGGCTATAAATCCGAAATATACGACTGCGCGCGGATATTTAACGGCCACAAGGCGCCCTCGAAGATCAGGATCGGCGATTATACGCATATACGCGGCGAACTTCTTTTATTCGGACACGGCGGGGCCATTCAGATCGGCGATTACTGCTATGTCGGCGAAAATACCAAAATATGGTCGGGCGCTTCGATAAAGATCGGCGACCGCGTCCTTATATCGCATAATTGCAATATCTTCGATAACGACACCCACCCTATCGACCACGCGGCGCGCCACGAACAATTCAAAGCCATCATAACGACGGGGCATCCGGGCGTCATTAATTTGAACGACAGGCCCGTCGTCATCGAAAACGATGTCCTGATAGGCGCCAACAGCACAATATTAAAGGGCGTCACGATCGGATGCCGTTCGATAATCGGCGCGGGATCGGTCGTAACGGGAAATATTCCGGCGGACGTCGTCGCGGCCGGAAATCCCGCCAGAATCATCAAAAAAATAAACGAATAAACCGGGAATGCGCTCAAATGAATAAAATAAGTTGGGAAGAGGCCGTTGCAAAAATAAAAAGCGACGAAACTTTTAAAAAACTCGTAATAGACTCCTTTTTCGACGACCCCGTGACCTCGGCCGCCGAGCGGTTTTATTACGGCGGCGAATGGAGCGCGGCGCGCGAATTGATCGCCGGTTTTTTCCCTCAAAATTACGAGCCCCATAAAATGAAGGCGATCGATATCGGCGCCGGCCGCGGAATAGCATCCTACGCGCTCGCGCGCGACGGATGGAACGTTACCGCGCTCGAGCCGTGCGGCAGCGTATCGGTCGGAAACCGCGCCATACAAAAGATCATCGACGGCTTTAACATCAAAAACATTTCCATCTCGGACGATTACGGCGAAAGCCTCAAATTCGCCAACGGCGCCTTCGACCTCGTTTATATGAGGCAGGCGCTCCACCATGCGGCCGCGCTCGACAAATTCTGTTCGGAGGCGGCGCGCGTGCTCAAATCAGGCGGCGTTTTCATCGCGGCGCGCGAACACGTATTAACGCGTAAATCCGATCTGCAGGCCTTTCTGGATGCCCATCCGCTGCATAAATACTACGGCGGCGAAAACGCATACACGCTCGAAGAATATCGGATCGCGCTCGAAAAGGCCGGTATCGGGCGTATAAGAGTTCTTAAAACTTACGATTCCGACATAAATCTCTTTCCCGATTCGCTGGAATCGCTCAAAAAAAGGCTGGGCGCTAAGATCGGCTTTAACCCGCCGGCTTTTATATCCGGCGCCGCCATGCTCGTGCTCAACTTCTTAAACAGTGCGCCGGGCAGACTTTATACTTTCGCGGGGGTCAAACTATGAAAAACAAGATCATAATCACAGGCGCGCATGGATTTCTCGGCCGCAACTGCGCCGCTGCGCTGTCGAACGCCGGATACGAAATATACGGGCTCGGCCACGGCGGCTGGCCGGCTTGCGAATATTCGAAATTCGGAATAAAGGAATGGATATCGGCCGATATAACCTATGAATCCCTGTGCTCGCTCGATCTGAGCGGCAAGATCGCCGCGATCATCCACTGTGGAGGCGGAAGCTCGGTCGCATACTCGGTCGAGCACCCGTCGCTCGACTATAAAAAAACCGTCGAAAGCACCCTCGCCGCGCTCGAATACCTCCGGCGTGAAAACCCGGGCGCGCGCCTGGTCTACCCTTCGTCCACGGCAGTTTACGGCATCACCGGTGACGAGCCGATATCCGAAACCCATAAGATAAATCCTTTATCGCCGTATGGCTTCAACAAGGCCGCGGCCGAGCTGCTCTGCGAATCATACCACAAAAATTATTCGATCAAATGTTCTATCATAAGGTTCTTTTCGCTCTACGGCGAGGGCCTGGAAAAGCAGCTCCTCTGGGACGCCTGCAATAAAATTGCGAACGCGCCCGACGGCGGCGAGATCGCCTTCTTCGGGACCGGGCTCGAAACGCGCGACTGGCTGCACATATCCGACGCCGCCGGCCTCATATTAAAAACCGCGGCTTCGAAATCGCCGCACGAAATACTCAACGGCGGAACCGGCGTTAAAACCGCCATCAAAGATACTATTTCAATTCTTTTAAAAGAATTCGCGAAACATAAAGTATCCGGCCGGAAGGCAGTTTTCAACGGCATCGTCAAACCCGGCGACCCCGCCTATTACTGGGCCGACACCGAAAAAGCGGGGGGCCTTGGCTGGTCGCCTAAAGTGACC
>MGFH01000064.1 GCA_001791795.1 Candidatus Wallbacteria bacterium GWC2_49_35
GCCGCTTTTTTCGCGGGGGCAGAAACTTTCTTTGCGGGAGCGGTTTTAGACTTAGCGGGAGTTTTTTTAGCGTTCTTTGCCTGTACTGCCATCATATCCTCCGATTATTTTTTAGCGGCGACTTTTTTAGCGGGAGCTGCTTTTTTTACTACGGGTTTTTTGGCTACGACTTTTTTAGCGGGAGCTGCTTTTTTTACTGCAGGTTTTTTAGCCACGACTTTTTTAGCGGGAGCTGCTTTTTTTACTGCAGGTTTTTTAGCCACGACTTTTTTAGCGGGAGCCGCTTTTTTTACTACGGGTTTTTTAGCTACGACTTTTTTAGCGGGAGCTGCTTTTTTTACTACGGGTTTTTTAGCTACGATTTTCTTTGCAGGAACGGCTTTTTTCACTGCGGGTTTTTTGGCGGCAACTTTTTTCACTGCGGGTTTTTTGGTTACTGTCATGTTATTTCCTCCGTATAATTTGATTTAGTTAATTTAATTTTACCACAAAATAAAAAGAATTTCAAATGTTTATTCGTTTTTTATTGATTAATTTTAAATAATATTCTAATCTACGAATAAACCATACCGGCAAGGCGTCTTTCGATGCCGCCGCGGCGAGTCTGAAAAATCGCACGACAGAACATTTTTGAAGCTAAGCACTGATTTTTACCGTCAATAAATTTTAACGGTCGATTTCTATCCGGCGATGAAAAAATTTTATTCAAAGTTACGCCCCGTAGAATGAGCGATTCGAATATCACTTTTATCTTACCGGAGACCTTTCTTCAAACCGCTAATATTGGTAAGAGTTCTTTGCGTTCCACGTAGGCGTCGTCCAGCCGGCCGTTCCGGCCTTGAAGTAAATAGCGTTCGGAAGATAAATGATAGCGCCTTCGAGCACGGGCGCGTCGCCTGAAAAATATATCGACTCGAGCGATTCGCAGTTATAAAAAGCCATGTCGCCTATTTTGTTCAGATCCTTTCCGAGCGATACAGTCTTCAAATTTTGGCAGCCGGTGAAAGCGGATTTGCCGATCCAGGTAACACCTTCCAGCCCGTAAACTTCCGCCACGGAGCTTTCCGAAAGCGTGTATTCCGGAAGCGTTTTTATGTTTATGGAAAAAGTTATATCCTCGAGAGCTTTCGTACGGTTGAACGCCGCCGCCCCTATCGACGTGACCGAATCCGGTATCTTCACGGACCTCAGGCCGGTTCCAAGAAAAGAATTGCATCCGATGTAAGTAAGCGATGAAGGCAGAGTTACTGAGCTGAGCGAAACGCATTCCTGGAAAGCGTAATCGCCGATCGAGGTTACGCTGGAAGGAATATCGATCGAAGCCAGGCCCTTGCATGCTTTGAACGCGTTCTCGGAGATAGCGGTAACGCCGTATGGAATGGATACATCGTTAAGATGGTTGCAATAGGAGAAAACAAAGTTTTTGACACTGACCGGCAGAACTATCTTTTTCAAATAATTGTTCGATTGTACATACACGCCGGTTATTCCTTCGGATACTTTAACGGCCATGACGGGATTTCCGTTGGTTATATTGAACTCAATGACATTTCTTATTTTATCCTTTATGGTGCACGATGCGGGTACCGTTACCACCGAGGTTTCCGAGGCATAAAGCAGGTAGGCTTTATACTCGGAACATGAATCGTCGCAGTATTGCGTGCCATAGCTGTGCTTCGTGCAATAAAAAGCGAAGGCGGATTCAGGCGTCTCCGGAAATAAAATATCGTTGATGGCGAACTGCGCGCTGGCCGTCGTCGATGCTACCGCAGCGCTTTTATACGCCACGGCCTTTATCGTCATGCTGCGCGAAACGATTATCGGGCCGGAATAAATATTTCCAAGCGAAACCGAGGGCGCGCTTCCGTCGGTGGTATAGCGTATGACTGCGCCTTGCGTCGCGCAGGTTATCTCGACCGTCTGATCCGCGGTGTAACTTCCGCCGGCCGGCGTTATAACGGGCGCCGCGACGAAAAAGTCGATGGTCTTTTCGTATATATTCCAGCCGAAAGAGAACAGCTCTGAATTGAATTCCGCGAGAGTCCAGGAAAGGATCTCCACGACGAAACTCACGCCCGCGCCCGCGCCCGCCGAAACCGTCACGGCAACCTTATCGATGGATGTCATTTCGGCGATGAACAGGAAATACGCCTCCAGATATATTTTCGGACCGGTCACCGCGGCGAGCTTTATCGCGAAGCCGATATTAAAGTAGGGCTTTAGCTCGAGCGCGCCCTTGAGTTCATAACTATTTTCGGAACTCGAAGTTTTCGTTATCTGGTTTATCTTCGTCCAGGTTCCGGTTTCGGCGCTATATTGCGCGCCCGCGCGAACGCCGTACTTCCACACGCCTGAAAAATTGTAGCTGCCGGTGACGCTCACGCTCGCGTCGACGCCGCAGTTGATGTCCCATTCGAACGAGAACGGGACGGGGCCGATCGAGAAAAAGTGAGGCGCGGAATGGAATATCTCGATCTCGGATTGAATCGGCAGGTCGGCTTTGGCTTTGGCCTCCACCGAGAATTCCAGGCTGGCCGCGAGATCGCCGCCGACCACGAATAAAAACTTTTTAAGTTTGAACCAGCCGATCTCGATATCGCATTCGAAAACCGGATCGAAGTTAACATCGGCCTTCGTCAGCGAAACAGTTATGCTGACGTTGTCCATTATTTTTTTCAGATTGTCCTTCGAAATAATGCTTCTATCGGGCGAAGGCGCCGGCATGACAGTCTTCGAACGAAGGAAACGCGCTACGGCGTATGATTCCGGACTTCCGGGAGCGGCCGTACTGGAGGCCTGAAGCGCTGAAAGTTTTCCTTTATAACTGTAATCGAGCGTTTCAAAGGCCTCTTCGAGGTTCGACTGAACGGTTGAAACGTACACCTTTCCGTTTTGAGAAGTTACCGCGGTCGCCTTCCTTAGATAACCGTCGCCGTGATAGCCGATCAATACGTCGCCGGCGGCCGGCATGGAAACGCCGGAAGACGCCGTCAGGACTATTTCCGAAGACGACACGGAATAAGTGACGAGCGCTTCCTCATCGACGACCTTCGCCGCGGGCGAAAGTTTGTAGCTGCATCTGTAGGAAGTTGTTTTGACGGCACCCGAAGAGACGGAAGAAATAACAAGCGAGAAATAACATTCTTTAGAAACGTCCGAAGCCGTTTCGGTATACGACACCTTGATAATGGCTGTAGTGGAATATTTAGGCGCCGTATAGGTCCTGCCGGAGACAGTTCCGGCGTTCGCCGTAAAAACCGCCGCTGACGTAACTTCTACGGTCGAGCCGTCAGAGTAAAGCGCGTATACTTTTACCTTATTAAGGTCGTAAGTACCGCCGGCCGCGACGGTATCGGAATTCGGGTCGGTATAAAGACCGGCGAAGAATTTCGTGAGCCTGACGCCGTCGTCGTAGTTGATCTTCGTGTCCTGCGATACGTTGACAAAATATGCCTCGCCGGGTTTGAGCGACGGGTCGCTGCCGTCGAGCATCGTGACATTTCCTTCTGAATCGCGTATCACCTGAAGGAAACTGCCGGCCGCCGCGTTCCACTTATAAACTCCGGCTATGGCCGAACTCGCGTTCATCAGTTTCGTGAAGGCGTTGACCGGCGAAGACGATGACAGCTTCGAAAAGCCTAAAAGATTGAACCCCTTTTTAAGCGTTATATCTCCGACGGTAGAGGCCGGCGGGCCGTTAATAGTGATGCTGGTGTCAACCTTCGATTTGATTATATAGCCCTTGCCGACGGCGAGAGAGGTCAGCGTTCCATCGCTCACGCTCAGAAAACTTCCGGCGGCGGCGCTATATAAGTATATATCTTCTATATTTGAATCTTTTGACTGGAATTCGGAGGGCGTGGCGGGAGGCGCGACCGTGAAACTCACGAAATTGAATCCGGATTTAAGCGATATAGACTGATCGGTAGCGGCGGTTTGAGCGAACGCTAAAACCGGCGGCACAAAGAGAGAAGCGTTAGAAAATAAAAAGACGAGTAAAAGCGAACCCGACAAAATTTTTTTAAACATCAAAATCACACCCCGATAAAATTACAGTTAGATTAATGTAATAAAATTATGCTTATACTCACTCTTTTTCCGGCGGCGCCTACACCGCGAAATATTTCGCGTCTGGATGATGTATTATAATAGCCGTGGTAGATTGTTCAGGCGTCATCTCGAAAGATTCGGTCAGCTCTACGTCTATCTCGCCGGGGTCGAGTATATTGAAAAGTTCCTTTTGCATGGCCAGATCCGGGCACGCCGGGTAGCCGAAGCTGTAACGCGAGCCGCGGTACTTCTGCCGCACAATAGCCTGATTGTCGAGGGCGTTTTCATCGATTATGCCCATTTCCTTTCGTATCAGAAGATGCATATATTCGGTGAGCGCCTCGGCCATTTCAACCGAAAGGCCGTGCAGATGAAGATAATCTTTGTAGTTGTCGCCGGAGTATAATTTTTTTATCTCTGCGCCGGCCTTCTTCCCGGCGGTCACCGCTAAAAGTCCCATGACGTCTTTTACGCCGGAACTTTCGGGCGATATGAAATCGGCTATGGAAAGGCCGTTTTTAACTTTCTGACGGGGAAATCCGAATTCCGCCAGAATCTTATTTTCATCTTCAGGATCGAAAATTCTCACGGTCTCGCCTGCGCTTACGCATTTATAGTAGCCGTAAACCGCGCCCAGTTCGAACAATCCTTCGGCGCGGCACTTTTGCGTAAGCCTCGTGAAAAGCGGCTCGACCGTCTCAGCGATCAGCCTGTCATATTCGTTTTTTTGCATATTTCCGCGCCGGTATTGCCACTGGCCGCGGAAAAGCGTCGTTTTGTTTATGAAAGGATATACCTCCGCCGGGTCTATGTTTTTAATGACGCGTCTGCCTAGAAAAGGGACCGCGGGTATATCGGCGGGCGAGGAAACTCTCGGTTCACAGGCCGCGGCGTTTATCTTAATACCGGCGATAGCGTTGACGGGCTTGGCGCTGGATCTTTTCACGCTTCCGCCGCCCGCCGCGGGACCGCCGGAACAGATATTTTTCAATATCATAAGGCCGCTGAACGCGTCTTCGGCATAAAACACCCTTCCGCCGTAAAGTTTAGCTAGATCTTCTTCGACGAATCTGCGAGTCAGCGCGGCGCCGCCGAGCACCACGTCGTATCTTTTGCCGCGCCTTTCCAGTTCGAGCAGGTTCTCGCGCATGACCTCGGTAGAGCGCACAAGAAGTCCGCTCATGCCCATAACGTTCGCGCCGTTCTTTTCGCACGCGACGATCATTTCCTCCACGGGAATTTTAATGCCGATATTGTATACTTCGAAACCGTTATTGGTAAGAATTATATCGACGAGGTTCTTTCCGATGTCGTGAACGTCGCCCGCGACGGTCGCCAGGACCATCTTTCCGGCCTTTTCATATGACGCTTTTTCCATCTTCGCCTCCAGAATTCCCACGGCGCGTTTCATGACCTCGGCCGACTGCAGAACGAAAGGAAGCTGCATAATGCCCGCGCCGAAAAGTTCTCCGACCTTTTTCATGGCGTCTATCAGCGGGCCGTTTATTATTTCGAGAGGCTTCATTTCAGCCGACAGCTTTTCGACGGCCTCTTCCAGGCCTTTTCTATCGCCGTCTATGACCATCTTCGACAATTTCTCCGCCGGGCTCAGTTTTAAATTTTGCGCGGCATCCGGAGCGTCCGGGCCGTATGCGCCTTCGGACATTTTTTTGTCGAAATATTTCAGCATGTCCAGCAGCGGATCGTTTTCACCGTTACGGCGGTTGAATATAAGGTTTTCGACCATCCCGAGGTCGTCTTTTTCTATCCTGTGATAGGCCAGAAAACCGGCCGGATTTATTATGGCCATGTCAAGTCCGGCCTCTATGCAGTGTTTCAGAAACACAGAATTTATTATTTCTCTTATCTTCGGTTTCAGCCCGAACGAAACGTTTGAAATGCCGAGCGATGTGTTGACGCCGGGAAGCGCTCCCTTTATCATTTTTATCGCTTCGATGGTCTCCATCGCCGAATCTCTCAGAGTATCGTCGCCGGAGCCTATGGTGAAGGTGAGCGGGTCGAATATCAGATCGTGCGGAGCCACCAGGAATTCATTCACGCAAATATCATAGATCCGCTTCGCTACGGCGAGTTTCTTTTCGACGGTCTTCGCCATGCCTTCTTCGTCTATGGTGAGAGCTATCAGAGAAGCGTTAAATTTTTTCGCCATGGCGGAAACTATTCTTAATTTGCCGCCGCCGTCTTCTAAATTGATCGAGTTTATTATGCACTTGCCGCCATGGTTCATAAGCGCGGTCTCGATCACTTCGGGGCTGGTAGAATCTATTACCAGAGGCAGATTCACGGCGGAGGCGAAACGCTTCGAAACTTCGTTCATGTCTTTGATCTCGTCGCGTCCGACGTAAGCCACGCAAAGGTCGAGCGCGTGCGCCCCGCCGTTCTGCTGGTTTTTGGCGACCGCAAGCATGGCATCGTAATCCTGCTTCAGCAATAGTTCGCGGAAAGCCTTCGAGCCGTTGGCGTTGGCGCGTTCGCCGATAATGAACGGCCGCGGTTCCTGTTTTTTGCTCCAGGCATTATAGACGCTCGAGACCGAAGGTTCGATTTCATTAAGACGCGCCGCCGGCTTGACTCCGGCCAGCACGGCGGCGGCCTTTTCTATATGCGCGGGGGTCGTGCCGCAGCAGCCGCCGGCGATATTGACGCCATATTTAGAAACGAACCGCGAAATAAAGCCCGCGTATTCGTCCGGCGTAAGCCTGTAAACGGTTTTTCCGTGTACGTTTTCAGGCAGGCCCGCGTTCGGCATCGCTGAAACCAGTTTATTCGTAGCGCGGCAGAGAGTTTCGACGTGCTTTTCAAGTTCGAAAGGCCCGAGCGCGCAGTTGAAGCCTATGGAGGTAACTATTTCATAATCGTTTAATATCGCGGCAATCGCGGCGATGTCGGTGCCGACGAGCATCGCGCCGTTCTGCTGGAGCGTAAGCGATACCATCACCGGAAGCGCCTCACCTTTTACGGCGAAAACTTCGCCTATAACATAAAGCAGGCATTTGACCTGCAGTATGTCCTGGCAGGTTTCGACGAGCAGAATGTCCGCGCCGCCATCCATCAACCCTTCGACCTGCGGCCTGTAAGCGGCGGCCATCTCTTTAAAGCCGATATGACCGAGTCCCGGCAGTTTGGTCGAAGGCCCGATCGAACCGCCCACGAAATATTCGCCGGGATTTTTAACCGCAAACGATCTCGCCGCGCCGGCGCCGATCTCGGCCCCGCGCCTGGCTATCTCGTAAACTTTCGAGTCTTCGCCGATCCCGTATTCGCCCATTACGATGCCGTTGGCGCTGAATGTATTAGTTTCTATGCCGCAGGCGCCGCTTCTCAAATAGTTCAAATGTATATTTTCGATCAGATGCGGCGCGGTTAAATTCAGCTGCTCGCCGAATCCTTCATAGCCGCAGAAAAGAGCCTGATCGGGACACTGCGCCTGTATCTGCGTACCCATGGCGCCGTCGAAGAGAAGCGGGGTTTTCAAGCAGTAATTAATAAGCCTTTCAACTTTGTTTTTATTGATTTTTTTTGTATTTACAGTCATGCTCACTCCGTTCACAAACGATTTTGATATGCTTAAGCATCTTTTTCCGACCGCAAAACCATCCACATAAATAAAAAACATAACCCGATGCCGGTCGCGACGTTTAAAAAAATCAGCATGTCTAAGTTTCTATAATTCAAGCCTATCGAGCCGCTTATGAGCGTAAAGACGGCGGCGCTGAGAAAAGCCGCCAGATAAGCGCTGAACATGGCCCTGATAGGAATTATCGTCAGTTGACGCCTGACCATTTTGTAGCGCATGCAGATATAAGCGCCGATGTTATACCCTGTGCCCGCGCCGGCGAAGCATGACGCCACGACGAACGAAAAACCGAGCAGAACGCACATGGTCTCGTAAATGCGGTCGCCATGATAGTTGCTGCGCATGCCTACATTCGATAAAACGAATATTATCGCGAGAATACCGGCCGCGATAAGGCTTACCGCCAGGCCCGCTACTGCGAAAACAGACATCGTGGCGATAGAACCCGACGACAGCGGTGAAACCGCTCCGTATTCATAATGCCCGGCTGAACTTCCCGGGCCGCCCGTGTCGCTCATTCCGCCCTGCGGCGGAGGCGCAAACGCGCTTTTTTTAGGCTGAGGCAAAGGCTGCGTTTCGAATGCGCCGGTTCCGCCGCATCCGGAGGAACCGAAAAAATCCGAGCCATCGGCGTTTTTCGGCGCCGCAGTTCCGCAGACAGGGCATTTTTCGTCTTCGGCGGCCATTTCGGCGCCGCAATCAGGGCACTTGTAAAATTCCATCATAAGTATAACTCCGGCCAAACAAGGATGTGGTTTCGACGCTTTATACTTTTACGATCTTAGCCGACGCGAGTACTTTATTAAGCCGCTCCGTCTCGGCTTCGAAACCGGGCTTTTTCATAAGAGCGAACATGTTCTTCTTATAACTTTCGACTCCCGGCTGGTCGAACGGATTGACCTCGATCATATAGCCGCTAATTGCGACGGCTTTTTCATAGAAATATATCAGCTGGCCAAGATAAAATTCGTTCAATTCAGGAAGCGTTATCGTCATATTCGGCACGCCGCCTTCGAGGTGCGCGAGTCTGGTGCCTTCATACGCCATTTTATTGGCATGCGACAGGTCGTTGCCCGCAAGAAAATTCAGGCCGTCGAGGTTCGCAGGGTCGGTCGGGATGGCGAATTTTGAAGTCTTTTCAACCATGAGGAAGGTCTCGAAAAGTTTTCTTTCGCCGTCCTGAATATACTGTCCCATGCTGTGAAGATCGGTAGTGAAATCGACCGCCGCGGGAAATATTCCTTTTTTATTCTTGCCCTCAGATTCGCCATAGAGCTGCTTCCACCATTCGGAAACGTAATGAAGCGCGGGTTCGAAGTTGCTCAAAAGCTCTACCATGAACCCTTTCTTATAGAGCAGATAACGGCACGCCGCATACATATACGCGGGGTTCTTCATGATCTCGTCGCACGCCGAAAGCGATTCGAACGATCTCGCTCCTTCGATAAGTTTTTTAATAGAATGGCCCGCCACCGCTATCGGCAGCAGCCCTACGGGCGTCAGCACCGAAAAGCGGCCTCCGACGTCGTCGGGTATCACATATGTTTTATAGCCTTCGCTGTCGGCGAGTTTCTTCAGAGCGCCCCTGGCCTTATCGGTGGTGGCTATTATCCTGTCTTTAACGTCTTTACCGTATCTTTCTTCCATATATTTTTTGATCACGCGGAACGCCACAGCGGGCTCTGTGGTGGTGCCTGACTTCGATATTACGTTGACATAAACGCTCTTACCCTCGAGATATTTAAACAGCGAATTCATGTAGTCGGCCGATAAGTTCTGCCCGGCGAAGATTATAACCGGATTTTTTCGCGCGGCCTTTTCGAAATTATCGCTGAAAAACTCGTTCAACGCGGTATTTACAGCCTTAGCTCCAAGATACGAACCGCCTATTCCGACGCACAGAAAAACGTCGGCATTTTTTCTGATATTAGCCGCCAGAGCTTCTAATTCATCGATGAATTTATCTTCGGTCTTTGAGGGCAGGTCGAGCCATCCCAAAAAATCGCTGCCCGCGCCGCTTTTATTATGAAGCGCACTGTGATATTTCGAGACCTGCGCCTGACAGGCTTTTATATCATCCAGATCGAGGGCTTTCTGAAGATTGGTGATCTCTATTTCAATTCTGTTCTGAGCCATGAACGTACCTCCGCTATTTTTTTCATTCATAATATTATATAACAATTTCAATGTTTTTTAAAGCAATTTTTGCCGGGATCATTGATGTTTGAAGCCGGAAAGGCCAATATCACTTTTTAGCGCCGGCAGCCTCAAGCACGTTGGCTTTTTCGTATTCTTTCTTTTCGAGCGCGTCGGCCAGAAGCGAAATGCCTTTATCGGTTTTAGCGTTGACATTGGCGCCTTTTTTTATTAGCAGTTTAATTACGTCGATATTTCTGGCTACCTTGAGCGGAGCGGCGCCGTTCTGAGCGGCGGCGTTGACGTCGGTCCCTTTTTCCACAAGGAAACGGGCTATTTCGATGTCGTCGACGCCGTAAAGCGCGTTGATGCCCTTGGCGTTCCTGGCGTTTACGTCGGCGCCTTTTTCAACGAGGTATTTCACCATGTCGATGTCTTTTTCTTTCGCGGCGGCCATAAGAAGCGTCCACTGCGAGTCCGGCCCGCCGCCCCTTGAATCGAGGCTGGCGCCTTTTTCTATATAATATTTGATCATTCTTTTATTGCGCTTCGCGCTGGCAAATATCACCGGAGACTCTCCGGCGGAGTTCTTCGCGTTAACGTCGGCCCCTATCATGACCATAGCCTTTGCGAGCTCGTTGACGCCTTTATCCGCGGCGAAAACCAGAATGCTAGATTTCATGCAAAATATAGCCAAAATGAATAATATAAACAAAATAAACAAAGTTTTTAAGTCCATGACAACCGCCTTATTTTATTGCGCGCGTCAACCGGCGCGCTTATTTTATGATACCACAGAGGCCGTACGAAATCAAGAATTTTATATGCGCGAATCCCGGCGTCCCCGAACGCGCGCAATAAAAAAGACCGGCAGAAAGAAAAGGATTTTCAAACTTTTCTTTCTGCCGGTCTGTCCGATGTTTCAGTCGAGTAAATTAATACTTGACTAAGAAACGGAAATTATTCGTTGATGAATTTAACGTCGAGCATATGCGTAGCGCACGATATGCAGGGATCGTAAGCGCGCACGAGCATTTCGAGCGTGAGGGCTATTTCTTCTTTCGGCTTCGAAAGAATTTCGGGAACGAGCTTTTCCATATCGGCGTCGATGTTAGCGAGGTTCTGGCCGGTAGGGATGA
>MGFH01000065.1 GCA_001791795.1 Candidatus Wallbacteria bacterium GWC2_49_35
GGAATCGTCGGTCCCTGTTCAACATAAGCGCGATGCACGATAAGATTTTCGGCATCCCAGTTTCTGGTATTTTCGGCGTTAGCCATAGCCGATAATACGACTTTCTCTATCAACCTAGCCGCGCGTGTAGGTGTGAACTTAAGAATAGCTATGGCTTCGTTTAAAGCTTTGCTACGGATAAGATCGAGCACGCGGTTGAATTTCCTGGCCGAGCCGCGCTGGACGTTAGCGCTGGCGCGTACGCCCGCTTTTTTGTTGCGATCGGCGTTGAACATGGTTTTGAGTTCTTTTCTCGAACGCTTGTTCGCGCCGTTCTGCCTGTTCTGATTGTAAAATTTTTCGCGAAGTTTCGCTTCTGATACTAACATTTTCGGTTCACTCCTTTGCCGCTATTTTAAAGATATTGTTCTTTCGGTATGGCTGCCGTGCGCCTTAAAGAAGCGTGTAAGCGCAAATTCGCCAAGCTTGTGGCCTACCATGTCCTCGGTGATATAAACCGGAACGTGTTTTTTGCCGTTGTAGACGGCTATCGTGTGAAGAATCATTTCAGGCACGATCGTCGACGAGCGCGACCATGTTTTGATGACTTTTTTAGCGTTCGTTGTATTTAAAGTTCTTATCTTTTTCAAAAGGTCGTCTTTTACATACGGGCCTTTCTTTAACGATCTGGACATTGTTTCCTCCCTTTGTGAATTAAATATTTTATTACTTTAACCAATTAAGCATATCATTATAACAAATTTTATTTAAGTTTTCAAGGGAAAAATTTAGATTTTTCAATCTTTTTTTCCCTTAAAACTTAAATTACGATTTTTTGCGCCTGTCGCTTACGATATATTTGTTGGACGAGTTCTTTTTGCTTCTGGTCTTGTAACCTTTAGCGGGAGTACCCCATGGCGACACAGGAGCGGGCCTTCCAACGGGGCATCTGCCTTCGCCGCCGCCGTGCGGATGGTCGCAGGGATTCATAACGGAGCCGCGGTTGTGGGGTTTAATGCCCATATGCCTGGAGCGGCCGGCTTTACCGAGCGATATGTTTTCGTTTTCGACGTTGGATACCTGGCCTATCTGGGCGCGGCATTCGAGAAGCAATCTTCTCATTTCGCCGGAGGGCATTCTGAGAACGGCGTATCTGCCTTCTTTAGCCATCAGACGGACGAAAGTACCTGCAGCGCGGGCAATCTGAGCGCCTTTGCCGGGTTTCATTTCGACGTTGTAAATGGTTGCGCCGGGCGGTATGTCGCTGAGCGGAAGCGTGTTAGCCGGTTTGATCTCGATTTCGTGGCCGGACATTATCGTGTCGCCAACTTTGGTTTCGTTCGACGCGATTATATATCTTTTTTCGCCGTCAGCGTAGTTGATCAGAGCTATATAGGCGGTCCTGTTGGGATCGTATTCGATGGAGGCTACTCTGCCTTCTATGCCGTCTTTTCTCGGGGTGAAATCGATTTCTCTATACAGTCTTTTGTGTCCGCCGCCTCTGAAGCGAGCGGTAATGCGGCCCTGATTGTTGCGGCCGCCGTGGCTTTTTATTTTTTTCGTGAGACCTTTTTCGGGCCTTTTGTCCGTAAGCTGAGAATGGTCAGCAACCGTTTTAAAACGAACGCCGGGCGTAATTGGTTTAAAGCTTTTGAGAGCCATTGTTTCCTCCTTAATTTATATAAAAAACTTTAATCAACGATTCTTACATACCTTCGAAGAATGCTATCTTTTCGCCCTCTTTAAGGGTTACGATCGCTTTTTTCCATTCCGAGGTGTAGCCGGCGTGCGCACCCATGCGTTTTAATTTCGGATGGCATTTCATCGTGTTGACGCGTACCACTTTTACTTTGAAAAGTTCTTCGACGGCTTTTTTGATTTCGACTTTATTGGCGTCTCTGATAACTCTAAAAGAATATTTGTTGAACTCTTTACCCATAACGCTTTTTTCAGACACTACGGGATAAAGTATTATGTCGCTTGCGAGTCTTTCCATCTTACTTTAACACCTCCTCGATTTTTAAAAGAGCGTCTTTGGTTATAACAAGTCTTTCGGCCCATGCGAGCGGAAATACCGATATGGAATTCGACGGAAGAACTCTCACTTTTTCGATATTTCTGAACGAGCGGTAAACTTTTTCTTCTGATTCGCGGGTAACGACAAGAACTCTTTTCGTCGCGAGTTTTTCTATTTTATTGTTGGACAGTTTGTCTTTGCCTTCGGGCTGCATTACCGATTTAACGTCGTTGACCTTCAGATTGACCAGTATTTTGGCCATCTGTTTGGTCTTGAATTCTTTCGGATTTATAGCGTCTACTACGCAGACTACGCCTTCGCGGACCTTATCGGATAAGATCGAACGCATAGCGAGTCTTTTCACTTTTTTGGGAACCGAGTAGTAGTAGGAACGAAGTTCCGGGCCGAAGGTCACGCCGCCGTGTCTCCATAACGGAGAACGGTTTGAGCTGTGACGGGCGCGGCCTGTGCCTTTCTGGCGCCAGGGCCTTCTGCCGCCGCCGGAAACTTCCGAACGGTCTTTAGCTTTGGCGTTGCCCTGTCTTTTGTTGGCCTGTTCCTGTATAACGCATTCGGAGATCGCGTTTTTGTGAAGTTCCACGTTGAAAACGCTGTCGGAAACTTCAATTTTGTCTATTTTCTTTCCTTCTATATTAAAAACGTCTAAAGTAGGCATGTTATTCGAATCCTCCTTATTAAGCTCGTGTTACTGGGCCCTGACGGCCTGTTTGCATACGATAAGGCCGCCTTTTACGCCGGGTACCGCGCCGTTTACCAGAACAACGTTTTTCTCGACGTCGATCTTTACGACTTTGATGTTCTGAACGGTGATCTTCTTGCCGCCCATTCTTCCGGGCATGCTCTGGTTTTTAAAAACGCGCGACGGGGACGAAGAAGAGCCTATGGAACCTACCGCTCTATGAAACATCGAACCGTGGGTTTCCGGGCCGCCTTTCCAGTGCCATCTTTTTACGCCGCCGGCGAAGCCGCGGCCTTTCGATACGCCCATAACGTCTACGCGTGCGTTCTCGCCGAATATCTGGTCGGCTTTCAATTCCTGGCCCACCTGATATTTGTCGATATCTTCCACGCGGAACTCAATAAGGTTCTGCATAGCTTCGATGTTGGCTTTTTTGAAATGGCCGGCCAGAGGTTTATTCGGGAATACCATTTTCTTGACTACCTTGCCGTTTACGCGGCGGCGTTCGAATCTGGCTTTGGCTTTTTCAAAACCTATCTGTATTGCGTTGTATCCGTCGGTAGCGACGGTCTTTTTCTGTACGACATAACACGGGCCGAGAACCAGAACCGTTACCGGTATGCTGTTTCCTTTAGTGTCGAATATCGTGGTCATGCCGAGTTTTCTACCTAAAAGTCCTAAACTTTTCATCTCTTTCTACACCTCCGCATTAAAGCTTAACTTCGATATTCACGCCCGAGGGAAGGTCGATCTTCTGTAAAGATTCAACTGTGTCCGGCGACGGATCGTGAATGTCGATAAGACGTTTGTGGGTTCTCATTTCAAACTGTTCACGCGAATCTTTGTCGACGTGCGGCGAGCGGAGAACGCAGAATTTGTTTATTTCGGTCGGTAACGGTATCGGGCCGGAGATTTTCGCGCCGGTCTTTTTAACCGTATTGACTATTTTCTGAACTGACTGGTCTAATATTTTATGATCGTAGGTTTTCAATAATATTCTGATTTTATTAGTAGCCATTGTTTATTTATTCCTCCTTAGTACGCGCTTTCGCATTCTGCCGCCTGGCCGGCTGCGCGCCGGCCGCGGCTATATTAAACGGTCTGATTTGGCAAATATTAGCTCATAACTTCGGAAACGACGCCTGCGCCGACTGTTCTGCCGCCTTCGCGGATAGCGAAACGCAGTTCTTTTTCCATAGCGATAGGCATAATGAGTTCTACGTTGATCGCTACGTTGTCGCCGGGCATGATCATTTCTGCGCCGTCAGGAAGTTCGATCGAACCGGTTACGTCGGTCGTTCTGAAATAGAACTGGGGCCTGTAACCTTTGAAGAACGGAGTGTGACGTCCGCCTTCTTCTTTCGAAAGTATGTAAACCTGGGCTTTGAATTTCGTGTGGGGTTTTATCGAACCGGGTTTTGCAAGGACCTGACCGCGTTCGATGGCTTCTTTGTCGACGCCGCGCAGGAGCAGACCTACGTTGTCGCCGGCCTGGCCTTCATCGAGGAGTTTTCTGAACATTTCGACGCCGGTAACGACCGTTTTCGTGCTTTTTTCTTTGAGACCGACAAGTTCGACTTCTTCGCCGACTTTTACTATGCCGCGTTCAATTCTGCCTGTAGCGACGGTGCCGCGGCCTGTGATCGAGAACACGTCTTCAACCGGCATTAAGAACGGTTTTTCGGTTTCGCGAGGCGGGAGCGGGATATAGCTGTCTACTGCGTCCATGAGCTCGTATATAGCTTTGCACCATTTGCTTTCGTAATTGTTAGCAGTGGCGTCTTCCATGGCTTTCAGAGCGGAGCCGCGGATTATCGGTATTTCAGAGCCGGGGAATTCGTATTTCGAAAGAAGGTCGCGCATTTCGAGTTCTACGAGGTCTAATAATTCGGCATCGTCGACCATGTCGATTTTGTTAAGGAAAACTACCATTCTCGGAACGCCGACCTGGCGGGCGAGAAGTATGTGCTCGCGGGTCTGCGGCATCGGGCCGTCAGCGGCCGATACGACGAGGATGGCGCCGTCCATCTGAGCCGCGCCGGTGATCATGTTTTTGATATAATCCGCGTGGCCCGGGCAATCAACGTGTGCGTAATGGCGGGTTTTGGTCTGGTATTCAACGTGAGCGATAGCTATCGTGATACCGCGTTCGCGCGATTCGGGAGCTTTATCGATATCGTAAAAGTCTTTCGCTTCGGCGAGGCCGATGTGCGACAGAACTTTGGTTATAGCGGAAGTCAGCGTCGTTTTACCATGATCAACGTGTCCGATCGTGCCTATGTTAAGATGCGGCTTATTTCTTTCGAATTTTTCTTTTGCCATTTTAAATGTGTCCTCCTGAATTTTTATTTTATTATTTTTTTATAATGTGAATTTTTTAAATCGTAATATTGTAACATATTTTTCATAAAAATTAAATGATTTTCTTTAATTTTTACTTATTATATTTACGATCTTCCTCTAAATCTTTCAACTATTTGCTCAGAGAGCGTCTGAGGTAACTGTTCATAATATGCGAACTGCATGGTATAGGTTCCACGCCCCTGCGTCAGTGACCTTAATGAAGTTGAATAACCAAACATTTCTGATAGTGGAACATGCCCTTTGATGATCTGAGTGTTGCCTCTCATTTCCATACCTTCTATTTTACCTCTTCTGGAGCTGAGATCGCCTAGAACTTCGCCCATGTAGTCTTCGGGGACGACGACCTCGATCTCCATATACGGTTCGAGCAGTATAGGGTTGCATTTCTTGCAGCCATCGCGGAACGCCATTGACGCCGCGATCTTGAAAGCCATTTCAGAGGAATCTACTTCGTGGTAAGAACCGTCGAGCAATTTCACGCAAATGTCGACAACCGGGAATCCCGCGAGCGATCCGCACTCAGCGGCTTCGCGCACGCCTTTTTCGATGGCCGGTATGTATTCGCGCGGAATCGTTCCGCCGATTATCTTGTTTTCGAACACTACTCCCGATTTCGGGGGCATAGGGCTTATTTCGATTTCGCAGTGGCCGTACTGTCCGCGGCCGCCGCTCTGGCGGACGTAGCGCCCGTCGATCTTGATGGTTTTGGTGACGGTTTCCTTGTACGCTACCTGCGGCTTGCCTACATTCGCCTCGACCCTGAATTCGCGTATGAGCCTGTCGACGATGATCTCGAGATGAAGTTCGCCCATGCCGCCGATAAGCGTCTGCTGGGTCTCTTCATTGGTCGATACCTTGAAAGTCGGGTCTTCTTCGGCCAGTTTGGCCAGCGAAGTACCCAGCCTGTCCTGGTCGGCCTTCGTTTTAGGCTCGATGGCGACGTGGATGACGGGTTCGGGGAAAACGATCTTTTCGAGTACTATCGGAAAAGCCTGGTCGGTAAGCGTATCGCCCGTGGTGGTGTTTTTCAAACCTACCGCGGCGACTATATCGCCCGCGTAAACCCTGTCGACCTGGGTGCGCCTGTTGGCGTGCATCTGCAAAAGCCTTCCGATGCGTTCGGTGGTGCCGCGCATGGAATTATAGATGTAAGAACCCGAATTTAAAACGCCCGAATACACCCTGAAATAAGTTAATTTTCCGACGTATGGGTCGGTCATTATCTTGAAGGCGAGCGCGGAGAATTTTTCGTTATCGGCCGTCTGGCGGGTCAGCGGTTCGTCGGTTTTGGGATGGATACCCGTTACCGGCGGAACGTCGAGCGGGGAAGGCAGATAATCGATTATCGCGTCGAGCATGGGCTGTACGCCCTTGTTCTTGAAGGAGGAACCGCAAAGGACCGGCGTTATCATCATTTTGATCGTAGCGCTTCTTATCGCGCTCTTGATCTCTTCCTTCGACATTTCGGCGCCTTCGACGTATTTATGGTATAAATTCTCGTCGTGTTCGGCGGCTTTTTCGATCATGTATTCGCGGGCATGCTGGCACGCGTCTAAAAGATCGGCCGGGATATCGAGAGTTTCATACTTTACGCCGAGCGTAGAGTCGTCGAAAAGGTAGAGTTTCATTTCGACCAGATCGATGCAGCCTTTAAAACATTCTTCTTTGCCGTAGGGAAGCTGGAGAGGTACCGGATTCGCGCCCAGGCGCGTTTTCATCATTTCGACCGCGTGTTCGAAATCGGCGCCGGTGCGGTCCATTTTGTTGATATAGGCTATCCTGGGAACACTGTATTTATCGGCCTGTCTCCAGACCGTTTCGGACTGCGGCTGAACGCCGCCCACAGCGCAGAAAACGGCAACGGCGCCGTCCAATACGCGAAGCGATCTTTCAACCTCGACGGTGAAGTCAACGTGTCCGGGCGTGTCTATAATATTAACTCGATTGCCGCGCCAGTATGTGGTTGTAGCAGCCGAAGTTATAGTTATTCCGCGTTCACGTTCCTGGACCATCCAGTCCATAGTGGCGCAGCCGTCGTTGACTTCGCCTATCCTGTGGACCACGCCCGTGTAAAACAATATTCTTTCGGTAGTCGTTGTTTTGCCCGCGTCGATATGCGCCATGATGCCGATATTGCGAGTGTTTTCAAGCGCGAATTCACGTTTTTCGATGTGCTTGACCTCGACTATCGGCTCCGCGACCTTAGCTGCGGGCCTTTCGGCTTTGACGGGCGCCGTGCCCGATTTAACGGTTACTTCCGCAAGCGCCTGAACGTCGTCGATCTGAAGTTCAGCTTCGATGACGGCTACCGCGCCCTGAGCGTCCATTAAATTTCCGGCCTGACCATTGATGTCGGTACTCATTGGATCCCCGTTTTTCTCCTTCTGGGTCTTACTCATTTTTATTAAAGCCCTATCTAGTAATTCGTTATAAAGATGATATTATATTCTACCACTTAAAGTGCGAGAACGCCTTGTTGGCTTCTGCCATTCTGTGCGTGTCTTCGCGTTTTTTGATCGTGGAGCCCTGGTTGTTGTATGCGTCGAGAAGTTCATTGGCGAGGTTTTCCCTCATCGAATGGCCGGATCTGCTTCTTGCGTAGCCTTTGATCCAACGGAAAGCGAGCGCCATGCTGCGTTCTTTTCTGATTTCGAGAGGAACCTGGTAGGTCGCGCCGCCGACGCGTCTCGATTTGACTTCGAGAAGCGGCATCGCGTTCTGCAGTGCCTGTTTGAAAACTTCAAGGGGTTCTTTGTCTTTTACTTTTGCTTTCATTATTTCGAGCGCGCCGTAAACGATATTGTGCGCAGCCGATTTATTGCCCGCATACATTAATGCGTTGGCGAATTTTTCGACTACTACGTCGTTGTAGATGGGATCGCCCGGGGTTTTTCTTTTAAGAGCTTCTTTTCTTCTACCCATTATCGCTATCCTCCGTCTTAGCTTAGATTACTTTTTAGGTGTTTTAGCGCCATATTTCGAGCGGCTCTGCCTTCTGCCGTCAACGCCCGCGGTATCGAGAACTCCGCGTACAATGTGATAACGGATACCCGGTAAGTCTTTTACGCGTCCTCCGCGTATTAAAACGATCGAGTGTTCCTGTAAATTGTGGCCGACACCGGGAATATAAGCTGTAACTTCTATGCCGGTGGTGAGTCTTACCCTCGCGACTTTACGTAAAGCCGAGTTAGGTTTTTTAGGCGTAATCGTCCACACCCTTGTGCAAACACCCCTTTTCTGAGGGCATTCATTCATTGCGGGGCATTTGGTTTTGTTTTTGATTTCTTTGCGCCCCATCCTGATCAATTGGTTAATCGTCGGCATTAATATCCTCCTTTTTGCCGTTATTTTCCCAAGATTTTGAGAATAAATTTAAATTATTTAATAGAGAATAAAAAACATTATTGATCGCTCAATAATGTACGCTTCCGAAAGATATTTTTAATACCTTTTAGCGATGAAATAACTTAAATTTCGTATTATTATAGTAAAAAATCTTTGTTTTGTCAAGTAAAATCGATATTTATTTTTATTAAATTAAGATTTTACGGCATTTCGGGGCGCGGTTTGGTGACTGGTCTTAATTTTAAGGGGCACGGAAAATTTTTAAAAATTATTTTAGTTCGTATTTAAAGTTGATCTATCAATTTGTACCCGGCCGGGGGTGAGAAATCATTATTAAGATGCTTGTTGATGTAGTCTGCGTACCTGCCTTCGTAAGTTATTATCTTTTTAGTAACTTCATCCATTATAAGCGTCCGATCGGCAACGGCGTCGATAAACCTGCGGTCGTGGGAACATATAAGCATTCCGCCGTCGTAATCTGCCAGTAACTCTTCGAGCGCGGCGAGCGAAAAAACATCCAGATAGTTTGTCGGCTCGTCGAGGATCAGATAATTAAACTCGCCGAGCAGAATTTTGGCGATCGCAGCCTTGACTCGCTCGCCGCCGCTGAGCAGCGAAACTTTTTTATAAACCTCTTCGCGACGGAAAAGCATGCAGGCCAGGAGCGTTCGCACGGCCGTTTCCGAATGGACCGAAGAAACCAGGACATTTTCCAGTATAGTCTTTTCGGGATCGAGCGTCTCGAATCCCTGGCCGAAGTATCCTGTCCGTGCCCGTTCCGACACCCATATCCCGCCGCTTCTTTCGAGGATCATTTTCACGAGCGTCGTTTTCCCCGAGCCGTTCGGTCCGACCAGCGAGGTTTTTGCCGTCGAAGGCAGCTCGAAGCGCGCGTCGTCGAAAATGATCTTACCGCCGAAACTCTTCGTCAGCGAATCGCACGACGCGACCGCGCGCGAGTGTACGCGGCCGTGCTCCGGAACGCTTACACGGACCGAAGGCGGCCTGTAAGGTCTTTCCTTGACTTCCAGCTGCGCCAGCCTCGATTTAAGGGCTTCGGCTGCGCCGTCAAGTTTCTTTTTCTTCGAATTGATTCCTCTCGTGTGCAGACGCGCCTCGGAATTGCCCATGCGCTTCGGCGTCTTTCTCATTTCCTTTGATTTTTGTTTCTTATCGACCACAGCTTTTTCCAGGCGTTTTTTCTCGGAAACATAATCTTCGTGCTCGAACCGGGCGCGCTCGAATATCAGATTTTTCTGATATTCATACGACGCGAAGTTGCCTTCGAAATCGTTTATTTTAGAGTTTTCGATCTCGACCACCCGTGTGCAAACTTTATCGAGCAGCATCCTGTCGTGTGAAACGATGATCAGCGTGCCGTCGAATTCGAGCAGTTTTTTTTCAAGAAGCTCGATCGCTCCTATGTCAAGATTCGAGGTCGGCTCGTCGAGTATCAATATGTCGCC
The DNA here is from genome assembly GCA_001791795.1 of Candidatus Wallbacteria bacterium GWC2_49_35. GTDB lineage: Bacteria > Muiribacteriota > UBA9980 > UBA9980 > UBA9980 > UBA9980. The sequence goes on from MGFH01000065.1 coordinate 9,872, forward strand.
TGCGTTTTCCAGCGCGGCTGCAACCCTTCTCCTGGTCTTTTCGCCGCCGCTGAGATGGGTCTCATAATCCGCAGGAGCGCCAAATTCGGCTGCGGTGCGGCCGCAGATCGCGCCTGAGTCTTTGAAGCCCGGATCATCCTCCAATTGCCTGGCGTAAGAAACCTCGCCGCGTATGTAGGCGACTCCCTCGTCCGGCGCCGTTACTCCGGCCATAATATCGAGCAGCGTGGTCTTTCCGGCGCCGTTTATACCGGCGACGGCAACCTTCTCGCCCGAATATATCGCGAGGCTTCCGCATTCGAATAAAAGCCTGTCGCCGTAATATTTTTTTATTTTATTAAAACTTATTTTCAACATAAAAATCCCTCCCGTTTTGATCCGGCAGGGATTTTTCATGAACTTCTCCAAAAACAATTATGAGTGCTTCTGAAGTTTATTTTAATTATAATATTCAAAAAATATTATATGTTTTAACCGAATATAATCCCGCCGGAAAAAGAATCAACAGCCGCTGCGAAGATAAACGCGCCGCGGTTTATAATTTTTTCCGTTATGTAGAGGGATTATATTCTCATGTTATCACCTTTTGTTTAAAAATTGTATAATGTTATTTTACCATATGAGAGTTGTTTTGTCAAGCGCAAAACGCTTGACGAACGCATGAAAACTTTCAAAAGTTATCTTGGGCGTCATTTGAAATTTTTAGAAAACGGTCGATTCAAAGCACGGTGACGGTTCCCTTATACCCGTCGACCCTGATCATCTGCCCGGTACTGATAAGCGTCGTGATATTTTTCACGTTGACCACGGCGGGTATGCCGTATTCGCGGGCGATAATGCTTCCGTGGCTGAGCGGGCCGCCAAGGGCGGTGACAAGCCCGGCGGCATTTACGAAATATGGAGTCCAGCCGGGATCGGTGAACGGAGCGACCAGTATTTCGCCGTGCCCTACGGTTTCAGCCGCTTCGGCCGACTTAACGACCCGGGCCGGGCCTGTGACGATCCCCCCGCTGACGGCGATCCCTTTAAAAACGCTTCCTTCAGAGGCCGTATCAACAGGGCCGGCCGCGAGCCGAATTCCGGATTTTTCTTTCGAAAGACCATTTTCAATTTTTTCGAGCGCTGCCGCAATGTCGAAATCTCCTATGACAACGGACGGCGGATCGACTTTTTCGCAGTTAGAATATTCCGTTTTTCTGATATTTATTTGCCGTGAAATATTATCTTTGACATGGCCGCCTCCGCCATCGAGTAAAACTTGAAGCTCGGCCAGGTCCATAAAAAATATGTCATTTCGCTCGGTTATAACTTCCGCCGCCAGAAGGCGCGAGGCCGCTTCCAGCAATACCTTTCTTATTATGTCTATCATCATCACGAGGCGGTTCTTGTAATTTTCACGGAAAACCAGGCCGTTTGAGGCCGTGGAAATAAAAGCTCTGAAAAGACCTTTCAGCGGTCCCAACTTCGATCCGGAAATGATCTTTCGTGCTTGCGCCTTGTTTTGCGCGCGGAGCCGCTCGAGCGAATCAAGCGTTTCTTTAATGCCGCCCCGCGCAAGATACGATTTAACGATCGAAAAAATGCGGTCCGGCGTTTCGCGCCAGCGCGGGCACGCTGCGTCAACTTCTCCTGGCGCGTGGTGGCCGTGGACGCGCATAAATTTTTCGAAATTATATAAAAAGGCACGGCCGTTGTCTTTAGTTTCAAGGGCCCGCGCCGCCGCGGTGAACTCTTCAAATGACGCGAGCGTTTCCGAAAGACCTGAATTTTTCGCGCTCAGGGCCAGTTTCAAAAGAGAAGTTCCGGATTCGGCGCTGGCCATGCCGCCCGATCCCGCGAGCAGGACGTTCGCACGTTCGCTTCCAGAAATCGCGAAGACCCATGCGTTTGCGATCATCGCCCCGAGGACCGCCGGCCAGGCCTTTTCGGTCGTTTTTTCGAGAAGCAACGAAAGACGATCTATAACGGGTAAAAGATCCGGCGCCGGATACTTCTTGAAATCTGCCGCGTAATATTTTTCGAGAGTTTCGATCAATTCGCCGTCGATCTCAAAACGCTTCGCGGAAAAGTTTTTCGCGGCGAAATGAAATGCCATATAAGGAAGGCGCGATATGAATTTGATCCATGAAAAATCGACGCCGCTTCCGTTGGCGTGTTTCAATATCTCCAGCGCGCGCGCGAGTTCCCCGCAGTCGCCGCCGAAAAGTTCTGAAAAATCGCTTTTCAGCGAAAATGTGGCTTTTCTTACGAGCGCGGCGGCGAAATTCATATTGACGTAAATACGCCCCGCCACAAGGCCGAATGGGAGCGAACCGGCAATATTTATACCAAAATTCTTTGTGAACGGTGATAAAAGTGAAGTTATGAACTTTTTGGAAACGCTGAAGGTCATCGGGGTCGCTACGAATGGAAATAACTCGCCCGCATTAGATTTCGACCAGACTATAGTTCCGCCCGTTACGTTTTTTCTCATAATTAGAATTCAGAATCCTTCAATAAAAATTTTGGGGTCATATTCGTTTAACATCTGTAAATAAAGAAGTTCGGGGCAACGAACATTTTTGCCGCACCCGTCGGGGTATATTTTAATTTTATCATACATCTTTTCAAAATAAAAGAATATGTTCAAATATATTCAAAATTAATAATATTTAGTTGATTTTTGTTTTTATCTGTTATATAATTAATTTAAGAAGCCAAGAAGCGCCCGAACGCTCGTAATTTAAGTTCTTTTACGCCGGAGGTATGTAAAATGGCCAAAGCCGCAGTTAAGACAAAATATTCGATACGCGATTTCAGCAGCATCGACTGGCACGACAATTACATTCACGCGATCCGCCTCGACGCCGAAAAATTCGAACTGATACTGGACCTCGACTTCATCCACGACTGGATATGCGGCGAGGGGGAAAACTATAAATTCCTCATATCTCCGTCCACGCTCACATTTCAGAACGTATCCAATCTCAAAATAGATGTCGACTGGAAAGACTGCTCGCTCGATATGTCGGTCGGCCACGTCGAAAGATCCAACCCCCGAAAAACCGCCAATAAAAAACTTACCGAATACGACTGGGTCATCGACCTTAACTGGCCGGAAGGCTCGATTTCATTTTCGGCTACCGGTTTCACGCAGGTATCGCGAACAGAGCCCGCCGTTTATGACGAGCAGAAAATACCTGCTGACAAAAGAAATTGAATGAACTATGATTTTTCTATATCTGTAAATGGCTTATTTCCACTAAATTAATAATGAACGGAGGCTTTATCCTTGTTAAAAAAACTTATTGCCGCTCTTGTTCTTATCGCCGTGCTGGTAGTTGCTCCGCAGTATGCTTCCGCTCAGAAGGGCGGCGTCCCGGCGCCCGGCGGAAACAGCTCCGCATTTCCGTCCATGCCCGGCTCTGAAGTAGCGGTCAACCTGCCTGATTACGACAGGTTCCTCACCGAAGACGCCAATTCTATCGGCTACGGGCTCATTGAAACCTACAGGCACGACGTCAATACTTATCCTTCCTGCCTGGCCGTTGAAGACGTCAACGGCGACTCGCGCAACGAACTGATTTTCGAAACGAGCGGCGTAGCGGCCGGCCAGACTGTCGTACTGGACCAGTTATGGAAAAAGATCGACACGCCGCCCGGCGCGGAAAACGCCGTCAGGCGCAGAAAAGCGATGGCCGCCGACGAAAAGAACAATTACGAAGAGTCCGCTAAAAAATATGAATTAAGCCGCGACAATCTGAAGATCGGCGAAAAAACCTATAAAACTTCCACTATGGGTATATGCGAAGAGGATATCGACGGCGACGGAACGATGGAGATAATCGTGCGGTCGGTCAATCCGCGAGTCACATGCGTGTCGCATTCGACCGTTTTTATTTTCAACGCCGAAGGCGAACTTATCTGGAACCTCGTATGGCCGACCTGGACGAACGATCTCATATTCGCCGATTTCAACGGGGACGGCGTGAAGGACATAA
>MGFH01000066.1 GCA_001791795.1 Candidatus Wallbacteria bacterium GWC2_49_35
AGTCCCGGAGATCATGCCCGAAGAAGCGAGCCGGATAATTATGGACGCGCTGCTGAAAGCTTCGAAGTGCGGCCGCTGCAGCGGGGTCGAATATTGCCTTGATATTCCGGGCGGCGTAAAATGGTATGAGCTTTCCATCTCCGCCAGGGGCGATCACAACGAGCCGGATTGTCTTTTTATAGTTCTGGTTCGCGATATAACCGAGCGCAAACAACAGGCCGAAGGAATTTCGCGGCTGGAAAAACGCTTCCGCCACGTCATCGAGAATATGCCGGCCGGAGCCATACTGTGTGAAAACGACAAAATATTCATTAATTCGCATATTGAAGAGCTGAGCGGATATTCGCAAAATGATTTTAACTCTCCGGAAGAATTCTTCGATACTTTATTCAAAGAAGGCTTTGAAACCATAATGAACGTCTTTGAATCTAATTTTGTCAATAAACGCCTGGGTTTCGTTTCACTTTTATTGCATAGAAAAAACGGCGGGATCAGGAACGTCGATATATCCCGAATGCTTATAGAAGGGCAGCTGACCGTCTGGATTTTCTACGATGCGACGGATTATTTATTTGTTCAAAAAAAACTGATGAAAAGCGAATTGCACTTAATGGAGGCGCATCGCGTGGCTCACATAGGCAGTTATGAGTGCGATCTTGTGAGCGGCGAAATAAGCTGGTCTGAACTCTGTTATGAAATAATGGGGATCAAGCACCAAAAAATTACTCCCGAATTAATAAAATCGCTAATACATCCCGACGACCAGGAATATTATTACAGCCATTATTTCGATCTTTTTTCTAAAAACAAGAATTTTAATATAGAATATCGCATAAAACGCCCCGACGGTAAAATTATTTACATTTGCGACGAGGCCATAATAAAATTCGACGATAATGGAATTCCATCGAATTGTATCGGATATTATAAAGATATAACCCTGCAGAAAAAAGCGGCTGAAGAATTGCTCAGAAGCGAACATAATAAATTGCAGCTGCTCGAACTTTCTCATGAAGGCTACTGGGCTATAAACGAAACTGAAAAAACCATATTCGTCAATAACCGGGTATGCGAAATATTAGGATATTCAAAAGAAGAAATAATCGAAAAGAAACCGTTGGAATTCTTCGCCAGCGAACATGCCGATTTATTTGTTTCGGTAATTGATCAATGTCTCATCGGAGAAAAAACCAGTTATAATTCACAGATGATACATAAAAACGGCCATAACGTTTTCGTGAACATGACGGTGTCGCCGACATTCGATGATAACGGAATTTATAATGGCGCTTTCATGCTCATAAACGATTTCACGAAACAAAAAGAACTGGAAAGTGAAATTAAATCGGTCCGCCAGGAACTCACCGAAAAATATTCATACAACGATATCATCGGAAAAAGCCCGGCGATGCAGGTAATATTCGAATCGCTGCAGACTATCGCGGAAGCCGACTGCAACGTTCTCATAGAAGGCCCTTCCGGCACGGGTAAAAATCTTATAGCGAAAATTATTTATAATATTTCCAACAGGAAAAACAAGGCTTTCGTCGTCGTCAACTGCGGAACGCTGCCCGAAAACCTTCTTGAATCCGAATTATTCGGCTACGTTAAGGGCGCGTTCACCGGCGCCGACAAAGATAAGCAGGGCAAGTTCGCCGCGGCCGAAGGCGGAGTGGTTTTTCTCGACGAGATCGGCGAAATGCCGTTAAATCTTCAGGTAAAAATATTGAGGATAATAGAAGAAAAAAAATTCGAACCGGTAGGCTCGAATAAAACCATGACATCCGACGTCCGCATAGTGGCGGCGACCAACAAAGATCTTAAAAAGCTCGTCGCCGAAGGCAAATTCAGGGCCGATCTATATTTCAGACTGAAGATAGTCAGTATAAACATACCTCCGCTGAAAGACCGGCAGGAGGACATCGAAGTTTTAACTGAATATTACATCAATCATTTCAATGAAAAATATAATAAAAATGTCAGCTATGTTTCGCAGGACGTTTCGCGGTTCTTCAAATTATATGATTTTCCGGGCAATGTCAGAGAACTCAAAAATATTATGGAACGCGCATATATCTTCTGCAATGACGCAATATTGCAAATGAAACATATGGCCTGCGAATACATATCAACGGCGGAAAGGCTTTGCGGCGAAAATCCCGAAAAAAATGAAGCGTTTCGCAATATTGAACCGGATAAAAAAATAAACGCGAAGCCGGATAAAATATATATCGATACCAACGAAAAAAAATTTATAGAAGAAACTATTTTAAAATGCGGCGGCAATAAATCGATGGCGGCCCGCGAGCTGAAAATAGATTATACCACGCTATGGCGAAAACTAAAAAAATACGGTATGAATGAATTGCCGGATCAAAATAAGCCGGAGGAAAATTCAGTTTCATCTGTAAAAAAAGATTCCGCCGTGATATCGCCGTCCGCGGGAGAAAAGGAAATTTTAAAAGAAGCGCTTGTAAAAGCCGGCAATAACAAAACCGAAGCAGGGAAGAGACTGAAGATGAGCCGGACGACATTATGGCGAAAACTAAAAAAATATGAGCTCCTCTAATTGAACCGCATCAGTCCGGGCGATATTATGAAACGCTGATTTTTAATTTCGAATATCGCTTCTTATTTAAATACTAACGGCACGATAAAGTTTTAATACTTTTCGGCCTCTCATAACACCTCTCATTTAAGCGTTATCACGCCATGAATATTTCGAAACCTTGAAATGCCTTTAATGCGTTTTGTTTTCGGCACGGAAGTTGCTTGTTTATTGCCGCGATGAATTAAGGTTTTTAAATTTAAAAACGTCTCTATTTAAAAACGTCTCTATTTAAAAACATCTCTGCTTGAATTATCTCTACTTAAAATATCTCTGAATTTATAAATCATGAAAATTAAATCAGGAGGAACTTTTATGGTGCTGAACGCGGCCGCGTACCTGGTGAAATGCCTGGAAGCGCAGAAGGTTGAGTTTATTTTTGGAATTCCGGGCGCCAGTATCGACGGCGTATATAACGCATTATTAGATTCTCATATACGCCTGATCGTTTGCCGTCATGAGCAAAATGCGGTATTTATGGCGGCCGCTTACGGACGCCTGACCGGCAAACCCGGCGTGGTATTGGTAACTTCAGGGCCGGGCGTAGCCAACATGGCCACCGGCTTATTGACGGCCACTACGGAAGGCGATCCGGTAGTGGCTATCGGCGGTAACGTTTCGCGCAGTTTAATGTTAAAAGAATCCCATCAGGCCGCTTCCAACGCCGCGCTGCTGAAGTCCGTGACCAAACTCAGCGTGCAGATCGGCATGCCCGAAGAGATCGGCGAAGTGGTCGCCAACTGTTTCCGGCAGGCTGTATACCCGCGCAGCGGCGGATGTTTTATAAGCATTCCGCAGGATATCTTAAGAGAACTTATAGATTACCCCGTCATATTACAACAACCGCCGATCCAGTTCGGCACTTCTTTTTCGGAAACGCTGCAAACAGTCTGCAATGCCGTCCTGAACGCAAAATTTCCGGTATTACTGCTCGGCGAAGAGGCCAGCCGCCCCGATAACGCTTCCGCTATCCGGGGTTTATTGGAACAATACCCGCTTCCTGCCGCCTGCACTTTTCAAGCCGTCGGCGTTGTTTCATACAATCTGATAAGATGCGCCGTCGGATGCGTGGGTTTATTTCATGATCAGCCGGGCGACCGCCTTCTGGAAAAAGCCGACGTGATACTGGCGGTCGGCTTTAACGAGATTGAATATGATCCGGAATTATGGAATTTCGATCACGATAAAATAATTATTCATATCGATTATATGCCCGCTAAGATCCGCCTCTGCTACCAGCCGCTTTACGAATTGCTCGGAAATATAGAAAGAAACATTACCGAACTCGCCGGACTTCTGGCCGGCTCGGTTCAAAAATCCGAGGGCCTGGAGCACGCGAAACCATTTCATGATGAAATGATCGCGCAGTCGGAATTGCCGGTCGCGGGCCATTCGGCGTTGATACATCCCCGCCAGTTTATACATGCGTTAAGACAGATCGTTAACGACGGCACCATAGTGACCTGCGACGCCGGCAGCGTATATATGTGGATGGCGCGCTACTTTACCGTTTATAATCCCCGGCAGCTGCTGCTGAGTAACGGCCAGCAGACTATGGGAGTGGGCCTGCCCTGGGCGATCGCGGCCAGCCTTGCATGTCCCGGGAAAAAAATCATTTCACTTTCCGGCGACGGCGGTTTTTTATTTTCCGGTATGGAACTCGAAACCGCGGTCAGGGAAAATTGCCGGATAATTCACTGCGTATGGCGCGACGGCGGCTTTAACATGGTCAAAGAAGGCGAAATGATCAAATATCAGCGAAAAAGCGGAGTCGATTTCGGAACTGTAAATTTAGTCGATTATGCGCGCGCGTTCGGCGCCGTCGGTTACGCGGCCACATCGAGCGCGGAACTGCCGGCTATTTTCGCCGACGCCCTGCAGCAGGATAAACCTGTGCTGATCGATATTCCTATCGATTATTCTGATAATCAAGCCCTTTTCGTCACGATACATTCTCATAAAGCTATTTAACGAAGGAAGTCTTTAAAGAACTTGAATGAAAAGGAGACTTATAAATTGAAAGCACTTGTATATCACGGCCCCGGCAGACGCGCGCTCGAGGAAAAGGCCAGGCCGGCTATCGCCTCCGCTACAGACGCCATCGTCAGAATAACTAATACCACGATCTGCGGAACGGACCTTCACATCATGAAAGGCGATATGTCCTCGGTCGCTAATGGCAGAACGCTCGGGCACGAAGGCGTAGGGATCGTCGAAGAAACGGGCGCGGGCGTTTCGAACTTCAAAGCCGGCGATCATGTGCTGATATCGTGCGTAACTTCGTGCGGAAAATGCCCCGAATGCAGGCGCGGAATGTACTCCCACTGCGGGAACGGCGGCGGCTGGATGCTCGGAAACACCATTGACGGAACTCAAGCCGAATACGTCCGTATTCCATACGCGGACAATAGTCTGCATATTATCGCCGACGGGGCGGACGAAGAAGCGTTCGTAATGTTAAGCGATGTTCTGCCGACCGGCTTTGAATGCGGCGTGCTCAAAGGACGCGTCAAACCGGGCGACACCGTGGCGATCGTCGGCGCGGGTCCGTTCGGATTGGCGTCGCTTATTGCGTCGCGATTTTATTCGCCCGCGCGGGTCATCATTATGGATATAGACGACAACCGCCTGGAGATGTCCTCAAAGTTCGGAGCGACGGATATCATTAACAGCAGGGATGCAAAAGTCTCTGAAAAAGTTATGGCGCTCACCGGCGGCAGAGGCGTGGACGTCGCGATAGATGCCGTCGGAATTCCGGTCAGTTTCGACATCTGCCAGGCCATCGTGGCGGCGGGCGGGCATATCGCCAATATAGGCGTTCACGCTAAACCCGTTCAGCTGAACCTGGACAGACTGTGGTCGCGTAACGTCACGCTCACGACGCATCTGGTCGACACCGTTACGATCCCTGCCCTTTTAAAGATCGCTCCTTCGGGCGATCTACAGCTGAAACAGCTTATTAGTCACCGTTTTTCGCTGGGCAACGCCATGCGGGCATACGACGTGTTCACAGATTCAATGAATGAACACGCTCTGAAAGTTATAATAAAAAATGAACAATAAAACTAAAGCGCGAAGTGATCCTGCTGCGGGACACAGATGGAAATGCGAATGCATTTTATTGAATTAATTGTTTTTAACTTGAAAGGAGTTGGAAAATGGATATTGCAGGTGAACCTTGTCCTCCGGGGAGCGTTGTTCCCGGGGTTAAACGGCCGGCCAATCTTGACGAGATCGAGACGCTCGCCGCCCGTATAGACTGCGGCTCGGTTTTCGAACTTGAAATAATTAAGAAATATTTCGAGCGAATGCTGAATACTCCTTCCTGGATAGCTTTTTATCTTATATCCGACGTCATAAAAAAAATAGACAGAATCTTATATAAAAAAACAAATTCTCCGGAAAAATTGTTCGAGGAAATCCGCGTCGTAGTTTCATATCTCAATAATTATTATGCGATAGATTGCGGCTCCGGCGAATGTTTGGTGAAACGTGAAAATAATCATCGTAATATAATTAATTTCAGGTCGTTAAGTTCTTTATATATTTAAGGATATGCAGCGTGATAGATCTTTAAACGGCATGGCTCTTGCTCTTAACGCTTCGGTAACAATGGCAAATATGCGTATTAACGCGCCGGCGCAATAAATACACCGGGAATCCGCCGCTACTTTCCGTCTGGAGAGCGGTCAATAAGGAGGTGACGGACGAAAGACGGATAATATGTTAAATCACGGTCAGATAAGGCCACAGGTAAAATTTGAAAGTAAAGGAGACTAATTATGTTAAAAGAAATTGAGGGTTTTAAATTCATCATCGTGTTTATAGTTTTCAGCGCGGCCTTAATTTTTTCATCGAATGTTTTCGCCGCCGCCAATATGTCTATTCCCGATCTCACGGGTGTAAAGGCGTTTACGTATGAGGCGAAGTATATGTCGCTCGAAGGTTATGTCATTTATCATTGTCAGGCCAGATATGGCGTTTGGATCTCGCGCAGCGAAGCCGGCGAATTGATAATGGCTCAAAAAAACGGGGCCGCCGTTTTACAAGATAACGATGTTAAAGTGAAGAGTAATAATTCGACGCGTAAAGATTCAGAACATTATCAGCCTAAGTATTTGCACACAAGGAGTAATTAAATGAAACAAAGACTTTTAATTAGTTTTATCATTTTTAGTTTTATCTTTTCTTCTTTTGATTTTCTGGCGGCGGCGACTAATAACCCGCCGGCGGGAACTCTGGTGAAGCTAAGCCTCGAGGAAGATCTTTCGTCGAGGAGCAGCAAACAGGGAGAAATGGTTAAATTCAAAGTAGTCAATCCCGTAAAAGTCGGAATAAAAACTGTTATATCAAAGGGAGCGACTGCGCAGGCCCAGATCAGCGAAATTCGCGGACCGGGAAATTTCGGACGAAACGCCAGAATCAAATTAAATTTTCTTTATGTGGTGGATAGAAAAGGTAACCGTGTTCCTATCGAGCTGGGAGAACAAGCAGCGAAGATCAATCAACAGGAAGGCTACGCAATAGGCGCTTCCGCGGCCGGATTTTTATTGCTCGGTCCAATCGGGCTCGTCGGCGGCATTTTCGTACACGGAAAACACGTCGAACTCGATAAAGGCACCAAACTTTTCGTCGAGGTCAGCGACAAATAGGCTACATATGACGAAAGAGTCCGCCGGAGCAAAAGGTTTATTACAACCATGAACCATGAACCAGAATATTAAGTTTATTCTGTAGTTAGGAAAGGAGTGATATAATGTTGGTTAAAAGCAAAATGCTGAACGGTTTTACATTAAAAAGTCTTGACGGTGAAATAGGGAAAGTCAAAGAATTCTACTTTGATGATTATCACTGGACAATTCGCTATCTGGTCGTCGATACCGGAGACTGGCTTACTAGCAGGCAGGTACTGATCTCCCCATACGCACTGGTCGCAGTAATGAAAGAAGAGCAGCAGATATCCGTGAATTTGACCAGGAAGCAAATAGAGGACAGCCCGTCTTTAGATACGGACAAGCCCGTCTCTTTGCAGTTTGAGGAGACCTACTACGGTTATTATGGATGGCCGATTTATTGGGGCGGCCAACACATGTGGGGAGCATATCCCGACATTTTGCGCGATCGTGAAAAGTGGAGCGAACAAGCCCGGAGCGAAAAAGTGTGGGATCCTAATCTGCGAAGCACCAAAGCCGTGAGCGGTAGTTACATACAAGCCTTAGACGGCGATATCGGTCATGTCGCGGATTTTATTATAGACGAAGAAACGTGGG
>MGFH01000067.1 GCA_001791795.1 Candidatus Wallbacteria bacterium GWC2_49_35
ATGTCACGAGTTTCGGCGATTTTTCGAGCTCGACCATGCACATGCGGCAGGAGCCGGCGTATTGAAGTTCCGGATGATAGCAGAAGTGCGGGATATCGATCCCGGCGCGCGTTGCGGCCGTGAGGATAGTGTCGGTTGAAGCCGCTTCGATCTGGTTTCCGTCAATTATTATTTTAGCCATAATTAATCACTTTTAAATTCATTTTAAAGTTGAGAGTTCAGAGTGGAGAGTTGAGAACTAAAGGAATTTTGAATTTTGAATTTTCGAAATACGAAATACGAATTTTGAAATTTTATAGTTCATTTTTTTCATAACGAAGAATAAAATTTAAAATTTCCAAAACTCTCCACTCTCCACTTTCCGTTCTCCACTAAAATTTATTCCCCCGTCAGTGCCTCGAATTCGTGCCGGAACTTTTTTATGAATGCAATCGAGGGCATCGCGCAGGCGTCGGATAGGACGCAGATCGTCTGGCCCATCATATTCGAGCACACGTCGAGGATAAGGTCTATATCTTTTCTGCGGCCGCCGCCGCGGTAAATTTTATTGAACAGCTGCGAGACCCAGCGGGTGCCCTCGCGGCACTGCGTGCACTGTCCGCACGATTCGTGGGCGTAAAAATCGGCTGTCCGCGCCGCGATCTTCGGTATGCTCTGATGCTCGCTTATGACGATAACCCCGCCGGAACCGGCCATCGATCCCGCTTTTGCGAGCGAGTCGAAGTCGAGAGGCGTGTCGAGCTCGTCAGCCGTCATTATCGGCGCCGAGAGCCCGCCAGGGATAAAGCCTTTAAGCTTTCCACCGCCTTTGACGCCTCCGCAGATGTCGTAGATCAGCTTTCGTGCGCTTATTCCGAGCTCGAGCTCGTAAACGCCGGGTTTTTCGACGTCGCCGGAAACTCCGAAAAGGCGCGTTCCGCTGTTTTTAGGAGTGCCGAGCGCCGCGAATTTTTCTGCGCCGCCGGATATTATTTCAGGGACGCAGGCGAGCGTTTCAACGTTATTTATGACGGTCGGTCCGGCGAAAAGCCCGGATAACGCGGGAAACGGAGGTTTGAGTCTCGGCTGTCCGCGATGGCCTTCGAGCGATTCGATGAGTCCCGTTTCCTCGCCGCAGATATATGCGCCCGCGCCTGCGTGAGCGTGTATATCGATCTCATAGCCCGATCCGAAGATATCGCTTCCAAGAAAACCTTTCGCGTAACATTCGGCGATCGCGGCTTCGATCCTGTCGAAAGCCTTTTTATATTCGCCCCTTATATAGATATAAGCGGTATGGATGCCGACCGCGAGGCATGCTATCATTATGCCTTCGAGCAGCAGGTGCGGGTCGAGTTCGAGAATCTGCCTGTCTTTGAAAGTGCCGGGCTCGCCTTCGTCGGCGTTGACCGCCAGATATTTTGGAACGCTCGATTCTTTAGGCACGAAAGACCATTTCATCCCGGTCGGAAACCCCGCGCCGCCGCGTCCGCGCAGCCCACTTTTCTTGATCTCTTCTATGATATCGGCGGGTTTCATCGACTCAAGGCATTTTTTAACGGCCTCATAGCCGCCGCCCGCGATATAGGTGTCGATCTTATATGAATCTTTCTTGTCGAAATTTTTACTTACTATCAGCTTCATAGTTAGTCATAATTATATTTTAATTTACCTTGATAAGTCAAGAAAAAATTCCCTCTATTATTTGAGCGCTTTACTTTGACCATGCCGGAGGTTATTCTTCAGATGTAATGTTCATGGCCATATAAAAAAACACCCTTTTTTTTATTACCCGAGCCCATGCGCGGTTTTTATTATCAGGCCGAGTGCGGCCTTCACGTGTTTTTTTTCGACGTTCGTCTGGCCTATCGACATTCTGATGACGTGATCGCCGTTAAGTTTCGTGTGCGATAAATATAGTTTTCCGGTCGCGTTAAGTTTGTCAAGCAGCTCCGCGTTGAGCGCGTTGGTTTTTTCTTTTGAAAGTTTTGCCTGCGGCTTGTATCGGAAGCAGACGACCGAAAGAGGATGCGGCGCCATTATCTCAAAACCTTTTTCAGCCGAAAGTTCTCCGGCGAAATACTGCGCCAGAGCGATATGTTTTTTAATAAGTTTACGCAGGCCGGAAGCGCCGTAACTTCTTAATACGAACCAGAGTTTCAGCGAGCGGAAGCGACGCCCCAGCTGGATCCCCCAGTCGCGGTAGTTGTTGACGGGCGATTTTTCGCCTGTTTTAAGGTATTCCGGCAGGATCTCGAAAGTCCTTATAAGTGCAGCTTTATCTTTCACGAAGTACGCCGAGCAGTCAAAATTGGTGAAAAGCCACTTGTGCGGATTGAAAACGAACGAGTCGGCGTATTCGGCGCCGTCTATCATGTAGCGCATTTCAGGCAGGATAAGCGCGCTTCCGGCGTAAGCGGCGTCGACGTGGAGCCATAAATCGTATTTTTGGCATATCTTTCCTATTGCGCGCAGCGGATCGATACCGGTGGAACCGGTCGTACCGATAGCTGCGACGGCGAATATTGGCCGGAATCCGGCCTTTATATCTTTTTTAACGGCGGCCTCCAGTTCTGACGGGATCATAGCGTAATTATTATGGCAGCGGATAAGGCGAAGGTTGTTTTTACCGATGCCGGCAATTTTGACGGCTTTTTCGATCGACGAATGCGCCTGGTCGGAACAGTAAGCGGTGAATCTGCTTTTCGCGCCGAAGCCGTCAGCGTTTATTGAATAATTGGAATATTTTTCACGTGCGCTCAGCAGCGCGCAGAGGGTCGAAGTCGACGCGGTGTCCTCGATCACGCCGCAAAAACCTTCGGGCAGGCCGATGAGCCGTGCGAGCTGCGTCATGACGGCTTCTTCGAGTTCCGCCGCCGCCGGCGATGTAGCCCAGCTCATGCACTGCGCGCCGAGCGCCGAAGAGAGCAGTTCTCCGAGAATGGAAGGAAAGCTGTTGTTAGCCGGAAAGTAAGCGAAAAAAGAAGGGCTCTGCCAGTGGGTAATTCCGGGCAATATTATCTTTTCGAAATCGTCGAATATTTTTTTAAATTTTTCGGCTCTTTCGGGCGCTTTTGCAGAAAGTTTAGAAATGATATCGCCCGGCGACGATTTCGATTTGACCGGAAAATTTTCGATCTTTTCAAAATAATCGGCTATCCATTCAACGAGCATATGAGCGTTTTTTTTGAATTCTGAAATGTTCATAAGGCCCCTTTTCATATATTGATACTTTTCAAGATTATTTTAACACGGACTTTTTTTTTCGTCAACAACGAGTTTGCCTTGAAAAAAATTATTTAAACTCCGTCCTTTTTGTGTTATAATAAAAATTCAACTTTATTACTTCTATCCGAAGAATTTTTTAAAATTAAAAAGCGGTTTTACACTCCGGATAAAAACGAACGCCGGAGCGGTGTCGATTTATTTTCAAAATTATATACAGAATGAGGTTTATACCAGATGACTCTCGGGTTATTCAAGGAAATATTCATAATATTCATAATTTCGATGTTCGTCCTGTATTTTTGCAGCCGCATGAAGATACCGGCCATCGTCGGCTACCTTTTTACCGGCGCACTGCTCGGCCCCTATGGGCTCAGGCTCGTTCACGCCACGCACGAGGTCGAGTATCTCGCCGAGGTGGGCGTGGTGCTGCTGCTTTTTACGATAGGCATAGAGTTTTCGTTCAAAAAGCTGCTCCAGATTCGAAAGGCCCTGGTGCTAGGCGGCTTCACCCAGGTGCTTCTGAGCATAGCCGCCGTGACGTTCATTGAGCACAAACTTGGTTTTACTGTAAAACAGTCTATTTTTATAGGATTTCTTGTATCTTTGAGCAGCACCGCTATAGTTTTGAAATATTTACAGGAAAAAGCCGAAATAGATTCGATCTACGGCCAGACCTCGCTTGCGATACTCATCTTTCAGGATATCGTCATAGTGCCTATGATATTGATAACCCCGCTTCTGAGCGAGCGTATGGGCGTTTCTTCCGCCGGCGATTTTTCGGTGGGATTGCTGCTTCTTAAAATAGTTGCGATAGTTTTTTTGATCATCGCCGCCACCAAGTTTATCGTGCCGCAGATACTATACCATGTGGCGAAAACGCGAAATCAGGACCTGTTCCTGCTTACCGTGATCGTGATATGCGCCTCGGTAGCCGTTTTGACTTTCAAGGCCGGACTTTCGCTGGCGCTTGGCGCGTTTCTGGCGGGTCTGATAATTTCCGAATCAGAATACAGCCATCAGGCGCTCGGATATGTTCTGCCGTTCAAGAGCATATTCACGAGTTTTTTCTTCGTTTCGATCGGAATGCTTCTCAATACGAGCTTTATATTATCGATGCCGTGGACCATAGCTGCGCTTACCATAGGCGTGATCGTCGTCAAGACCGCCGCGGCGTTTATTGGCGGCGTGCTTTTGAAGGTGCCGACCGGATCGGCCATGCTGGCGGGTTTCGCACTCAGCCAGATCGGCGAATTTTCCTTCGTGCTTTCAAAGACCGGCGTCGAAAACAGTATCATTAACGACCATACTTACCAGATGTTTTTAAGCGTGGCGGTGCTTACGATGATATTGACGCCCGCTATAATTTATTGTGTACACGTCATCCTTAAACACCTCGTGAAACTTAAGTATTTACAGGCCGTTCCGGGCGATGCCGCGCAAGACGGCGATTCCGGGGACGCCGGCGAATTTTGTTCCATAAAAGACCAGCTCATAATCATAGGTTACGGCATTAACGGCAAAAACCTCGCGCGCGCCGCGAAAGCGTCGAAGATACCTTACGTCATATCCGACGTCAATCCCGAAACGGTCCGCCGCGAAAAAAGCAACGGCGAGCCTATAATTTACGGTGATGCGACTTACGAAAGCGTTCTGGAGCACCTGAATATAAAGTGCGCCAAGATCATAGTGATAGCGGTTCCCGACCGCATCGCCGTCAGAAGGATAGTCGAACTGAGCCGCAAAATGAATCATGAAATTTACATAATTGCGCGCACCCGATTTTACAGTGAGGTCGAAGAAATAAAGAAACTCGGCGCGGACGAGGTCATTCCCGAAGAATTCGAAACCTCGATCGAAATTTTCACGCGCGTCATGCAGAAATATTTAATTCCCCGCAACGAGATCGAGGATTTTATTTCGTCCATCAGGAAAGGCAGTTACGAAATGCTGCGCACGCCGAATAACTCGCCTAAAATAACCGATATGGAATTTAAAATGCCGGATATCCGAATAACCACCTTCAGGGTGGAATCGCATAATCACTTCGCCAATAAGACCCTCACCGAGATCGATCTGCGCAAAAAATACGGCCTTACGCTCGTCGGAATATCCAGGGCCGGAGGCAATATCATAAATCCGTCCGGCGAAGAACGGATACTCGAAAATGACGTTCTTGTCTTCATCGGCGACTCGAAGATGCTCGATAAGGCCAATTCGTGAGATAAAACCGGCCCGCAGCCATGAACGCTCTTCAGGATTTGATCCCGAGCAGTTTGACCGCTATTATTCCAGTTTCATACAAGATCAGCATGGGTATCGCTACCAGGAACTGCGATATGACGTCGGGCGGCGAAAATACGCCCGCCACGATGAATATTAGTAATATTGCATATTTGCGCCCCGAGGAGAAAGTCTTTGGAGAAATTATGCCGGTGAGGCTTGAAAATATCATCAGCAGGGGCAGCTCAAAAACGACGCCGAAGGTCAGCGAAGTGTAGACCAGAAAATCGCAATACGCGGCGACCGATATCATCGGCCTGAAAATAGCGCCCGAATATCCCACCAGAAAGCCCAGCCCGACGGGGATCGCCGCGAAGACCGCGAAGGCGCAGCCGGCATAAAAGCAGGCCGATGAAAATAAAAGCGCCGCAGTGAAATATTTCTTTTCTTTATCATCGAGTGCTATATAAACGAAACTCCACGTCTGATATAAAACAAAGGGGACTGAGATCAGCAGCGCCGAATAAAGCGACATCTGAATTGTTACGAAGAACGCCTCCGCGGGCGATATGAATACCAGCTTTTCGCCTTTTAAGGCTTTCGCCGCGCCGGAAACGAAAACTTCCATAATGGCGTCCGAAAAATAGAGCGTCAGGGCCAGCGCCGCGCAGAAGAAGATCAGCGAATTGATTATCTTCGCCCTGAGTTCGCCTAAATGGCTCGTGAGGTCGGCGGCCTGGTCCGCGGGAGCTTCTGCGTGGACTTCATCGGGTGACGAACTATAATCGAGCTCCGCGGTGTTCTGATCTTCAGGGGCGCAGTTTCTTTTTTTATGCATGTCCGGCCCGCCGCCGGCTTTTTTTTCGCGCCGCGCCTTTGCGGCTTTCAGGGCGTTCTTTTTCATAGCGGCTAATTATAAAACAAAACGAGATTTTTGTCAAAATTATCTTTTTTGATTCTAACTTTAAAAGAGGAAAAGTTGATTTTAGCCATTAAAATTTGTTATAATTATAGTATCAAAAAACGGCATCAATATTTTTATAGAGTTTTAATGCGGTTTAACCGCCAAAAAGGAGATCTATGAAGAAATTTTATTTACTGCCTTTACTGTCAATATTATTCGTCCTCTGCCTTTTTTCTGCATACGATATAAATACGGCCGCGGCTCAGCGCGCATCTTCTCTCACGCCCGCGTCGATCTTCGACGAGCTCGCCCGCCAGAGCGGAAACCATACGGCTTTAGTGCGCATGATTACCAACAATCCCGAAGCGTGGGACGCCCGCTGTTCAATATATACCAGCGGGCGTACCACGCTTCGGG
>MGFH01000068.1 GCA_001791795.1 Candidatus Wallbacteria bacterium GWC2_49_35
AGTCCGCCCGGCATATTGATCGAGCGAAAGTAGCGCGAGCGCAAAACCTCGTAGACCGCGCTCTGTATATCTTCGCGGAGTTTCGAAATGAAATTGGAAGCGTGGTAGTAGGCGACGTCGACGGCGATACCCATCAGATCGGTAAGGTGTCCGGCCATTCTTTCAAGTTCGAGCAGAATGACCCTTATAGTTCTGGCGCGCGCCGGCACTTCAGCGGAGGTTATTTTTTCGACCGCCTGTGAATAGGCGACCGAGTGTGAAAGCGAGCAGACGCCGCAAACGCGTTCAGCGATGAAGTTGGCGTTAATATGGTTCATGCCTTCGGTAATTTTTTCGAGGCCCTTATGTGTGTAAAAGAGCTGGGCGTCGAGGTTGATGATATGCTCGCCGAAGCATGAAAATCTGAAATGTCCGGGCTCGATGATGCCGGCGTGAATGGGTCCGACGGGAAGCAGGTATGTGCCGCCGCCGAGCACTTTAGGTTTAGCCTCGATCTTATTGACCTCGGCGATCTTAGTAGAGGCCGCGAAATCTTTCCTCATGGGAAATACGTCTTTCGGAAAATCGTGATGATGAATAAGGCCGGCAAGTTCGAGGTGATTGCGCGGATATATGCCGAACATATCGAATATTTCGCGCTCGTACCAGTTGGCGGCGAGGCATATATCGGTGATGGAGGCGATCTCCGGTTCTTTTTCGCCGACGCTGATGGTTATCACGAGAAGTTCTTTTTTGATCTCGTCTTTATTGGCGGATTGTATTCTGAACGCGTAGTAAATTTTATAGCGCGAATTTTTAGAGGCCGCCGAATTTTTATGGTTATATTTAAGTTCATCAACGCAGAACATGGTCATCAGTGTGCCGTTGAGCATCGAGACGACCTCGGTAACGAGTTCATAGAGGTAATCCCTGGATACTTCGACGTAAGTCTCGCCGCAGGTGGTGTGGGTCACCTCCGTTATGTGATTTTTATATACGTTCAGCAGTTCGTTCTTATTCATTCAATTCACCTTCTATAGTAAAAGACATAAATTAATTTTGCCGTCCGGCGGCGCAATGCGGTTAAAACAGCGGGCTGAGAAGAAGCATAGCGGACCTTGCCATCGCTTCCTTCAGCGCGAAGATCATATATACGCCGCTGGTAATGGATATTAAAAACAATATCGTGATAGCGAGTTTCGTCTTGAATCCGACGTGAACATCGAGCGCCCGGCAGCCGGCGGTCGCGCGCGAGCAATTCTCGCATTCGAAAGCCTCTTCGGAGTGGCATTTAGCGTAATGCCCAAAAGTCATCTTGCTCAGATGGTTTAAAAAACCGAGGAATATCAGCGACAGGCAGATAAGGTAAAGCGCCGCCGCCAGGTATTTTTTAGCCGTTATAGCGGCGATAAGTATCAGCAGCTCGGAGAAGAAGATGCCGAAGGGCGGCATTCCGCACAGGCCGAGGCCGCCAAGAAATATCGCGGTCGCCAGGAATTTATGATGCTCGAAAAGTCCTTTAATTTTGGATATCTCGTTGGTCTTATAGACGGAAATGATAGAGCCTGCCGTTAAAAACATCATGGATTTAATGACGGCGTGGTAAAACGTGTGATATAGCACGGCTATGATGCCGAACGGCCCGCCGAATCCGAGCGCGAGGTAAATGATGCCGGTATGCTCGATGGACGAATATGCCATAAGCCGCTTGATATCGTTTTGCAGTATTATGAACGGAAACGCGACGAACAGCGACAGCAGGCCGAAAAATATAAAGTAATCGGAGGCGAAATTGACGCCGGTGGAAAGCCTGGCGATATGTTCGAACCTGATGAGCGCGTACGTGGAGCAGGCGAGCAGCACGCCGGAAAGCATTGCAGAAACTGGCGCGGGCGACTGCGAGTGGGCGTCGGGGAGCCAGGTATGCATGGGCGCGAGGCCGGCTTTAGTGCCGTATCCAATTAAAACGAATATGAACGAAAGTTTGATGATCGTGAGGTCGGCGAATTTACCGGCGGAAACCAGCGTCGAATAATCGAGCGAAAGTCCTGATTGGTTGGCGCTTATTATAGCGTAATTAAGAAGCACTATTCCGAAAAGCGAAAGCGCGATGGCGACGGTGCATATTATCAGATACTTCCAGGCGGCCTCGGCGGCCTCGCGCGTGTTATGAAAACCGACGAGCAGGGCTGAAATAAGCGTCGTGGCCTCGACGCTCGCCCACATAAGGCCGATGTTGTTAATGAATACGACCATCATCATCGACGAAACGAAAATGAACGCGCGCGAATAATAATCGGCGACCCTGCGTTCGGTAATGACGCCGAGTTTTATTTCATGCTCGAGATAATCGCCAGAGTATATGGTAGTAATAAAAAATATCAGAGATATTATAAAAGCCATAAAAGCCGTAAGATGGTCGGCGTAAAACAGGCCGGGTCCCAGAAACGGCATACTGAGGACTTTTGAGCTCAACGTGCCTACGTTAGAAATAAAAATATATGATACTATCAGCAGAAAAAGCGAGGCGGCCATCGAAAAATATTCGACCGCGACACTCCGCCGCCCGAGGGTTTTCGCGATCATCGCGAACAGAACAGGTGCGAAGATCATGTATAGATGTATATTCTCACTCATTATTTCGTTCACTTCCATTTATATTCTTTAGTATTTGAGCAGATTAAGTTTTTCGGTATCGAGCGATTCGAACGAGCGGCTGATCTTATTTGTCATAACGCCCATCAGCACGACGCCGACTATTACGTCGAAGAACGCGCCGAGCTCGACTATGAGCGGCATTCCGTAGGTAGTGGCGATACCGGCCAGAAAAAGGCCGTTTTCAATTATCAGTATGCCCATTATCTGGGTGAGCGCAAAAGTGCGGTTTATCATCAGAAAAAGGCCTATCAGTATGAGCGAAAGTGAGGTATTAAGGGAGGCTTTGGTCAAAAGTCCAGCCTTTACGCTGACCGGCTGGAGTATGTAAAACGAAAAAATAATGAGGATGCCGGATATAAGAAGCGCCGTTGGTATTTTGAAGAATTTTTCGCCGTCTTTAACGACCATGGTTTTTCTGGAAATGTAAAACAGGAATAAGGGTATGAGAACGCATTTGGCGGCGAAGCTCAGCGCTGCCGCGACGTATAAATGGCCGTTACCGAGCCCGCGGCCCATTTCGACGCATATAAGCGCGAGGGCGACCGACTGAAAGAAATAAGCGGTTATCTGCGAGCGGATGCGGCGGAATACGACCGCCATAATGGCCGTGAGCAGCAGAAAAGTATTTAATATATTAACGTTTTGAATAACGGTCTGCGTCAGTTCCGAATGCATATCTTGACCCTGCCTTCTTTAACTTTATTACTGATAAACTATCCTTTTACGATATTGGTTATAATACTTGTCAGCGCGAGTACGAACGAAATTCCGATCAGGTCGGGCACCTGAAATAGCCTGGATTTAGATATTGACGATTCGAACACGCCGACTATTATCGAAAAAATTAATATTTTGAGTATAAAAACGGCGGCCGCGGCCGAAAACGCCGCAAGAGTATAGGTCGTCATCATATAATAAGGGAAAAATATATTCACTATAAGCGTGAAAAGCAGGGCCTGTTTGATATAGGCGGCAAGATGGATCATCGCGAGATATTTTCCGGAATATTCGAGTATCATGCCTTCATGGATCATGGTAAGTTCGAGGTGGGTGGCGGGGTTATCGAACGGCACGCGTCCCGTCTCGGCGATAACTATTAAAAACAGGGCGAAGAAGACGAACAGGTTTTCAGCAGAGAAAAGCATGAAGCTCTTGCCCGCGGCCGACGACATAATATTGGCAAGGTTCGTCGATTTCTGGGTTATGGCTATAGACATAAAACTTAAGATAAGCGCGGGCTCGGCGATGGCGCAAACCATCATTTCGCGCGATGAGGCCATGCCTCCGAACGCGGAAGCCGTATCCATGGCGGCGAGCGTTAAAAAAAAACGGGCGAGCGCCAGCAGATAAAATATCAGTATGATATCGGCGACGGGCGACATGCTGAATTTATAAGAGATCGCCGGAATAAAGAACGCGGCGAGTGAAAACGCGGCGAGCATGACGTAAGGCGTCGCGAAGAAAAGCCATGACGCGGTTTCAGAAACGACGCTGTCTTTTTTTAAATACTTGATCAGATCGTAATAAGGCTGCATGACCGGCGGTCCCTGCCGAAACTGGCAGACCGCCTTCACTTTTTTAATGACACCGCTGATAAGTGGCGCGAGCGCTATCAATACAATCGTCTGGACCACCGATATAATTAAAATTTCCTGATTAGTATTCATAAATTTTCACCAATAAACTCCAATTTTCGAATTAATCTTTTATTCGAATTTATCTTTTGTTTTATTTGATTTGATCTTTTGTTTTATTTTTTATTTATCAAAAGTCCTCATCTATTCTCTATTATCTATTCACTGTTCTCTATTATCTGTTCTCTGAAATTAAAGTCTGACGCTTATAAGCGCGAGCAGCAGCGTCACGAAAATATAGAGAAGATAGACGTGCACGTGGCCGAGCTGGACTCGTTTCAGGCGTTTGGCGGCCCTGATCAACAGTTTAATAAACGGCCTGTACAGCCACTTTTCGAAAAACATCGTCGCGGTCTGGCTGTAGTCGACCTTTTTAATTATAAGCCTGTCTTCGTTGTGCTGCGTTCTTACCTCCGTCTGCGGCAGGTATATGTTTTTAAAAACCAGCATCAGCGGCTGAGTGTAAGAGGCCGGCGTGTACTGCATTATCGAGTTGATGTCCGCTCCGCAGCTCCAGGTTTCATACACTTTGACCTTGCGGCGCGGCAGTATATAATTGAAAATAACTATGGTGCCTAAAATGAATAATATCAGCATCGTAAACGCCGCCTGCGGCGAAATCGAGGAAAGCTGGCTGGAAACGGGAACTATATAAAGCGCGTTCGGGCTGAATAAATTTATATTCAATCCGTACACGGGCATGATCGAATTGAGCGCCCCGCCGAGATATCCTATAAAATGAGGCGAAAATATGCCGAAGGCGAAGCACAGCACCGCGAGCGCCATCATGGGCAGGCGCATCGACAGCGGCACCTCTTTGGCCTCGTGCTTGAATTTATCGGCATTGCGCCTTTTAGCGAGGAACACCGAAAAGAACAGGCGTACGCCGCCGGTAAGCGCGAGCGCGGAGGAAAGCGCGAGCGCCGCGCCGCATACGGGCATTAAAATTTTAATGAAAGCCTGGGGGTCTTTAAGCGTCAGAAGTATCGACTGGAAGACCATCCATTCGGAAATGAAGCCGGCCATGGGAGGAAGCGCGGCCATGCTCATCACGCCGGCCATGAAATAAGCCGCGGTATGGGGCATCTGCCTGATGAGTCCGCCCATGTCGTCGAGGTTTTTAGCGTGCGAGCCGTATATTATGGCGCCTGCGCCCATGAAAAGAAGCGATTTAAATAACGCGTGGGCCATAATATGGTAAAACGCGGCGCAGAGCGCGAACGCGGCCGAAACCGGATAACTCTGCGAATGCAGTATCACGGCACACGATATGGCTATCATTATGATTCCCACATTTTCAACCGTCGAAAACGCCAGGCATTTTTTGAGGTCGGATTCCACTATCGAATACATTATACCCAGAATAGCAGTTATCGCGCCGACTATCAGCAGAATAACGCCGGATGCGAGGTTGGCGCCGTTTAAAAACGAAAACACGCATTTGATAAAGGCGAAAAGCGAAACTTTTACCATGACGCCCGACATCATCGCCGAAACGTGTGACGGCGCCTGCGGATGCGCGAGCGGAAGCCATATATGCAGCGGCATTATGCCGGCCTTGGTGCCGAAGCCGATCAATATCAGAATGAACATAAATGTCATTTCAGACGGCGAAAAACGGTTGCCAACGTTGACGTAGGCTGAAAAATCAAAAGAGCCGGTGTGTGAGTAAAGCAGCATGAAAAACACGAAAAGGAAGGCGGTGCCGAAATGGGTCATTATCAGGTAGGTAAAGCCAGCCGTGCGTGTTTTTGGGTTTTCGTGGTCGCTCATGACCAGGAAATATGAAAACAGCGACATCATTTCCCACGAGCACAAAAACAGTATCGAATGGTTTGAAACCACTACCATCGCCATCGCCAGGACGAAAAGCGGAAATATCGCCGAAATTATGGCTATCTTCGCGAAGCGCGAATACTGGACATGGGCCGCCGTGTATTCGTTGAGGTACGAGCGCGAATAAAGCGCGGCAGCGGCCGATATTGAATAAATTATCAGAAGGAAAAGCCCCGCGTAAGGGCATATCTTAATGCTGAAATCGTCGGCTGGCGATAATATCGAAATCATCTCCGACAGCGATCCGAGCGAAAACGGATAAACCGCGTTCGTTCCGCCGGCAAGAACGACGGCCGCCATCGCGACGCCGCATATACCCGCGAACAGATTCAGAACGGACGTCAATCTTATTATCTGGCGCTCGTTTTTATGAAAAATCAAAACCGAAGCGAAACTCGCCAGATATGTAAAACTAGAAATTAAAAACAATAACAATGCCGTTTTTTCGGCCATTATCAACTTCACCCCGCACATATGTCAAAATGAGATAGTTAAATTAAATCGTTATAAAATTATTAAATTAAAAAAATGGAATATTGGTAAATTTTAAGAATAGTTAAGGAAATTTATGGATTTGTAAGGATAGCCTATATTACATCACCAGGATTCAAAAAAGCTGAATTTAAAAATTACGGAGATATTAATTGGAGTTTATCACAAAATAATGCGGAATGCAATATATTTTTTTAATTGTTTTAGAATTGAATTTATAATATTTTATAAAGCTGGACTGGTTTTTCTTTGCCCTTGACGCTTATGGGCGGGCATTTTTCGAGCGAGAGCATCGATTTCAGCCCGGCGTCGAGGTTATCGGCCACATGGCCGCTTATAAGAATGTCGGTGCCGAAACTTTTATTCTCGGTCTCTATGCGGGACGCCACGTTCACGGTGTCGCCGATAAATGTATATTCCAGGCGGCTTTTAGTGCCGATATTGCCGGCTACCAGCATTCCGGTATGAACGCCCACGCCGAATCTCACTTCGAACCCGTATTTTTTAGACGCGTTGAATTCCTTTAATTTTTCGCGCATCCCGACGGCGCTTCTGACGGCGTCGGCGATGTGGTCCGCGGATCCGAGGTGCGGGCTGTAAATAGCCATGACGGCGTCTCCTATGAATTTATTTATAACGCCGTGGTTGTTTAATATAGGTTCGGATATATATGAAAAATATTCATTCAAAAAGTCGACGACCTCGCGCGCGCTCATTTTTTCGCTCATCGAGGTGAAGTTCCTGATATCTGAAAATAAGACCGTGGCGTAAATATCCTCGCCGCCGAGATCTATTTTATTGGTTTCGATAAGGTGTTTGGCGATCTCGATCGACACGTATTTTCCGAAAGTTTCGCGCAGTTTTTCGCGGTCGGTCAGTCCGTCGATCATGAGATTGAAGTTATATTTGAGTTTTCCGATCTCATCCGAGGAAAGCACGGTAGTTTTTACTTCGAAGTCGCCTCCGGCGAGCCGCTCCATTTTTTTGACGAGCTCGTCGATCGGCCGCTGTATGCTTCTGTATAGCATTTCGATATATCCTATCGCGTAGCACAGCGATATGAATGCGATGGCGAGAAGATGGTATTTGCTTATGAATACAGGATAGAAAAGTTCCTTCAGCTTCGCTATGTTATTAGCCTCTATAAGCCCTTCCACGTCGGCTTCGGGTATCAGAAAGGCGAAACATACTATTATGATCATCGGTATCACGAGCAGGTTGAGTATGGTCATGAAAAGGCGCATGCGAAGGGTTAAATGGAGACCTTCTTTTCTGGTGTAAAGGTCGGCGCCGCTGTAAAAAATATCGGCCATCTTCGTAAATAAAAACGGTTCGAGATATATCACGCTGAAGTAAATGCCGTAATAGCAGCCGAAAGCGGAAGGCAGAATATTGAACGCAAAAAAATCAAAGGCCGAAAATGAGCCGGTTTTAAATAAAAATACAGCGTCTTTTACGTTATTGACCAGCAGTAAAATTATGAAATACAGTGCGATGGTCTTATAAATTCCGTTGAAACGCTCTATGGCGGATAGCCGCGCGTCGGCGTCGCCTTTTATCGCGAAATTATATATCGGCTTGATCCTCATAATAAACCAGATGAAAATAGCCAGATTCACAAGGCCCGAAAGACTCGCGCCGACCATTATGGCGCCGCGTTTAGGCCTGGTTTTATTGCCGGCTTC
>MGFH01000069.1 GCA_001791795.1 Candidatus Wallbacteria bacterium GWC2_49_35
AGGCGCCCAACGCGCACCTCTTTTTCCGGCGCGGTCAGATCGATATTGAAAATTCATGTCACGATGAATTTTTTGACTCTATCGAAGAATTCCCGGTGAGCGTTCCCGAATTCAATAACGCCCTCTGCAACGGCTGCGGTTTTTGTAAAACGGTTTGCAAATTCAACGCCATCACGATGATCCTGGCTAAGCCGCTTTTTTTTCCCGAACTTTGCCACTCGTGCGAGGCCTGCTTTAGAGTCTGCTCGATGGGCGCCATCACCGCGGCGAATAAAATGATCGGAAAGATCAGGCGCAAAAAAATAAACGGCGAGCTCGACCTCGTCGATGGCATAATGAATGTCAGCGAAGCCAAAAGCCCGCCGCTCATTAAAAAGATCATAAAAAAATACTCCGGCCCCGCCGTCACTATAATCGACGCGCCGCCCGGAACGAGCTGCCCCATGGTGGCCGCTGCTTACAGCGCCGACTACGTGATCCTGGTCACGGAGCCGACCCCTTTCGGCCTCAGCGATCTTAAACTGGCGGTCAACGCCATGCGCGAACTTAAAGTGAGGTTCGGCGTCGTTATAAATAAATACGACGGCGATTTCGGCGAGGTCAAAACCTGGTGTGAAAGCGAAAAGATCGATATAATTGGTATAATCCCGTTCGAACTGAAAATAGCGCAGGTATATTCCGGGGGCGGCATTATCGCCGACGAGCTCCCGCACACGCGCGCCTTATTCTCAAAATTGTTCGAAAGGGCAGTAAGCGAGGCGGTAAAATGAAACAGATAGCCGTAATCTCCGGCAAGGGCGGCACGGGAAAAACATCCGTCACCGCGGCGTTCATACAACTGGCGAAAAGCGCCGTAGCCGTCGACTGCGACGTCGACGCCTCGAACCTTCATCTTCTGATAAGCCCTATAACCGCGAGAAAACTTCCGGCGCCGTTCATCAGCGGATACGACGCGATAGTCGATAAAACCAGATGCATTAGCTGCGGCAAGTGCATTCCCGTCTGCGTTTTCGAAGCCATATCGCGCGACGACACCGACAACAAGGTCAAGACGAACCATCTTTTGTGCGAAGGCTGCGGGGCGTGCGTTACCGTATGCCATGCGAACGCCATAAAACTTATAAACAAACAGGTCGGCGAAAGTTATATATCCAATACGCGCTTCGGTGTAATGGCCCACGCGCGGCTTAACGCCGGCGAAGGCTCGTCCGGAAAACTGGTGTCCGAGATACGTAAGCAGGCTTCCGAAATAGCGAAATCCGAGGGCATCGATTTCATAATCCTCGACGGGCCGCCGGGTACGGGATGCCCCGTCATAGCGACTCTTACCGGCACCGACCTGGCCGTAGTCGTTATCGAACCTTCGGTTTCGGGCATACACGACGCTAAGCGCGTAATTGCTCTCTGCAGGCATTTCAAGGTCGGCGTCGCGGCTCTCATCAATAAGTACGACGTAAATCCCTCTCTGAGCGAGGCTATCGAAAAGTTCGCGGCGCGTGAAAATATCAGGCTAATAGGTAAAATCGCATACGACAGGATATTCGTCGAATCAATGAAAAAGCGCATGACGGCGGTCGAATTTGATAAAAACTCGAAAGCGGCCATCAGCCTTGTTGCTGCATGGGAAGATGTAAAAAAGTCTCTGGCCTGATAATATATATGAAATTTGAAACACGCTTATTTAAGAACGCTCGGCGGCAATCCGTTGAATGGAAAACAGTCAAAAGTATAGTGGATAGTTAATTTAAGAGTTAAAAATAAAAACGGAGAATTTGATAAAGGAAATGAACAAGATGAATTTAGTTCCTCAAAAAGTTTTTTTTACCAAAGGCGTCGGAAAATCAAAAGAAAAATTACAGTCGTTCGAAATGGCTTTAAGGGACGCAGGCATCGCCGCCCTCAATCTGGTGCGCGTGTCGTCGATACTGCCGCCGGGCGCGAAGATAATATCGGCCGCTTCGGCCCTTAAAAGTATAAAACACGGCGCGATCACCTTCGTGGTGCTCGCCGACATCGCCACCAACGAGCCCAACCGCCTTATAGCCGCTTCCATCGGGCTCGCGCAGCCTGACGATAAAACCCGCTATGGCTATCTTTCGGAGCACCACTGCTTCGGGGCCAACGACAACTGCACGGGCGATTACGCCGAGGATCTCGCGGCCTCTATGCTGGCCTCGACTTACGGTTTCGATATGGACAGCGACGTGAAATACGACGAGAAGGCGGAGATATGGAAGATCAACAACATCAAGGTTCGCACCAGAAATATCACTCAATCGGCGGTCGGCGATAAAAAAGGCCTGTGGACGACGGTCATCGCGGCGGCGGTTTTAGTGCTGTGATAACTACTTAATATTATATAAAGCATCGCCGCCGGCGGGTTCGTGATTTTACGATAAAAATGTCCCGCGGCCGGCAATAAAGTCAGGAAAGGAATTTCAAAATGGAACTATCAGCCGATAACAGGGAAAAAAACCTCAAAAGGATCAAAAACACGGTATTGGTAATGAGCGGAAAGGGCGGGGTGGGTAAAAGTACCGTGGCCGTTAATCTGGCCCGCGCGCTTAACGCTTCGGGAAAAAAGACGGGAATAATGGACGTCGACATTCACGGCCCTTCGGTCGCTAAAATGTTGAATCTCGAAGGCGAAGGCCTTTCACAGACGCCGACCGGGTATCTGGCTCCGGTGAAGGTTTGCGATAATTTTTACGCGGCGAGCATAGCGTTTCTGCTCGAGAACGAATCTGCTCCCGTTATATGGCGCGGACCGATGAAGAGCAACTTTATCAACCAGATGTTCGATTCGTTTGCATGGCCTGAACTCGATTATCTGGTTATCGACTGCCCTCCGGGCACCGGAGATGAGCACATGACCGTGATACAGGCGCTTGGAAAGGTCACCGGCGCGGTTATCGTAACGACCCCTCAGCATCTGGCCTGTCTCGACGTCAAAAAGGCGTTAAATTTTTTGAAGCAGATGTCGGTAGATGTCATCGGCATTATCGAAAACATGGCTTATTTCAAATGCCCCGACTGCGGCAAAAAAGTCGAGATATTCAAAACCGGCGGATTGGCCGAACTGGTTGAAGAGTTTAAAATGAGCATTCTCGGATCTCTTCCGATCGAATCGGCGGTCGGCGAGTCGGGCGACACGGGTGAATCTTTATTTGAAAAGGCCCCCTCTTCGGCGGCCGCTAAAACTTTTATGGATATAGCCGGAAAAATATCGTCAGGCGTTCCGGGCGTCCGGGGCGCAAAGCCGGCCAATAACGCTTAACGGAAATTAACGCCGCCGGCGGTATGACCCGCGGGCGGCCGGGAAAAACGGAGGTAATATTATGCCTAATTTAAACGGAATGGGACCTAATAACGATCCGAACTGGGTTTGCAGGCGCCCTAACGGACAGGATGGAAACATCGGCAGGGGCGGCAGAGGCAATTTCTGCAGATTCGGAAGCGGTATGGGCGCGGGACGCGGAGCCGGTTTTTTCAGGGGCTATAACCCCGCGGCGCAGCAGCCGGTTGAAGCCAGAACCGACCAGACGGCCGAGATCGAAGCGCTGAAAGAAAAATTAGCTTCGCTCGAGCAGGCCTTCAGCAAAATGAAAGACGAAACTGGCGAATATTAAATAATAAGCCGCGCTCCGGCCGTATTACGGTTCAAGGGCGCGGCGTTTCGGCTTTAACGGCCGGGCTGAATGTCCGTCGCGTTTTAATTTAATTTGACTGGAAGAGTGTTTTAATGATTTATTTAAATCCGATAGGTTTTATATATACCCCGTTCAAAACGATCGAAAATATGCCGATACAGTCTGCGGCGGCGAAAGGCGCCGCGGGCAGGATCATGGTCAGAGAGGAATTCGCGGACGGCCTCAAAGACTTAGAGGAGTTTTCGCATATACACGTCATATATCAGTTCCATAAGTGTGAGGGCCACCTGCTGGTGGTCAAGCCCTTTTTAGACGATAAAAACCACGGAATATTCGCCACTCGATCGCCTAAAAGGCCGTGCGCGATAGGAATGTCGATTTTAAAACTGACGGGCGTGAACGGGCGCGAACTCACGGTCGAAAACGTCGACATGCTCGACGAATCGCCGCTTATAGATATAAAGCCATATATCCCCGAATTTGACGTTATCGAAGGTGATATCAGCATCGGTTGGTATAAGAACAAACCTAAAAATCTTCATGATACCAGATCCGATGAAAGGTTTAAATGAACGCTCGGAGGGGCTGTTCCGCGGAGCGCTTTGATCTTTTCAGCCGCCGCGGCAGGCCCTTGAATTATTAACGGTGCAGATTTTTATGAAAAAGAAGAATATTCATTATTTAAAGGTCTTATTTTTTATAATTTATTTATTTTCCATGATATTCGCGCAGTTTCATGTTCACGACTGCGGCGCAGATCAGGATAATCCGGCCGATTGCCTTATTTGTGATTATCTGCACATTTCATTTTCTTTTTTCTGGCTGGTCTTTACGGGATTTGTCATAACGCTTCATTTATTGGAATGTGTCGATTTAGTTCCGTTTCACCCGGCCGGCTTATTTATCGAAAGATTTTTCAGGAATAAAGCACCTCCGGTTTCGGCCGCGGCATGATATTTTCAGCAATACGCGTTACCGAATGGTCAAAATTCAATATCGGAGGAATTTATAATGTTTAATAAATTTAAGTATTTATTGACGGTTATTTTAGCATTAAGCATATTTTATAATATCGACGCCGTACGCGCGTCGGAGCCGCAGGACGCGGCCAGGATCGAGAAACTCGAAAAACATCTGCTGGAGCTCACGGCGGCGCTCGAAAAAATGAACGGTGAAATGGCCGAACTGAAAAAAGAACGAAAATTCGCCGCCTCGAAGGGCGAGCCTTCACAATCTCAGGCCGCGGCTGACGGAAATGATGAACTCGCGGTGATTAGAAACAGGGCGAAATCGGCGGCCGTGGCTAAAAGTTCAGAAGCGTCCGGAACTTCCGCGTCGGTCGCCTCGAAGACCTTTAAGGGCGGCGAGCGCGCGCAGCAGGCGATCAACCCCGAAGTGTCGGTCACTTTCGACCATCTTTCATCTTATAAATTGAACTCTCCCCATAATTACGCCGGAATGCGCAGCGGCGAAAACTTCAGGATGGCGGGTATACACATGCAGTCCGAAATGGACCCGTATTCGTTCGGAAAACTCACATTCGCCGCGAAGGAAGGCGCTTTTGAAATGGGCGAGGCTTACGCCATTTTCAGTAATATCATACCCGGGGCGACCGTTACCGCCGGAAAATTCCGCTCGCAGTTCGGCGTCATAAACCGATGGCACCTGCCCGCCCTCGACACATGCCTTCATCCGATATCGCTTTCGACGATCCTCGGCCCGGGCGGCCTTGCGGGAAAAGGTTTTTCGATCGACTATAACGTCAAAAGGCCGTGGTCCGACGCCAACCAGATCACATTGCAGCTGCAGCGCGCCGATAACGCCTATCTTTTTTCCGGTGCCGATTCCGGCCACATCCCATCGGTTCTGCTGCACGTAAAAAATTACTATGATCTCAGCCGCGATAAATATTTCGAACTCGGCCTGACCGGCATGATAGGCCCCAACAGCCGTTTTGGAATAAACAACCCCGCGGGTGAGGCTTTCGACGAGGCGAAGCGTTTCACGAAACTCGCCGGGATCGATCTGACTTATTTTTACGAGCCGGTGAACCGTGCCAGATACAGAAATTTTCTGTGGCGCACCGAACTGTATCACGCGAACAAGGAGATACTGAACGCAGCCAGCGGTAAAAACGAGAATATAAACACTTTCGGAGGCTATACCTATTTTCAGCGCAAAACTTCCGAACAGTGGGAACAGGGCATCAAGCTCGACTATACGCATCCCTTTCAGGTCGATAACAAGCGTTTCAGGACTTACGCGATATCTCCCTACCTCAATTTCTGGCAGAGCCCGTGGGTCAGGACCCGCCTTCAGTACGATTATATTAACAGCAATTTCGCTCCGCAAAGAATAGAGCACCGCGCAAACCTTCAACTCACATGGTCGTTCGGGCCGCATAAGCACGAAAAGTATTGAGCATGAGCCGGGCCCCGTTTTTAATGAACGAAGGTTCATTTTAAACGGCGGCGTATAAGGCTTATAAAGTTTTAATGAATAAAGATGACAGAGAAATAAAAGGAGAAATTGAATATATGAAAAAACTTATATTTCTGGCCGTGCTGGCCGCGATGATGTTTTTACCGTTCAAAACGGCGAATGCGGCCGCGATAAAAGTGGTAACCACCATCACCGATTACGCATACTTCGCCCGCGAGATCGGAGGGGAAAAAGTGAAGGCGGTAAGTATTTGCCAGGGCGATGAAAACGTTCATTACGTCAGGCCGAAGCCGAGTTTCGTCAAATTGTGCCAGGACGCCGACCTGTTTGTCGGAACGGGCCTCGACCTCGAACTGTGGGTGCCCGATCTTCTTGAAAAATCGGCCAATAAAAATATACAGAGCGGCCAGAACGGCTACGTCGCGGCGGCGGACGGGATCAAAATGCTCGAAATACCTACGGTATTGAGCCGCAGCGAGGGCGGGCTACACGTATACGGAAATCCGCATATAACGGTCGGCCCCCTGAACGCGCTTCAGATAATAGACAACATACTCATAGGGCTTCGAAAAGTGTCGCCTGAAAATTCGGCTTTCTTCGAAAAGAACCACGCTGAGCTTAAAAAACGCCTGATAGATTCTATATTCGGCGAAACTCTTCCGGGCATCGTCAGTGCGGACGAGCTGGCCGCCATGGCCAGAAACAACACGCTTATAGCGTTTTTAAAGGAAAATAAGCTCAAGGGCGAGCCGCTCATCGATAAACTCGGCGGCTGGCTTAAAAAGGCCATGCCTCTTCGCGGGTCGAAGATAGCCAATTATCACCGCAGCTGGATATATTTCACTTCGTTCTTCGGGATCGAAAGCGCCGCCGAGATCGAGCCGAAGCCCGGCATTCCGCCGACGCCGAAGCATATTCTGGAGGTAATCGAAACCATAAAAAAGCACAATATCCGCATAATATTTTCCGAAAATTTTTACGACACCAAAAAGGTCATGTACGTAGCCGAAGAGACCGGGGCCAGACCCGTTGTCGTGCCCACCTACGTGGACGGCGAGCGGGGCGTCGACACATATTTCAAGCTGGTCGATATCTGGCTCGACAGGATGCTGGAAGCATCTATAGTAAAAGGTATAAATTAATTTTGCTGGCCGGCAATAATCTTTTCTCCGCTCGCTGGTCCTCGGCGCCTAAGGCGCCTGCGGAGGCTTCGCTCCGAAAAATTATTGCCGGCCTTTCCGATGTAAACTAACTAATTTCGCTTACTATAAATAAGAACGGATCTTTCGGAGGTTTATGCATATGAATGAAATAATTAATTTAATGCTCGCGCCTTTCTGCGAGTGCCTGGTGCTGGTGGGGATACATTCCTACCTCGGCCTTCACGTGATAAGGCGCGGGATAATATTCGTCGATCTCGCCTTCGCGCAGATAGCCGCGCTGGGGCTGACCGTGGGCTTTCTATTCGGCATAATGCCGGATTCGGTCGCGGCCTACTGGATATCGCTCGCGTTCACTCTGGCCGGCGCGCTTATATTTTCGCTCTTCCGCTCAATGGAGTCCAGAATACCGCAGGAGGCTATAATCGGACTGGTTTACGCCATAGCGGCGAGCCTGATGATAATAGTCATAGACCGCGCCCCGCACGGCGCGGAGCACATAAAAGAGATACTGACCGGCGATCTGCTCTTTGTCAAGTGGGACTTCGTTATAAGCGCGGCCGTAGTGTATTCGATTATCGGAATATTTCATTATATTTACCGGGACAAGTTCCTGGCCATAACCGAAAACCACGGCGGCAAAAATACCCGCGCCGCGCGCGCCGGCGAAAGAATTGCTCAAAACCCGTCCGGCATGAAATTGTGGGATTTTCTTTTCTACGCGTCGTTCGGCGTTATAATAACCCATTCGGTCCGGACCGCCGGCGTTCTGCTGGTTTTTGTCTTTCTGGTCGCCCCCGCCATCTTCACTTCTCTTTTCTGGAACGGCTGGCGTGATCAGCTTATAGCGGGATGGATACTGGGAACGATCGTTTCGGCGGGAGGGCTTTTCATATCATATTATGCCGATATGCCCTGCGGCCCGTCGGTTATCATGTTTTATGGCGCGGCGCTGTTCGCCGCGGTCCCGGTTTATAAATTTATAACTAAAAGCGATCGCGGCGGGGAGGACGAGCCGGCGATCGCCGCGGAAAGCCCGAATAACGGCTGAGAACATTATATACGGATCACGCTAAATCAAAATATAAGGAGAGTATTTCAATGAGTAAAACACACGCATGCGGAAAATACACAAAGGCGATCCACGCGGGGCAGTCCATAGACCCGCTTTACGGCGCGGTATCTGTGCCCATTTACCAGACGTCCACTTTTGCGTTTTTATCCGCCGAGGACGGCGCCGCTAAATTCGCCGGCGAAGTTAAAGGATATAAATATACCCGCCTTGGAAATCCTACGGTGAACGCGCTCGAACAGTGCGTCGCCGAACTCGAGAACGGCCACGGCGGGCTCGCGACGGCTTCAGGTATGGCCGCCATATCGACGGTCTACATGACCTTTCTTTCCGCCGGATCGCATATAGTTTCTACCGGCTCGGTTTACGGCCCCTCGCGCATCGTAATTGAAAAGCAGTTCTCGAGGTTTGGCGTGGAATACAGTTATATCGACACTTCCGATCTGAGCAATATTGAAAAGAGCATCAAAAGCAACACTAAAATGCTTTATATCGAAACGCCGGCCAACCCGACGCTCGCCATAACCGATATTGCGGCCTGCGCCGCCATAGCTAAAAAACACGGCATCGTCCTTGTCGTCGATAACACATTCATGGGCCCGTGCTTTCAAAGGCCGATCGAACTCGGCGCCGACGTCGTCGTGCACTCGCTCACTAAATCCCTGAACGGCCATTCCGACGTGGTGGCGGGCATGATCGTGACCAAAAACGCCGAGCTTTATAAAAAGATACAGGCCGTGCATTACCAGATGGGAGGAACGATCGATCCGAACCAGGCGTGGCTTGTTTTGAGAGGCATCAAAACGCTTCCGTTGCGCGTCGAAAAAAGCGCTCAGAACGCCATGGAGATAGCTGAATTCTTAAAAAGCCACCCGGCCGTGACCAGCGTCGCATATCCCGGCCTCAAAAGCCATCCGCAGCACGAACTCGCTAAAAAGCAGATGAGCGGCTTCGGCTCGATGATAACCTTCGAGGTCAAAGGCGGCATCAAAGCCGGAAAGGCCGTCATGAACGGCGTGAAACTCGCGGCGCTGGCCGTTTCACTGGGCGGCATCGAAAGCCTTATACAGCATCCCGCCTCGATGACCCACGCCGGCGTGTCTAAAAAAGACCGCGAGGACGCCGGGATCACCGACGGGCTTATAAGGTATTCCGTGGGCTGCGAGGACGCATCCGACATAATCGCCGACCTCGGGCAGGCCCTCGAAAAGATAAAATAGGCCGCCCGGCGTTAATGAAACTTGAATATAGAAATAAAAAAAAGGATTCAGGTGCCGTAATATGAAAAAAAAGGAAATACCTGTTTCTTCGATCGTTTTCGGTCCGGTCCCTTCGAGGCGTCTGGGCAGAAGCCTTGGCGTGAATAACATTCCGCCGAAGATATGCACCTATTCGTGCGTATACTGCCAGCTGGGGCGCACCGTTAATTTCTCGTCCGAAAGGCAGGAGTTTTACGATCCGCAAAAAATTTTCTCGCTGGTAAGATCGAAGACGGAAGAGGCGGCCGACGGCGGTCAAAAAATAGAGTATATCACTTTCGTTCCGGACGGCGAGCCGACCCTCGACGCCGGCCTCGGAGCGGAATTGAAACTCGTCGGAACTCTCGGATTGAAAACGGCCGTTATAACCAACTCTTCGCTCATGGATCTGGAAGATGTCCGAAGCGACCTTATGGAAGCGGATCTCGTATGTCTCAAGGCGGACGCGGTACATGAAGAAATATGGACGAAGATGAACCGGCCGGCGAAAAAAATAAAACTATGCGCCGTCATGGATGGAATTTTAAAATTTTCGAAAGCGTATAAGGGCGTGCTGATAACCGATACCATGCTTGTTTCCGGTTTGAATGACGGGGCGGAGCATATAAACGCTCTTACCGGTTTTCTGACCCGCGTCGGCGCATCGAAAAATTACATTTCGGTAGTCACGCGTCCGCCCGCCGAGGAATGGGTGAAAAAACCTTCCGAAGAAAGGCTGAACGCCGCTTATCAGGCGGTGAACAGGGCGACGGGCCGCGCCGAATTCAATATAAATTACGAAGGCGACGATTTTTCGTTTATGAGCGACGCCGGAAGGGAGCTTCTGGGAATAATTTCCGTCCATCCGATGAGGAAAGAGGCCGTCATGAGGTTTCTTGGAAAGGCCGGCGCGGATATGGGCCTGGCCGACGAACTTGCCCGGCGCGGCGAGATAGTCAAAACCGCGTATGACGGGATGGAATTTTATATTAGAAAGATAAAACGGATCGAAAGATAAGTTCATTTTACCTTCGGGCGATTGCCAGAACAGCCGTGAAAAAAGGAGAAACTGATAAGATGATTCTTAAAAAGATCTTCGAAAAATTAAAGAAATTAGGTAACGTAAAAATTTTAAGGCTGGTCATAGGCCTCGGCTATACCGTAGCGCACACCGAAATGGGGCTGGGGTTCTCATATACGCTTATTTCCCGGAAGGATTCATGTACGGTGAACCCTACGGCCGGGTCGTTCGCGGGTAAGACCGTGGCGGAAGCCGTCAATATAATAGGCCGCGACCTGAATAACATAATCAACAGAACCGTTCTTATAGCGCTTTTCAATTCCACCGTAGATTTCGACGCTCTGAGGTCCGCGGGCGGCGACGCGGTGGAGTTAATGGAACTCAAACCCGATGACCAGGTTTATATGGTCGGCTATTTCGAACCGCTGGTAGCCGCCATCAGGAGCCGATGCGGTAATTTGAAAATAATAGAGGAACGCCACGGCGAGACCACCTCCGCCATAGACGGCGCGGAATGGAAATCGACCGCGAATCTTATCACTTCGACCTCGCTTATAAACGGAACTTTCGAAGACATAACGAAAAAATGTGAAAGATCGCGAGTCAACTGCCTGATGGGGCCTTCGACGCCGCTGGACCCGGAATTGTTCAAAGAGCACAATATAACTTTTCTGGCGGGGCTGAAACCTTTGAATTACGATCGGATCATCGAGATAGTCTCTGAGGGCGGCGGCACGAAACTGTTCAATAAACATTGCGAAAAAATAGTTGTAAAATGCGCCGGGTCGGCTTTATAATATATTTAAAACCGGCGAGTCTTTCGGGAGGTAAAAGTGAATAAAGGAAAAGAAAATAAAACTGAAATTTCAAATATCGATTTTTTTCTGAAAGAGCTTCACGACGAGGCGAAGGCGCGTTCGGCCGGGGCCGTTGTTGAAAAAGCCTGCGTGGGAGTTTATATGACCTGCGTCGAAAATTCGCTTGGAAAAATGGGCGTCAGCTATACATGGCGCGACGAAAATCTGGTTCCGCACCTGTGCCGCGGCATTAAAGACGCCGGAAACCTTCGCGGAAAGGCTATGGGCGAAATAATAGATCTTATAGATTCCCCTTCTTCGCTGGAACGCTCGCTGGCCATGGCCGGCATTAATTCTTTATTGAACGCGGATTTATCGATGCAGGCGCAGTCCGGCGATATGCTGCTGTATCTGCGCGATAATTTTAAAGGGAAAAAAATCGCTATGGTGGGTCATTTCCCCTTCGCCGACGAAATGAAGAAATGGGCCGGCGAATTTCACGTTATTGAAAAAAATCCCGTCGGCGACGACGTTTTATTCGAGGGCGCCGGCAAAAAATATCTGAACGAAGCGGACGCGACGGTGATCACCGGCACGACCATATTGAATAAAAGTTTCGTCGAAGTTATAGGCGAGTGCAAAAACTCTTTCAACGTGATGCTCGGGCCGACGGTCCCTCCTTCCGCGGTTCTTTTTAAATACGGCGTAAACGCGATAGTCGCCATCAAAGCGACGGACAACGCGCAGCTTTATTCTTCAATCGCGGAAGGCGCCATAGTGCCGCGTTTTAAAGGAAGCGAAATGGTCACATACTGCCGCGAAAAAATCGAACTGCCTCGCGGGGATTTCAGAACAAGGATTTGACGGTTTTATTGATGATCCGCGATCCTTATGCTTCCTGCTCAAATGGAAAAAGCCCGGGCTCGCGGCAGCCGCCGCTTAAGAAGGAGGATTTAAAATGTTAAAAACCATTTTAAGCGAATTGAGATCGCACGCTCCGTTTACTTTATTCGGCGTGATCACGGGAGTACTAATAATGCT
This sequence comes from Candidatus Wallbacteria bacterium GWC2_49_35, assembly GCA_001791795.1. GTDB lineage: Bacteria > Muiribacteriota > UBA9980 > UBA9980 > UBA9980 > UBA9980. The sequence continues at coordinate 12,422 of MGFH01000069.1, forward strand.
TTTTTGCAGCAGGCTTCCCTATGAAACCTCTTACGCCGTTTTTTATACTCTGCATCCGGTGCACGTGCTGATGAGCGCACTCGTCACGGCGGCCATGTACGAACTCCACGAATGTCCGAGGGTCGGGGCGGACTGCATGAAGGCGAAGTGTAATTTCTGGAAACTCATTATCATAGGGTACGCCGGATCGGTGGGCATAGCGACCTTAAGCGATTCTTTGATCCCCTATTTTTTCGAAGCGCTTATGGGAATGCCTAATAAGGGAATACATCTCGGCTTTATTGAAAAATGGTGGCTGGTCAATCCGCTCGCTCTGCTGGGGATTGTCATAGCGCATAACTGGCGCCACACGAAGTTCCCGCACGCGATGCACGTTCTTTTAAGCACCTGGGCGTCGTTGTTTCATGTAATAATGGCTGTCGGCGGGCCGGTATCGACGGCGTCGTATGTCATCATAGCCATCGCCCTGTTCGCGGCGGTATGGCTGCCGTGCTGCGTAAGCGATATAGTTTTCCCTCTGCTTTTCATAAAAGAAAACGCGGGTGAAGGCGCCTCACCGAGCGCGCCGGAATAAAGTTTAATTTAAAAATAGAATCGGGGTATTAAAAATGTTCATAAAAACACTTTTCGACAAGCGCGCGTGCGAAGACAAACTTCGAACCGGCTGGGGACTTTCGTTTCTGGTGGACAACAGGTTCATTTTCGATACGGGTGAAAAAGGCGAATGGCTGATGGAAAATATGGACAGGCTGGGAGTCCGTCCAGGCGATATCGAGGCCGCGGTGATATCCCACGACCACTGGGACCACTGGGGCGGCCTGTGGGATCTGCTGGGAGCCAGGAAGGGGCTTAAAGTTTATTGCTGCAGCCGGTTCGGCGAAGAATTCAAGGCGAAGGCGAAGGGGCTGGGCGCAGAATTGACCGAAAACGACGATTTTGTCCAGATCCACAAAAAAATATATCTTACCGGCCAGATAGACGGCTCGTTTAAAAACGCTTATATAGCCGAACAGTCGATGGTTATAAAAACTTCGAACGGCGTAAGTCTGTTCACGGGCTGCGCCCATCCGGGCATAGTCAGGATCCTCGAAACCGTCAAAAACAGGTTCAGCGGCGAAGATATTTACGCTGTCATCGGCGGCTTTCATCTGATGCACGAGAGCGCCGGCGCGATAAAAGCGGTCGTCGAAAAATTCAGGGAGCTCGGCGTTAAAAATGTTTTTCCGACCCACTGCAGCGGAGACGAGGCGGAGGAGGCATTCAAGAACGTTTACGGGCGGAGGTTTGGGAAAGTGATCGTCGGCCAGACGCTTGAAATATAAAAATAAAATATTAAACGCGAACGCGAAAATAAATGCGAATATTATATTACGCTAATATTTAAATTAAGAAAAATTTAAATTATATATTTGAGAAAGGTCCGGTAAAGATCATATGGAAATAAAAAAAGAAGCCGCGGCGGAATTCGGCGGCGTCGAGTACGGCGATAAAAATTTCGATCTCGCGAAGTATTTCGGGCAGATGAACGACCCGACCTGTTCGTCTTATATTAAGGGCCCGTGCGGCGATTTTATGGAATTTTACCTTGCTGTGAACGCCGAAAGCCGGATAACGGATATTTTATATTATACGGAAGGCTGCGACGCCACGAGGACCTGCGCCTCCGTCATCTGCTTGATGGCCTTGAACCGGACGGTTATCCAAGCCCTTTCGATCTCCGCGGGGGAGGTCATATCAAAGATTAAAGGGCTTCCGGAAGACCATAAGCATTGCGCGATATTATCGGTGAGCACGCTTTACCGCGCGATAGCCGATTATCTGCTTCTTCCCTGATTATAAAGTACGAACGAACGGGGTAAATAAAGTTTAATGATGAAAATGAAAGTGACCGATGATCTTGGAAGGGTCATATATTTAATTAAAACTCCGCGGAGGGTGGTTTCGCTGTGTCCTTCGCTGACGGAAACCTTATTCGATCTTGGTCTCGACGACCTTGTTATCGGAAGGACAGATTACTGCGTCCATCCGGAGGAAAAACTCGGCGCGGTGCAAAGCGTCGGCGGCCCGAAAAGCGTTTTTCTGCCGGTCGTCGAATCATTACTACCCGACATCATACTGGCCGTCAAAGAAGAAAACGATAAAAAGACGCTCGAGTCTCTCGCTTCACTATATTATAAATGCGTAATATTCGATATTAACAGCGTCGAAGGCGCATTGAAAATGATCGAAAAACTAGGGGAAATATTCGGCCGGCGGGAACGGGCGGCGGCGATGCGCGCTTCGATCGGAGAAGGTTTCAGCCGCGTCGGGCGGGCGGCAAAGAATCCGTCCTTTATTTATATGACCTGGAGTTCGCCTTATATCGCCGCCGGCACGGGAAATTACATAAATTCGCTTCTGACCGGCTTCGGTTTTAATAATTGCCTGTCGGGCAGTTTCAGGCGGTACGTCAGAATGGAGCTGAACGAATTAAAGCGTCTTGAGCCCGACATCATTTTCCTGCCGTCCGAGCCCTATAATTATACTATAGCTGACAAGATTAAATTCGAAAAGTTTTTTCCGGGGGCGAAGGTTGTTCTCGTCGACGGCGAAATGTTCTGCTGGTATGGTTCCAGAATGGAAAAGGCCGGCGGTTACCTTAAGGATCTTTTCAAAGGGCTCGGAGTCGTGAGGGAAAGCCGTGAATCATAAAACCGCAAACGATTTCGACGAGCTGATAAAATTATTTCTGGCAAAAAAAGAATTCGCCCTTTCAGGCGCGTCCGCCGATCCTTCGAAATACGGCAATATAATATTGAAAAAAATGTCGCGCAACGGCTACAACGTTTTTCCGGTTAATTCGGTTGAAACCGCAATAGATGGAATAACATGTTTTGCTAATATTGATAGCCTGCCGGAAGAAATAAAATTTATTAATTTCGTGACCGCCCCTAAACGCTCGATTCGTCTTCTTGGCGCGTGCGTCAGAAAAGGCATCGAGATAGCCTGGTTTCAGCCGGGCGCGTATGACTGCGCCGTGATCGGCGAATATGAAAGCGCCGGCATCAGGACCATATACGGTCCCTGCATAATGGTCGCCGCGCAAACTTGTTCATAAAAAATAATAAATTTTCTATAATAAAAACTCTATAAAGATCTAAAGGCATGATTTATGCAATTAATATTGCGTTTACCATAAAAAGCATATAAATGCGAAAAAATTGCGCGGTAAACTACAAAAAAAATTCATATCAAAGGAGTTTACTATGAAAGAAAAGGTCATGCCGTTTTTAATTGGAGGTCTTACGGGAGTTTTTGCGGTCTTATTGTCGATATTTTTATTCGCGTCGAATATAATGGTTTTAGAAGATGAATCGCCCTGGGGTTATGACGAGGCCGTGAAGATCGTAAGGGAAAAATCCGCCGAACTCAAATGGAGCGTGCCCGCGGTGCACGAACTGCATAAATCCATGGAAAAAGCAGGGTATCAGGTTCAGCCGGCCGCGGTCATCGAAATATGCCGGCCTGATTACGCCGCCGAAATACTTCAGGCCGATAAATCACGCAACGTGACGTCTCTTATGCCATGCCGGATAGCGCTTTACAAAACTTCCGACGGAAAAACGGTGGTTTCGAGAATGAACACCGGTTTAATGAGCAGGCTTTTCGGCGGAAAGGTTACGGAGGTCATGGCTAAGGCCACCGCCGACAGCGAACAGATAATATCCGCCCTGTTAAAAAAATAATTGCCGGATTAAATAATAAACAAAAATATAAATAATAAAAAAGGGAAAGGAAATGGGAAATAAAAAAATCTTAAGTCAAGGAGATAAAATCAAATGAAAAAGACAGACGTATTAATCATCGGCGGCGGTCCGGCCGGTATCACGGCGGCGATTTCGGCTAAGCGCAGTTATCCCGGAAAAAGCGTCATGGTCGTGCGCCAGGAAAAACAGGTTATGATCCCATGCGGTATTCCCTATATATTCGGCACTCTGGCGAATTCCGAGCAGAACCTGATACCTGAC
>MGFH01000070.1 GCA_001791795.1 Candidatus Wallbacteria bacterium GWC2_49_35
TTTTTATCGAGCGCCGCCAGTATTTATATTACGCGTTTTTATTCTTTCTATCCTTGTGGCTCTATGACGTTTATAATACCGCCGGAATGTTCATCGAGCGGCGCGGGTCCGCTATAGAGATATTTTCGATCGACTTCGTTAAAAAGAACGAGAACAAGGTCGAATGGATGCTCAGCGCCGACAAGCTGATCAAGGACGAAAGTTATAACAAAAATTATTTCACCAATATAAAATTCACGACCGACCCGGCGTCAGATTCCGTCCAGCTGATCACTTCGAAAGAAGCGGTGCACGACGCGAATCTTAAGATAATAAATTTTTCGGGAAACGTACATGTCAAATCTATCTATCCCGATACGTCGGAGGTCGCTTCTGCGAAGGCCGTTCCCGTTCCCGTGTCCATTCCCGGGGTTAAGGAAGAACCTGAAGAATTTTTCAGGCGCGGCAGGCCGAAAAAGTTTTTAGAAGACAATATGTACACCGATTCGATCGAATATTACTACGAGAACCAGGTTTTAATAGCCCGTAATCCCGTTAAAATAGTGAGGCCGAAGATGGAGATCGCCGGAAACAGTCTGGAAGACCGTTTCAAAGAAAAAAAAGTCCGGATATCAGGCAACGTCAGGATAAAAATTTATGAGGAATAAGCTGAGCATGAAAGAAAAGAGAATATTGAAGGCATTTCTGATCGCCGCTTCATTGTTTTTAAGCGCGGTCTTTGCGCTGCCGGTTTTCGCGCCGGCGTTCGCTCCCGCGCTATACGCCCAGCAGGGCGCCGATAAGGTAAAAGAAGCGAAATCCGCCCCTGCGGCCTCTCCAAAAAAGAAGCAGGCTATCGAAATAACGGGCGACCTTTTCGAGATGGAAGCGGACAACACTTATGTTATCACCGGCAACGTCCACGTTTATCAGGGGACCAGAACCATAACGTGCGAGCGCGGAACATACAACGAAAAAACAGGCATAGTAAGGGCTTTTACGAACGTCGAGATCGTCGACGAGAAGTTTCGGATGAACTGCCAGCGCGTCGATTCGCACATGAAGGAAAATTATTCGCTCTTTTCCGGCGGCGTCATAGTAAACGGAAAGAATTTCATTGCGAACTCCGAACGCGCCTTCTACTATGAAAAAGAGGAAAAGGCCGTTCTGATAGGAAATCCCGTCGCTAAAAGTCTGGATCAGCCGCCGAACGAAGTGCACGGCGAGCGCATTATCTATTTCATGAAGACCGAGCGCATGGAAGTGCTAAACAACGTCACCGCGCTTATCCAGCCCAAAGAAAAAGATCAGGAGGGGGCGATCACCCACATTACCGGCAACCGCCTTGAAATACTATCCGACGGCCGATATCAGGTCACCGATAACCTGCGCGTTCTGAAAAAAGACATGATACTTTACGCGGACCGCGGAATTTATGACGAAACGGCCGAGATCACCGAGGCTTTCGGCAACGTCAAGGTCGAAACCAGCAAGTACACGATGACTTCCGGATACGTCAAGCACATGGCCAAAGAAGACCGTACGCTCGCTAATATCAAACCGAAACTCATCCAGATAGTCGATAAGAAAAAACGCGTTCTGCCTTCCGAGGGCAAATCCGAAGATAACGGTTCCGACGATCAGGAAACTTCCGGCGGCGAAAATGAAATCGCGTCTGAAAACGGCGGCGAAGAAGGCGAAACCGGCGAAGCCGGAGCTGAAGGCGACAAAGCCGCTAAAAAGAAGATATCGAACAAAGATAAGATAATACTCGAGGCAAACGAGATAGAGGCGCTCGAAAACAGCACCCATATAATCGCCAAGGGTGACGCGTCGCTTATTCAGTTTCCGTATCTGGGCCAGGAAGGCACGGAGGGCGTCGAGGTCAATTCGAAGATAAACTCGCAGATAATGGATATATTCACCGAAGAAGGCAAGATGGTCGCCAAGCAGGACGTGGTGCTGACCTCCAAGGACATCACCGCCTATGGCGACACCGCCACCTATTACGAAAAAGAAGACAGGCTCGACATAGAAGGCAACGCCCACGCGGTCCAGCGCCGCGGCAAGGGCCAGGAAGACAACGACATAGTAGGCAAGAAGATCACTTATTTCGCCTCGACCGAAAGGATCCTTATAAAAGAGCCGACTATAAAATTCTTCCAGACCAGTAAAGAAGAAAAAGCGCTTCCTGAAATAGAAAAAGACACGGCGCCCGTCCGCATCAAACGCAAAAAGGCTGAGTCGACGTCCGAAGTGGCCGTGGGAAGCACGTCCGAAGTGGCCGTAAAAAGCACTTCAGAGGCCGGCCTTAACAGGGGAGCGGCGGCTTCTACGGCTGAAACCGCTCTGAAAGGCGCCGCGCCCGGCGTTCCGGCGCCAGCGTCCGATAAGGCTCCCGTTCCGGCGGCTTCCGAAAGCGCGAGGCCGCGCGATCCCGGCGCGAACGTGAGGATAAAAATAGGCACTGACGGCGCGGTAAGCGACGTGAAGGTGAGAGATAAATAATGGAAAGTCTCGCGGTTGTAAACGTGTTAAAAACATATTCAAAGCGCAAGGTCGTCGACAACGTCTCGCTCGAGGTTTTAAAGGGCGAGATAGTCGGCCTTCTGGGGCCCAACGGCGCCGGAAAGACGACGACCTTTTACATGGTTGTCGGGCTCATCATGCCTGACGAGGGGCGCATACTTCTAAGCGGGCACGATATCACCTATGACCCGATGTATAAGCGCGCGCGGCAGGCGATCGGCTACCTCGCCCAGGAGCCTTCCGTTTTCAGGAAACTGACGGTCGAGGAAAATATAATGGCCATACTGGAATTCACCAATCTGACCACGGCCGAGCAGAAAGCCAAGTGCGAAAAGCTGCTTAACGACCTCAACATCACCAAAATTGCCAAAAGCTACGGCTACGCGCTTTCGGGCGGCGAGCGCAGGCGCGTCGAGATAGCGCGCGCGCTTACGACCGATCCTTCATTCATACTGCTCGACGAGCCCTTTGCGGGCGTCGATCCGATAGCGGTCCTCGACATCCAGCAGATAGTTAAAAAACTCAAGGAGCGTGGGCTTGGCGTTCTTATTACCGACCACTCGGTCCGCGAGACGCTGCAGATAACCGACCGCGCCTACGTCATGAACAACGGCAAGATACTCATCGCGGGGCGCCCCGACGATATAGCCAATTCAGAGGAAGCACGCAAAATTTATCTGGGCGAAAACTTTTCGCTTTAAAACCAGTCCTCGGCATCAATATTATTATTTTTTATACCGGAGAGATAATATGAACCTCAGTAAATCCTCACTCAATACCAGCGCGTCCGGAGAACGGCTGAACAAGTTCATGCGCGCGCGCCTTAAACCAGGCGCGGATAAAGAGCGTATCGATGAAAGAATATGGGACCTTTTCGGCGAGGAGTGGGCCGTAATGTTCACCGACCTTTCGGGATTTTCACGCGGCGTCGAGAAGTTCGGCATAATCCATTTCCTTCAGACCATATATGAGTCGGAAAGGCTCCTGCTCCCGCTCATCGAGGAATTCGACGGGATATTGCTGAAGGCCGACGGCGACAGTCTGCTGGTCATATTCAGGAACGTGAACAAGGCCGTAAGGTGCGCTGTAGAAATGCAGAAAACGGCTGAAAAATATAACGAAAAGCAGACTGACGAAGAAAAAATACTGCTGTGCGTCGGGCTCGGTTTCGGCGGAATGCTTAAAATTGGCGACAGCGACGTATTCGGTGCCGAGGTCAACGCGGCGAGCAAGCTGGGCGAAGACATCGCCCGCGCCCGCGAGATACTCGTCACGCAGGCGGTCTGCGACGGCTGCAGCGACCGGGAGGGGCTCGAATTCGAAAAGATCGCCAAACCCCCGGCCGGCGCCAAAGCCGCATACAAACTCGTATATTAGCGCATAGTGCATAGTGCATAGTCTAAAGTGATAGTTGATAATTTAAATGGAACGCGTCAGAGACGCTCCATTCAGGGAACGAAATCGGAGGCGGTGGAACATGTCTGAAGGCGCTAAAGCGGCCGCAATGGACAATCTGAAAACGGTCTATCTGATCGACACATATAATCTCATATTCAAGGCATTTTTCGCGTTCGCGAACAAGCCGCTCATAACATCGTATAAAATGAATATATCCGCGGTATACGGCTTTTTGAATATGCTGCACAAGATACTCAACGACTACGAGCCTACTTATGTGGTATGCGTTCACGACACGGGCGAAAAAACATTCCGCGAGGATATTTACGAAGGCTACAAAGCCCAGCGGCCCGAATGCCCGGTAGACCTGGTCCCGCAGTTCAACGTCATATTCGAGTTTATCGATGCGCTCAGCCTGCCGCGCCTTTCAAAGCCCGGTCTCGAGGCCGACGACATAATCGGCACGATTGCGAAAAGAGCTGTTGCGGGAGGCTATTGCGCTAAAATAATATCTTCCGACCGCGACCTTTTCCAGCTTATTTCAGACAATGTTCATATGATTTCGCTGAAAAAAGGAATTTCCGAGATCGTCGAGTACGGTCCCGAACTTCTGAAGCAGGAATATAAGATCAGGCCGCAGGAAGTGGTTTTATATAAATCGCTCGTCGGCGATACTTCCGACAATATTCCAGGCGTCCACGGCATCGGCCCGAAAGCGGCCGAGGAATTGATCGCGAAGTTTAAAAGCCTCGACGAGATTTATAATAACATCGAAATGATAACTGGCCGTAAAAAGGAACTGCTCCTTGCCGGCCGCGAAAAGGCTTATCTGTCTTATAGGCTGGCCGAGATCGAATGCGACGGCGACGTCGCGGTCGATATAGAAAATTATCGGAAATTCGATCCCGATATTGACAAATTCCATTCTTTATGCGTAAAATATGAGCAGAAAAAAATGTTCGAGCGTTATTCGAATTATTTTGAAAAAAGGAGCGGATTTTTTTATGGGCATTAGCGATAAAAATGAGATCATCTATCTGGCCTACGATTCGGTCGTCGAGTACGAGAGCGTTGACTACACGGTAATAGCCCGGTCCAATATATCAAACCCCGTTCTATCTTATCTTTTATATGATCTGGACTGCAAGGGCGCGAAAAAATATCTGTGGTACGACAAAAAAGAGCACAAGATAGCGTTGATGGACATGAAAAAAGACGCGTCAAGTTTTGATCCGGCTTCGTACCGGCTTATTTTAAACGACAATTTCCATAGACAGTCCGAGAAGAAGGAGGGCGTACCTTTGCTTTATCAGGCGGCCTATGATATCTTCGTGTCGGCCGACGGTAATTCCATCGCCGTGCGTGAATCGCTCAACGGGAATAAAACCCTTTACGAAGGCGTCTTTGTTAAGCCGTCGCGGCTTAACATATATCCGTACTTGTCATAGAGGTACATCTTAATGGAAGAAAAAATAAGGATAGCGTCCGGAACGGCCATGCCGCCAGGCGCTTCGCTTTGCCCCGACGGCGTCAACTTTTCCGTGTTCTCGCAGAACGCGGAGAGGATGCAGCTGCTGCTGTTTCATTCGCATTCCGACGTGAAGCCCTACGCCGTGATAACCCTCGACAAACTCGTCAACCGCACCGCACTTTACTGGCATGTATTCGTTTACGGCGCGCACGCCGGAACTTACTACGCCTATCGCGCCGCCGGGCCTAACGAAGCCGCCGGCGGTCACCGTTTCGATTTCGAAAAAATACTGATCGACCCTTATTCACGCGCGGTTTCGATGAAGCGCTGGGACCGCGAGAGCGCCATAGGGCGAGGCGATAATTTATTTAAATCCATGAGATCGGTCGTAGCGGACGATGACGGATACGACTGGGGCGGCGACCGTCGTCCCGGCCTTTCCAGAAGCGAACTTGTTCTTTACGAAGCGCATCCGGCCGGATTCACCCGCTCGCCCGGATCGGGCGCCTTAAATCCCGGCACCTTCGGGGCGTTCGCTGAAAAGGCCGGATACCTCAAGAAACTCGGAGTGAACGCCGTGCTCATGCTGCCGGTCATGCAGTTCGACGATAAAACCCCGCTGCGCTACGCGCCGGGCGGCTCGCCGCTGACGAACTACTGGGGATATCCTGGCGCCGCTTTTTTCGCGCCGCATTCGTCCTACACTGCGTTCGCCGAGGAGCATCTGCGGCCGGACGAATTCCGCGATATGGTAAAAGCCATGCATGCGGCCGGTATCGAGGTCATTATCGATATCTCGATGAGCCACAGCGACGAGGGCGACGAGCGCGGCCCGGTTTACGGTTTCAAGGGCCTCGATAATTGCGTTTATTACCGCCTGAAAAAAGACGACCCGTCGCGTTACGATGATCCCATCGCCTGCGGGAACGCGCTTAATTCGTCGCATCCGGCCGTCAGGCGCATGATCGTCGACTGCCTGGAGTTCTGGGCCGAAAAAATGCGCGTCGACGGGTTTCGTTTCGACGAGTCGTCCGTGTTCATGAAGGATGAAAAGAACGAAAATTACAGATATTCGCCGGTATTCTGGGATATCAATTTTTCGGCAAAACTCTTCCAGAGTAAATTTTTCATTAAAAACCACGATATCGCCGCGGGCGATTCTATACATAATTTTCCGGACGACCGCTGGTCGTTTTTCAACTCCGATTTTAAAAACGATATAAGAAAATTCGTCAAAGGCGAGTCGGGACTCGCTTCTAAAGTAGCCTCACGCATAGCCGGAAGCGCCGATATTTTCGAAAAAGCCGGCTACGGCCCCGGAAGCGTAATTAATTTCATCACCAGCCACGAAGGTTTTACGCTCAACGATCTGGTCAGCTACAATCAGAAGCATAACTACGAGAACGGCGAGGAGAACCATGACGGGCCCGCGGTCAATTACAGCTGGAACTGCAGCATCGAAGGTCCCAGCGACGCGGAGGGCGTAGAAGCGCTCCGGGAACGCCAGATAAAGAATTTCGCCGCTATTTTATTCGTGTCGCAGGGCGTTCCGCTTGTTTTATACGGCGACGAGGTCAGGCGCACGCAGAACGGCAATAACAACGCCTACTGCCAGGACAACCCGTCGAGCTGGTTCGACTGGGGCCTGCTCGAAAAGAACAGGACGCTCTTCCGGTTTTTCAATAAACTGATCGAGTTCCGTAAAAAGCACGAAACGCTTCGCCGCCGCGAATATTTCAAGGGCGCCGTCAACGCGCGCGGCCTGAAGGACATCGGCTGGCACGGCTGTGAGCTCGACAGGCCCGGCTTCGACGATACGGCGTCGCGCGCGCTGGCTTTCACCATAGGCGCGCCCGGCGATTGCTGCGATATCCATGTCGTTATGAATATGTACTGGGAGCCGCTCGAGTTTAAGATGCCGCTGGTCATCGGCAGAAGCTGGCATCGCATAATCGACACTTTTCAGCCTTCGCCGCTCGATTTTATCGACGAGGGCAGTTCTGAAGAGATCAAAACGCAGGCCGTAACCGTCAATGGCCGCAGCGTAGCGGTGTTCATTTCGAAATGACGATCATCGATATTTCCGGCCTCATTCAAAAAGCATATAAAAAAAGAGAGCGCCTGGCGGCGGATCACAAAGCCTACAGGCTCTTCAATTCCGACTGCGACGGTATAAAAGGCGTCACGATCGATATTTATGGCGGATACGCCGCGGTTTCGTGGTACCTTGAATCGGCGCCCGCCATTAAAGAAAAGATCGTCGGCGCGCTCGCTGAAACGCTCGAACTTTCAGGCGTTTATGAATTGTACCGGTTTAAATCGCCAGGCTGTCCGCAGAATTTCAGCCTCGTCAGCGGCGCGCCCGCCGCAGAGTTTTTTGCGATCGAAGAGGACGGCTCTAAATATCTGTGCAGCTTCGCCCACGGTCAGAACGCAGGGTTTTTCATCGACAACAGGGCGAACCGCGTTATAATATCGGAAACGGCCGGCGGAAAGAACGTGCTGAACATGTTTTCATATACCGGGGTTCTTTCGGTCGCGGCGGCTGCCGGCGGGGCGGTGTCGGTCACGAGCGTCGATATCAGCGCCGCTTACAATAAATGGGCGAAACGAAACCTCGAGATCAACGGCTATAAGGCTTTCTCTGAAACCGTGCTGACCTTCGACGCGTTCGATTATATGAATTTCAGCGCGAAAAAAGGCCGCGAATTCGACCTTATAATAATCGACCCGCCGCCGTTCGCCGCCAGGCTCGACGGCAGGCCTTTCGGGGCGCGCAAAGACTACCACAGGCTTATCGAGGCCGCGCTGAAGATAACTTCGAAGGAAGCGACGATACTGGCTTTATGCAATATGGCCGGTTATCCGCGCGGCGAGTTCGCGGCGATGCTCGAAACTACACTGAAAAAAAGCCGGAGCGGGCGTTTTAAGATCGCCGAAGGCCCGAAGATGCCTCCCGACTTTAAAAGCCCGCCCCGAAACGAGAAACTCGATTATTTAAAAAATTACTATATCAGCGTTTATTGATATATTAACTTTATTTTTTTCTTTTTATACCGGATTATTGATTATATTCATATGCGAATTCGGTCTTATACATGGGTTTCTGCTTTTCGTCGAACGCTTTTGTTTCGGTGATTTTGCGAAGGTCGTTGAACTGGTTGGTTACGCTCTTGTAAAGTTTAAGCGGGGCCCCGCCGTAATAATATTCGTTTATTTTCCTGTTCATTTCGTCGTACTTAAAAGTTTCCTTCGACTCTATAGTATTGTTTGAGCCGTAGCGAACCTTTTCGGTTAAGTTATTGAGCTGGTCGTATGCGAAGGTTTCGAGGTAGAAACGCTTGCCGGCGGCCGATATTTCCGTCTCTTCGGTTTTGTTACCCGAATCGTCATAAACATTATGCACCGTACTGGCAAGCTTTCCCTGCGAATATTTTTCGATATCGAGTTCGCACGCGAGTTTATTGAACGTCGTTTTCTTCGCCAGGCAAGTGCCGCAGTAAACGGCGGTCTCGGTCTTTAAACCTGCCTCGTCATAGGCGTTCGTTATTCTTTCGATAATCTCGCCTACCGGATTGCTCTTGACGCTCTCGAGCTCGTTTTTATTTCCGTCGTATCTGTAAGCCGTCGTGTAGGAATGCTTTACGCCGTTATAGCAGGCCGATTCGATCCTGTTGTTTTTTTCGTCGTATTTGTTCATGAACTTTTCGATTATATCGCCCGACTGTGCGTCAGACAGCGTCTGCTGTATCAAATTCTGCCTGTCGTCGTATTCGAAGTTCCATTTTTTCGATTCTTCGTAGCCGCCGCGCTTTTCGTCGTAATAATAAAGGAGCTCTAATTCGGGCTGCTGCCCGGCGTTGAGCTTTGACACCCATTTCTGCACCGGTACGAGCCGTTTTGAGGCTTCGTCGTATTTTTTTATCTCGTTTTCGGTAATGTTTCCGTTCTCGTCGTAGCGCGAAATGTTCTCGCCGCCGCAGACATCGCTTACGACGCCTTTGGCGTCGGCGGAGTATGCGCGCTCGGCTATGGTCTTGATCTTCAACGCCCTTATCTCATATATTTCCTTCAGATTTTTAGATGCGAGGACCTTCTGGAGGGCTTTTTCTTCCTTCTGGGCGGCGGCGTCGTTCGCGGGAGCGAACAGCAAAGCTGAAACGAGTAAAAATAAGACGGACAGCCTGGTTAATTTCATAAAACACCCCTTTATTCAGTGTATAGTGTATAGTGAACAGTGAATAGTGGAGGATTTTTGACGATTGAAACAGCCTTGCAGGCAATTAAAACTTCTTTTGTTTTTTTCAAAATTCCATCTCTACTCTCTATCCTCTGGTCTCTGTTTTTGTACCATAATTTTATAATAAAAGAAGGAAATAGTCAATTTTTCTTTTGGCCCGCCTTATACGATATTTTTTTGGTGATTTTGCGTAATATATCTTTATTTTAATATAGTTTTGTGATAAAATATTTATTCATCCATAAATCAGCCGGGTGAGATAAAACCGCTCCTGGTCGCGGCGCCGAAATCGCGCAGGCAACGGCATTTTTTTATGGAATTATTTAAAAGGGAACGAAAATGATCGATTCCAAAAGCAGGTTAGCGAATTTCATAGATTACTTTATCGACGTCACCAGCTTCGACGGCGCGCTTCGTAACGCCCTCGAGGCGCTCAATAAAAAGATCGAGCAGCCGGAGAAGGTCTCTTTTTATCTGCGGTCTCATCCCGGCGGCTATCTTCGCGAAATATACAAGCGCCGCATTTCAATCGCCGAGTCATATATTAAAATAGCGCAGGCGCTCGAATCGTCCGCCTACGAAGAAAGGCTCGACGCGCTCGAAACTCTCGTCCAGCTCTCGCTTCACGCTAAAAATATAGCCATGCCGCTGAATACCGCGCGCGTGCAGATCGCGCTCATGAAAGAGGCGATCAAGCGCAAGGGTAACCGCAGGCGGCAGCTGGAGATACTTTCCGATTTTTCTATAGCGTCTTTCGGCCAGGGGCCGGTCATACGAAAAATGCTTCGTGAGCTTAACCTCGTCGAGGTGCCCGAGGAGGGTAAGCCCTTAAAAGACCTCGACCTCGGCTGGGACAACCACGTGCACGACAGCATGTCGGAAGGCCGCAAAACACCGTGTCAGGTGCTTCTCGACGCTTTCGTCAAGGGCATATCAAGCGTCACGCTGGTCTATTACGATATTACCGAGCCGCAGATAATCAAGGAATCGCTTGTGGCCGGAAAGGTGCTGGGCATAGAAGTGCGCATAGGCATCGAGTTCAGCGTTGGAAAGAGCAAGCAGAGGCGCCATTATAAATACCTGCCCGGAATGTTTTCGACCCCGGATGAGTTCTTCAAGTTTTTCAAGGACAACTCCAACCTTCTCGACGTTTTCATCGACGGCCTCAAAAAGAACGCCGAGAACAGGAAAGTCGTTATAGACACCATTATGAAGCACTTCAACGACACGCATATCGTCAGGCTCAACCAGGGCTATGAAGATATCGCGCACCTGTGCCTGAAGCCGGTCACGCTAAGCGACCTCAAAAAGCATGTTTCGAGCGGACAGTATTCCAGAATTCATCTGGGCGAACTCATTTATTCGAAACTGCTGGAGACCTCGTATAAAAGAGTGCTCTACCTGCGCACTCAGTACCAGGTGGCCAAAAACAAGAAAAAGATCGGGCTTATCTCGCAGTGGGAGCTTGACCAGCTTACCGCGCAGTACGAGACGGTCCGCCGCTACTACGAAGATATGAGCCCCGAACGGCTCAACGAAAAGTTCCTCGAGGACCGCGCGCAGGTCGATTACGATTCGGCGTTCCTGGAAGAAGATAACATTTTTCCACAGCTGATAGCCTGTGGCGGCGAGATAAAATTCATCCACCCGCTTCAGGTCGGCATGAAGAACGCTGTGACGACGATCATAAAAAACCATAAATTCATCACGCGCGTCGAGACCTTCAACAACACCGACAGCGCGCGCCGAAACCCTAACGAGCTGATCCTTTTCAACCGTTTCATAGAGATAATCAACAATAAATCCATAAACGAGCTTCACCGTTTCCTGGGCGACTGGAAGATACAGGACATCCCCGAAGGGCAGGTACTGGCGGCTTTCAACTATTACCACGAAAAGCCCGTCATTCCGAAATGCGGAAGCGACGCGACCGGCCGCGACCCCAAAATCCCCGGCATGGGCTTTATCAAGTCGAAGTCTATCCCCAGGACCGCGCGCAAGTGGTTCGTAGCCACCCACGCAATTATCCCGGCGCCGCTTTCCAGCCTCATCCTCGGCGAGGGCAAGCCGCTGCCTGAAGCCCAATGGCAGAAGC
The DNA here is from genome assembly GCA_001791795.1 of Candidatus Wallbacteria bacterium GWC2_49_35. GTDB lineage: Bacteria > Muiribacteriota > UBA9980 > UBA9980 > UBA9980 > UBA9980. Next base: position 11,713 of record MGFH01000070.1, read on the forward strand.
TCTCGGATGACGAACGCCATATTATCCTGATGGGGAACAAGCGCCAGAGGCGCAAAAATCCCATAGGCGACGAGTCCGAAGAAGAGCCGATCAGTTTCATGCGCTACATTAAATATTTGAACCCCTGGATCAAGAACTTTTTCAGGGTGGCCGTGGGCATCATTCCGGCCTATTACACCTTCTACATGCAGTTCTCCTCGAAGACCACCGGCATGGCCTTCGCCCTGCTGTGGTTCACCATAACTTTCCTGCGCAACATCGTCGTCGACCTGGTCGCCGCCCACGGGCTGGACGTCAAGGAGTGGTCGTGGAACGACGTTAATTTCGAGAACGCTTTCCAGTCGCTGTTCTGGACTGGATGGTCGGTGCCGATATTAAACGAGGTCAAGCTCGGTTTCGACTCCGTGTGGCTTATGACCGGCGCCGTTTCGATACTGCTGAAAGACGTTATAAAGTTTTTCTTCATATGTGTCGCCAACGGCGCTTACATATATTCTCACAACACGCTGCGTAATTTCGACAACAAGGTCAAAAAGGCTAATTTCTTCAGAAGCGTATTGGCGTGGCCTTTTGCCACTCTGACCGCCCCGCTCGGCGATCTTTTGAACATCCCCAGCATCGTGCAGGCGAAGATATGGTCGGACACCATCGCCGCCTTCATTGAGGGCACCGGCAAATTCACCCAGCGCATCGTTATCAGGAAGCGCGATCTGAGCGAAATACTGCCCAGCCTCGCGTCGGAGGACAGGTTTCACAGAATGGCCGCCGCTCTCGACGTTCTTTATATATGGGCGCGCCAGCAGAGGGGCCAGACCTGCCTCGAACAGATACTGCTCAACCGCACGGCGTTCTACCGAATCTTCAAAAGGCGCGAAAGCTCGATCGAAAAGGCCCAGCGCCACGAATACGCGGTAAACACATTCAACAGCCTCTTTAATTTCTTCCACGACGAGGGATGCTCCATTGCGCTGTGCAACTTCGTCATCGAATATTACTCCGGCAAAGAGGCCGAAACCCTCACCAACCTTATAGGCAGCCATTTCGAGCACTTCAAGGAGTGGCTGTATTCGATCAAACTGACCATCGAGCGTCAGGAAAAGGCGCTGAGCGACGACAGAGGGATCGAAGACTGAACCCCGCCTGGCGGATAGTAAAGCCCGCCGAAAGGTTATGGAAAATGTCAGCTGAAATATTAAGGAATCTCGATATATTCGTAAGGGCACGCTATCCGATCATATACATCACCACGTTCGAAGAGGGGCGCGCCGACGATTATCTTATTAAAATAGGCCGTTCGCGCAAGAAAAAGGTCATATCCTGGTCGCAGACGCGCGGCCTGATGCCGGCCGGAAGCGGCCAGCAGAACGCGAAAAGCATTGCCGAAGGGTCGAACGACCCGATGTGCGCGCTCGATTTCGTTCTTAACTCGCACGAGCCTGCCATATTCATTTTCCACGATTTCCATCCGTTCCTGGGCGATTCGACCGTAATACGCAAACTGCGCGAGATATCCACCGCCATAAAGGAAAGTTTTAAAACGCTCGTAATGGTCTCGCCCGTGCTGAAGATACCGTGCGAACTCGAAAAAGACGTAAGCGTCATCGACCTGCCGCTGCCGGCGCTCACCGACCTCGCGGCGCTGCTGAATAAAATGATAGGCGATATCGCCGATAACCGCGACATAAAGATCAGCCTGACCGCGGAGGAGCGTGAACTCGTTCTGCAGGCGCTTCTGGGGCTGACCATAGCCGAGGCCGAAAACGTAATAGCCAAGGCGCTGGTCAAAAACGGCGCGCTCGATTCGCGAAGCGTCGAGGTCATACTGTCCGAAAAGGAGCAGATCATCAGGAAATCGAACCTGCTCGAATATTACAATACAAGCGAAAATATAGGCGACGTAGGCGGTCTCGACACGCTCAAACACTGGCTCAACCTGCGCAAGCTCGCGTTCTCCGAAAAGGCCCGAAATTTCGGTCTGCCGGCGCCGCGCGGCATACTAATGCTCGGCGTGCAGGGCTGCGGAAAGTCGCTTTGCGCGAAGGCGGTTTCGGCCATGTGGCAGATACCGCTTCTGAGGCTCGATATGGGAAAGATTTTCTCTTCGCTTATAGGCTCTTCCGAAGAAAATATACGCCGCGCCGTTAAAGTGGCCGAATCGATAGCGCCGGCGATACTGTGGATCGACGAGATCGACAAGGGGTTCAGCGGCATGAATTCCGGCAACTCCGACGCCGGCACTTCGTCGAGGGTGTTCGGCACCTTTCTTACCTGGATGCAGGAGAAGAGCTCGCCCGTATTTATAATAGCGACCGCCAACAACATCTCGATGCTGCCGCCGGAACTGCTCAGAAAAGGCCGTTTCGACGAGATATTCTTCGTCGACCTTCCCGAGGCGCCCGAGCGCGAGGAGATCCTTAAGATACACCTCAGAAAGCGCATGACGTCCCACGAAAGCTTCGACATGAAAGCGCTCGTGGAAGCGTCTTCGGGCTTTTCAGGCGCCGAGATCGAGCAGGCCGTCATTGCGGCCCTTTTCGAAGCATTCTATAAAAACGACGGTCTTCAGTGTGAATACCTTATCAGGGCGCTCGAGCAGACCGTCCCTCTTTCGAAGACCATGAAAGAAGATATCGACGCGCTCAGAAACTGGGCGGCAAGCCGCGCCGTCATGGCTTCGAAGCCCGCGGAAAACGCCGCCGGCGCCCGTCCGAAGAGACGGCTTGAATTTTAACGCGGTTATAAAGTTTTATCAGGCGCGGAATTTCGCGCCTTGAAATATTTACGCTCAAGGAGGCTCGATGTCGACAATACTTGTGCTTGCCCCGATAATCGCCGGCGCCTGGCCGGTTTACGCTTCGCTGGTGACGGGCGTCGCACTTTCCATGGGATACAGCCTCGTCAAAAGCCAGAACGAACTTTACGGCGAGACCGGCTGCGGGGCGAATGCGGAGGCTGAACTTAGCGAAGAAGTGGATATCCAATCGACGCAGAAAATAGTCGCTACGATGAAAGACGGCGACAGCCTTAAATTCACGAACGCGAGCTATGAGCTGACCTTCATAAAAGACCCGCGCGGCGTCTGCAAATGCCAGGTCAAATGCGCGCCGGGGACCCGCTCCACCAAGGCCGAACTCAAGCGCGAGGCGCAGAAGGTCATTAACAAGGTCACGCAGACCTACGTTTACAACAAACTCAAGACCGAGCTCGCTCAGAAGGGATATAACATAATATCCGATGACGTGACGGCCGGCGAAAACATTAAGATCACGGTCAGGAAATGGAAATGAAACAGGTGAAAACTTTTGGGAAGGTTTAAATGGCTCGAGGTCGACCCGAAAAAAGGCGGCGGAAGCGGCGGGGATGAAACTTCCCGGGCGGCCGGCGCCGCCGAAAAAGCGGCGCGCAAGGTCGAAAATATGACCGGTGCGCCGAAGAACGCCGCGACAGGCGAAAAGACCAGTCAGTTTGGCAAAACCGCCGAATCGGACGGCGTCATTTACGACGCGGATTATTTTAAAAACAACGGGCTTAAAGACTACGAGGCCTGCGAATACGACCAGGCGCTTTTGAACTTTTCAAAATGCCTGTCGGAAAACAACAAGGACGAAGAGGCCTGGCTGTACCAGATACTCACCCAGATACATCTCGGCAAATATCCCGACGCGCTGATATGGGCGAAAAAAGCCTTCGGGTTCTTCCCGTCGTCGTCGGAAGCGCAGGCCATGCTCGCCCTCGCGCTGGCGCTCGCCGGCGAAAAAGACTCCGCCATGGCATACTCCGACGGAGCCGTCGCGAAGAACGCGCCGAATTATTTTTTGTGGTTCGCACGCGGCGAAGTTCTGCTGCAGCTCGAAAACATTAATAACGCGTTCATCTGCTTCAGAAAATGCGCCGATTTCAAACAGGTCGCCGGCGCTAAGAATCTCGACTTCGAGATCGCCATGGCGCTGCTTCGCGCGAAACGGCACACGCAGGCCCTTTCGTATTTTAAAAAGGCTATTCAGGGCGGCGTATGCAATTTTTTTATATACGAAAAGATCGCCTATCTGAACGAAACGCTCGAATTTCTCGACGAGGCGCTGTTCTATTACAGGCAGTCGCTTAATTTAAAGGCGGCCAACTCCGCGGCCCAGGAGGGCGAAAGCCGCGTCAGGTCGCAGAACACTTTTTTTATCAAAATGTTCAATAAAATGTATAAGTTTTTCAAGCTGGGAGGCCAGAAGAATGAGTAGCAAACACGAGATCGAAATAGAGATCAGCGAAACCGGCGAAGTGAAGGCCCATATCAAAGGCATTCCCGGAAAGGGCTGCTCCGACGTGGCTAAAATATTGAAAGAGATCGTCGGCGAGGTCAAAAGCGATACCAAAACCTCAGAGTATTATCAGCCGGAGCCAAAGATCGGTATCGATCTAAATTCGAAAAAATAAGCGGAGTGATCAAATGGACTGCCCGCGCTGCGGAGACGAACTGCTTCCCAACAGCCGCCACTGCTTAAACTGCGGAAGCGAGCTTGACGATAAGATACTCGAGCTGGCCGAGGCCGAAAAAAAACGCAAAAACCAGGCCAGGTTAAGCGACTCCACCGACCTGTTCAAACTCGCATTATTTTCGGTCGTCTATCCCGGCCTCGGACATATCGTATATTTTCGCGATTTTTTTCACGGAGCGCTTTTCGCCGCGGGCTTTACCGCTCTTCTATTCGCCGCTCATATTTTCGTCGGAACTTTTTATTTTGACATGCCTCTGCTTTTCGCCGCGTATCTCATATACAGCCTAGCGCCCGTCCACGCCTTCCGGCTGTATCGCGCAAAATATAACGTGGCCGAAGATTCCGGCTTCCGCTCCGCGGCGTTCATAATCAGATATTTCGTCGTTATCGCTACTGCGGCCATATTTTTAGGCGCATACTCCAACTACCAGCGTTATTTTTATTACGTCGTCTCGGTAAATTCGCCTGTTTACGAGCCGCATTTTTTCGCGGGCGACAGGCTGCTGGTAAGCCTCAACGATGAACGCTCACGCGTTATCCGCCGCGGCGACATAGTTTTGTTCTCGGTCGGCCGCGTCGTCTACCGCGGCGCCGTTACTTACAGCGGCGGCGAATATTTCGAAAAAGTTATAGGTCTTCCAGGCGAAACGGTCAGGTTCGGTACGGACGAGATATCAGTCGACGGGACGAAGCTCGCCGCCGAATATCTGCCGCTTTCGAAAATAGCCATGGCGGAGGTTGAAAAAAGGGAATACATACTTACCGCCGCCGAATATCTGATCGTCGTCAACGGCTCGATGGGCGGGCGCGACGTCGCCTTTGCACACATCGTAGGCCGTGAGAATATCCGCGGGCGCATCAGCGCCGTCGCATGGCCTCCCATGCGTCGCGGATCTCTTCTCAAGCGTCAGGCTAAGTGAATAAAATAAGGATATAAATAAAAAAGAAAGTAAATAAAATAATATAAAAGTGAATCCAAAAATATCGCGCATTAAATCGGACATTTTTCGAAAATTAATTCTACACATTTTCTATTACGGAGGAATTATGAGAATCTTTCGCAAAAACGACCTTAACGCATTCTGGGCGCTGTTCGCCGATAATCTGGCCAACATGGTCATATTGAGCGGCATATGCAAATACGTGTTCAAGATGCCCGATTCGATAGTTTTCGGACGCATATTGCCCGGCGTCGGCGTCGGGCTGATAGTCGGCCTGTGCTACTACGCCTACGCGGGAATTCAGCTCGCTAAAAAAGAGGGGCGCGACAACGTTACCGCCCTTCCATACGGCATCAGTACGCCGGTCTTGTTCGTCTACCTTTTCGCCGTCATAGGCCCCGTGTACTGGAAGACCGGCGATCCGCTCGCCGCCTGGCAGGTCGGCATTGCCGCCGCGCTTATCGGAGGTTTCATCGAATCTTCCGGAAGCATACTCGGGCCGTTCCTTAAAAAATATACGCCGCGCGCGGGAATGCTCGGCACGCTCGCCGGCATCGCGCTGGTGTGGATATCGGCGGTACCCATGGCGATGCTTTTCGAATCGCCGCTTATCGGATTCGCATCGCTTGTCATACTTTTCGCGGGACTTCTCGCCGGCGTCAAAATGCCGCTTAACATGCCCGCCGGTCTTTTTGCCATCATGACCGGAACCTTCATCGGTTTTTTCACCGGCCAGGCTTCCATATCATTTGACGGTATGGGTTTTTACCTGCCGATCCCCGTTTTCGGCGATATGCTCAAAGGACTTGAACTGCTTTTCACCAACTCGCAGATACTCGCCGTGGTCATACCGATCGAGATTTATAACTTCATCGAGACCATGAACAACGTCGAATCGGCCGAGGCCGCCGGCGATAAATACGACGTCAAATGGTGCCAGATAATGGACGGCGTCGGTACCAGCGTCGGCGCGCTCTTCGGAAACCCGTTCCCCACTACCGTCTTTATCGGTCACCCGGCATATAAGCGCCTCGGCGCAGGTATCGGCTATTCGTTCATGGTCGGCGCGGTGTTCTTCATAGGAAGCCTCTTCGGCCTGGTCGCTTTCCTGCACCACCTGATACCCGAGGCAGCCGTCGCCCCCATGCTCGTTTTCATCGGCCTGGTCATCGTCGCGCAGGCCTTCCGCTGCGTGCGCCCGCATTACGCCATGGCCGTGTGCATCGCCATCGTTCCCCACGTTTCCGATATCATTTTCAAGAAGATGTCCGGCGCGATGTCCGAGATCGCATCGCTCGCGCTTAAAATAGCGCCGCAGGATAACGCCGCGCTCATCGAAAAACTGACCGCCTACTCGAAGACCGCATTCGATCCCGCCGCTATCGCGGCGCTTAAAGCCAACCAGGGAGTCAATTACCTCGGCCACATGAGCCTGTCGCAGGGCGCCATCATCAGCGGCCTCATATGGGGCGCAATAGTCGCATACCTCGTCGACTCCAACTACCTGCGCGCCTTTTACTTCGCGCTCGGAGGTGCCGTCCTGACGATGTTCGGCTTCATACATTCGTCGCAGATCGCGCTCAATTTTACGCCGGTGGCCGCCGGCTACGCCATCGTCGCGGTCTTCTTTCTGGCGGCGCACCTTTTCAAATTTCAGAAGGACGATTCGATCGAACAGTTCGATTATAACGAGGAATAACCGCGCGCCCGTTCGCTCAAAATACGGTGCGCGCAAATTAATCTGGAGGATTTATGACAACCGCTTCCGCCCGCCAGGCGATGCTCGGACTTCTTAAAATAGCGCAGGACAAGAACGCGTCCGACCTGCACATAATCGAAGGCCGCCCGCCAGTCTTCCGCATCGACGGTGATATCGCCTTTATGGAGTCGCAGCCGCTCGACAACGAGGATACTAAAGCTTTAGTTTATAGCATACTTAATGAAACCCAGATCAAGAAGTTCGAAACCGACTGGGAGCTCAACCTATCGATGACGCTCGACGAGGTCGGGCGCTTCCGCATCGCCGTTTATTACCAGAAAGGCTCCGTAGAGGCGTCCATCCGTATCGTTCCGCGCGAGATACCTGCCATCGAGGAACTCAAGCTGCCCGAGATCGTGAAAGACCTCGCCAGAAAGCCTAACGGACTTATACTGATCACCGGGCCGACCAGCTCCGGTAAGACCACCACGTTCAACTCCATCATCGATTTCATCAATAAGGAGCGCCGCGCCAAGATCATCACCGTCGAAGACCCCATCGAATACGTGCATTCACACAAAAAATCCATCGTGATCCAGCAGGAAGTCTACTCCGACGTTAAAAGCTTCTCCTCCGCGCTGCACCATATCCTTCGCCAGAATCCCGACGTCATCGGCATCGGCGAGATGCGCGACACCGAAACCATCGCCGCCACCCTCACCGCCGCCGAAACCGGACACCTCGTCATCGCCACGCTGCACACCAGCGACGCCGTGCAGACCATAAGCCGCATTATCGACGTCTTCCCGCCGCACCAGCAGGAACAGGTGCGCATACAGCTTTCCTCCACCCTGCAGGGAATACTCTCGCAGATGCTGCTGCAGCAGGTCGGCGGCGGCCGCGCGCTCGCCATTGAAATACTCACCGCCGTACAGGCCGTGCGCCACCAGATACGCGAAAGCAAGATCGCCGGCATCTATTCGAGCATACAGACCGGACTCAACCAGGGCATGCAGACCATGGACAGATGCATCAGAAACCTATATCAGGAGGGCCAGATAACATACGCTACGGCCATGTCCAAAATAAAAGACCCCAAGGAACTAACGCAGGGGAAATGATTTTTTTTACTGA
>MGFH01000071.1 GCA_001791795.1 Candidatus Wallbacteria bacterium GWC2_49_35
CAATATCTTCTGCATATTTACGACGCCTATTTTTTCGACCGGTTTCGCGCTTGCCGCGTTAAAAGTAAAAGCGATTAAGAACAAAATAGCGATACCGACAATCCCGATTTTTTTCATTAAAAAACTACCTCCACCTTTGTTTAAAAATTGATATAAATTTATGTTCAGTTAGAACATTCTATCCATGCTGAAATAAGCTTTACCGGTGCGGTCTTCGCCTTTGCCGTAATCGATTCTGATCGGTCCGATGGGCGTAATGAAGTTGAAACCGACGCCGTAGCCTTTTTTGAGTTTATATTCGCTCGCCGTATTGGTCGACAGTAAGCTGTCTGAATCCCACGCGTCGCCGAAATCGTAAAAGAGGTAACCTTCAAAGTTTTTATGGAGTTTGTGGCGGTATTCGACGTTGCCGACCATCATCTTTTTACCGATGAATTCGCGCCATTCATAGCCGCGTATCGTGTAAACGCCGCCGACGCCGTATTCTTCGTAAAGCGGAAGCGTGCCGCTGGTGAGGTTGATCGTGCCGCCGGTCAATCTGCCGGCGATGACGCCGCGGGAGTTAACCGCCTGATATTTTCTTAAAGTGAGTCTCTGCTTTGCAAAAGAGTCGGGGCCGATCAAAAATCCGCCGGTGGAATCGAGATTGACCGCGTTGAAAGTTCCGCGGCGCGGGTTGAACACGTTGTCGCGCGTGTCGCGGCCGAGATAGGCGCTGATGGTTTGATAGTGGCCTTCGCGGATATAATTTTGGGTAAGAACGTTCTGGATGTCATTTGCGTCGGTGAGGCTGACGTTTTCATCGCGGAAGGTGAGCGAGCCTTCGACTATTTCGGAGAAGGGTTTGCCCAGGCTTAAATTGAAGCCTTTTCTCGATTCGGTATAATCCGTAACGGGTTTGTTGGGCTGGTAGAATTTCTGCGTGGTGCGTGTGTTATAAACGTTTCCGCCGAGGGAGAGGCGTTTGTTTCTGAACCAGGGTTCGACGAAGCCGAACTCGTAGGTCCTGGTGCCGCCGAACTCGAGGCGTGCGTTGAGCGTCTGGCCCTTGCCGCGCCAGTTCTTCTGCGCTATTTCGAATATGCCGACGAAGCCGTTGGCCGAGCTGTAGCCGCCGCCGATGGTTATCGTGCCGGTCTTCTGCTCTTTGACCTCGACTATGAAGTCGACCTTGCCGGGAGCGGTGCCGGGTTCGCAGCGCGGGCGTATTTCTGAGAAGAAGCCTAAATTCTGTATTTTCTGAAGACTTCTGGTTATTTTCTTGTCGTCGTATACTTCGCCGGTCTTGAATTTAAGTTCGCGCAGTATAACGTAGTCTTTGGTTTTATCGTTTCCGACAACCTTAACCGATTCGATGATATTTTCCTGCACGAAGAGCGTGAGGACCTCGCCGTCGAACTGTACGTTGTAAACGTTATTTATCGTGTAGCCGGCCTCGTCGAATATTTTCTGCACGCTCTGCACGTCGGTGGAAACCAGCGCGGAGTTAAAAACCTGGCCCGCCTTGTTCTGCATGGCTTTGAGTATTTTGTCGTTATCGACGAGGGTATTGCCTTTGATCTTGATGCTTTTGATGAGAGGATTTTCGACGACCTTGAATATGACCTTTTTGCCGTCTTTGACGCTTAAAACGTCGACGCCGATATCCTGAGTGAAATAGCCTATGTTAAAAACCCTTTTCATGTTCTCGTCGATGAGCGCTTCGGTGAGATCGCTTCCGGCCTTCATGGTCAGCGAAAGAAGGACTATCGAAGGATTGACGTTCTTCGCGCCCGCCACTTCAATTTCGACGACTTTCCCCAGACGCGATTCCTGAACCGCGGCTTTCTTCGAGCTCTTTTTAACCTGCGCTTCGGCTTTCGCTGCGCCCTTTTTCGCCGCCGCTTTCTTACCCGCGGCCATTGTCGGCGAAATTAAAAGAAAATGTACGCATAAAATAATGATTAATGCCGAAAACGTTGTCCTTTTCATTTTTTTAACCCCCAAAAATTACAATAAAAAAGAAAATTATATGCCTATTGATATTCTATTTTAGACAGTCAGTATTATATTACAATTTTTATCTTTTTGTCAATCTTTTTATTTAGATTATCGGAAGAATTGAGAAAAGATGAAATGATTTCCGGGCATGCGCCCGCAAAAAAAGAGGGTTTAGAAAGGGATGCCGTATTTGGCGCCGAGGCGGTATTCAAGGTTCTGGTTGACCTTGCCGTCGACGAATAATTTTTTTCTGACCTTGTATTCCATGCCGAGGCTGTCGCTCCTGGGCGAGTATAAATTTTTGCTGTAACTTAAAAAAAGCGCGGGATCGACATATTTGCCGATCTTCACTTCGACGTCGGTATACTGCCCGAAATTCTTGAGAAGTTCAGACTGACCGTCATTTTTATTTCCGATGCGTCCGCCAAGCGGAGTGGAATTGTTGGCGGTATATGTGTTTATTCTTACCTCGTCCAGGTTCAGCCTTTTTTCGAGCGAATCGCTCAGCTTCTGATATATGGCGTCCTGCAGCTGGTTGTTTATAACGTCAATGAATTTATCCGAAGTGAGCTGTTCGCCGCCGCCGGAGGCCGAAGCCGCATCGGGCTTCACTCCGTATAGCAGCATATGAATCGACTCGCTCGAAAGTTCGGGCTTTGAAGTAAGGTAGGCGTTGAGCCGGTTGAGGCCGGCCGATATCGTCAGATAAATGTCGTAATCGTCGATCTTCGTCGACGCAGAAATATTGGTAGTGAGCTCTATCGCCGATTTTTTTGCCGGCGCGACGGCCGGCAGGCTTTCAGCGGTGAGCCTGAAAGAGTATTTCCCGACGTCGTTCACGGCTGCGCCTGAAGAAGCGCGGCCGTCCCGGAGCTTCGCCGCGGCTGAAGGCCCGGGGGCCTGTGTTTCGGCGCTTACCGCCCGGCCGGATATCTGTTTTTCAAGCGTTTTAGACACGTTTTTGAGCGTCGATATCTTGAAACCGCCGGCGTCTATATTGAAATTTCTGTTTAAATAATTGATCCTGCCCCTGACTATATCGATGTTGCCTGATACCAGCGGGGATGCCGGCGTCCCTTTGACGCTCACTACCCCTTCCGCCATCGCATATATGACCTTGTTATAAATGTAAGTCGATTCACCGATAGTGATGTCGATATCCAGGTTGATCGAATCGCCGCCGGTTCCGGAGCGGTCCTTCAATAATAATTTTCCGAGTTTTTCCGCGTCGACCCTGGCGTTGGTAACATTGATCTTCGATGCGAACGAAAGCGAACCGTTTTCGTACGCAAGCCGCGAGTCGGCGGTCATAATTCCGCTCATGTCGTTCTTTTCGCCTGTAAGCAGTTCCAGCGCTTCCGCGACTCCGAGCTTACTGTTTTTGAATCTGACCGACGCCCTGCGCCCGGCGGTATCGACGGCGCATTCGCCTTTATAGGTAACGCCGCCTACGCTGTAGTTCATAAGCCTGGTTTTATATCCCGCTCCAGATTTTTCGTCGAGCGCGAAAGCGGCCGATAAATTTATTGCGTTCTTAAGCCCGAGCGAAATCTCGAATTCATGGTCCGTCAGGACCGCGTCTTTCAATGTCAGGCTGCCGGCCAGAGAAAGGCTCGAAAGATGGCGTTCCGCCAGTTCCATATATTTTTCGGCCTCGCCGGATTTCATCCGCGCGAGAGCGTTGATAGCCGACTTAGCGCTTGACCCCGCTGATGTTTTCAACGATAAGACAAGGTCCTTTAATTTTTCACTTTTATATGAGACGTAATAGTAGTTCGCTCCCGAGCCTGCATCGCGCCGGAGTTCCGCCGAAGCGCTCAACAGGGCGTTGCCGGCCGCGTCAGTGACTTTTATTTCCTCGAAAAACGCCTCGGTTTTATCGGCGAACACTACCCTGAAATTTGAAACAAGCTGCACGGCCGATAAAAAAAGATCGCTTTTAACGCGGAACTTCATTTCAGGCTTTTCGCCCGATTCTGCGTCCCTGAACGAACCAGCCAGATTGACGCCGAAGCCGCCCAGCAGTGTTTTCAGCAGAGGATTGCGGGCGAATACACCGGTCGGAACCAGTCTTCCATTCAGAACGTAGGCGAGCGCGTTGAAATCGATCTCGGCGACGCCGTTGTACGATAGATCCGCGGTTTCGACTATAACGTTGTCGAGCGATATTTTTGAATGCGCTATATTGTGCAGGCCTGAAGTCTTAAGCTCGAAATAAAGCGCGCCGTCCTTTTTGTTCTCGGCGGAAGATATTTTCAGAAGGCCGCCGCTGTAATCGATGCCAAAATCGCTCACGCCGAGATATTTCAGAGCGCCCGCCATAGCGTCCGGCATTTTTTCAGGGTTCAGTTTCGCGAGGGCTTTAAGCCTTTTATCGTTTATGTAATAAGTGCCTTTCAGGTTCAGGAAACCGCCATATCTGTATTCGATATCAGCCTTGCCGTCGAAACCATAGTCTACGGCGAGCGAAGGCGTTTCGACGGTGAGGCGCGACAGCTTTCCGTCCTGAGCGCTCAAATTCAGAACCGTGTTCTGGTTGAATATTTTTTTGCGGATCAGCTGATAAAATTTAAAATTGTTCAGGCTGGATATGTCTATCGCCTCAGCGAGGTTCCCCGCCGCCTTAAAGTTGAATGAAACTCCCGGTTTCGAATTTACGAGCGAGAGCACGCCCGCTATAACAGGCTGGCGAGCGACGTTTTTAGAGGATTTTGAAATCCCCTTGCCGCCGGAGGCCGATACGGAGTAATGCGATATCATCCTGTCGCGCTCTAAGTATCCGCTGGCGGTAAGTTCATAAGAATTCGAAGCCAGCAGTTTCGCGTTTACGCACATCAGCGAAGGCGCGAACAAGCCGGCGGCCGCCGTAGCGTCCCCGGAGCTTACGCCCGAGACCAGGGCGTCGAATTTTAAAGTCGAAAGCTCGATATTGAATTTCGCGCGGGCCCCCGCACTTTTTCCGACTGCCGTCCGCTCGATCGTGACCTCCGCCACAGCGCCTTCGTTTTTGACTTCGATGCCGCCCCTTAACAGATTATCGATAACAAACGAAAAATTCCGCAGCCCGCGCGACGATATTTTAACTTCCGCCGATCTCGACACGTCCGCGGAAAGCGTTACGAGGCCTTCAAGGCCGCCGGGCTGCCCGCCCGCCAGGCCGCTGTAAACCAGCCGGCCGCCGGCGATTCTTATTTCAGGCATATTCGCGATCTTGAAGAGCGGGCGCGGTTTTAGATTAATATCTGCTGCATAAAAACCGTTTTTATACTTGAAATTCAAACCGAATTCGGGCAGGATGTTTTTAATCGCGGCGCCAGGCGTTACGCCCGTTACCGCTTCAAAGTCCGCGACGCTTAGCAGCGGGGCCGAAACGTTGAATTCACTTCCCGCCTTATTCAGCGTGCCGGCCAGGCTTATTTCTTTGTTTTCGCATGTGAATCTGGCGCCTTTAATGGATATCTCGTAATCGGATATATCGAAATTATTTGTACGCAACGTTAAATTAAGGTCCGCGTCATCCAGGAAAACCTGTTTTTCGGTATTTTTAGACCACACGAACGAACAGCCGCGGGGCTTCAGTTTGAAATCCGACACGCTCTCGCGCCCGGCGTAGGAAAACGCGCCGCTGAACTCGCAATCGGCGCTCCCCTTAAAACTTCTGACGGCGGCGCCGCCGAAAAAAGCGTCGACAAACTTCTGAGCATTATCCAGGCTCATAGACAGAAGTTTTCCGCTGTATTTAACGGTCGCGCTGTCGAAATTCACCGTGACAGCTAGTTCCAGTCGGCATCCTGACCGTTTGAAACCAGCCTTCGATTTGATGAATATGATATAATCGGTCAGCGGCGTGATCTCGCAATTAAGATCGCCGATCGACCAGGCGCCGTCGGCGAAATCAAGCTCGCCCCTGTCCACGCTTATTTTAGGAAGTTTTAAAAGGAAGTCGTAATTTTTTACGCCGGCCATTTTCCCCTCGAACAGGGCATTCATAACGCCTTTAAAATCGCTCACTTTGACCGCGGGCTTTTTGAACGTCAGAATCTGAATCCTGGCCCGCTCTTTCATGCTTTCGATAAAGTCGTAGGTGACGTCGATCTTGTTGACGTTGAGCTGAAAAAACTGTGAGGTATGCGAAAGGTCCCTGATCGCGACCGAATCGTGCGAAAAATCGGAAAGTCCGAGATCCACTCTGGAAACGGCGACGTCGCCGCCTATTAATTTTAGCATTTCGGAAGCCATTATCTTCTGGAAAAAATAAGTTTTGACCGTGGCCGTAAAAAGCATCGCCGCGATCGAAAGCACGGCTATTTTGAACGACAGCCAGGCGAAACGCTTTAATTTCGACCCGAAAAGTTCCGCCGATTTAGAACGTATATTTTTAAGGCATATCAGAAAAATCGAATACGCAAAAGCGGTAAATTTTAAAAACGCTCTTACGCAATACAGCGCGGCGTTTTTAAAATTTATTATAAATCCTTTTAAATGTAAACTTAAAAGTTTTATTTGCTTAAAAAGCGTATTGAATACCGACATTATAATTTCTTTCCTTTTTCTTCAAAGCGTTTTCCACTTTCGACTGGAGAGAAATATTATTTTTCAGCTTATATACAGAGGTCGTTTCGACCTGGGTGTCTTGAGTGTCTATCAGATCCACCGAATAAAGCACGTTCTTCTTCCACTGGTAGTCCGCGCCGAAGCCTATCTTCGATCTTATGATGCCCATGCGTTTGGTAAGCCTGCTGCCTTCGTTTTTCTGGCATATCTGAGCGTCGAGGTGGTTTCCGTTGCCTATGTTCCTCACGCCGACTATGAATGATTTATCGCCGCTGGTACTGAGCTTGATCGCCACATCGTTGTGGGATTTTTTAGTGTTCCTGTCCATTCTGAGGGTATATAAAAGTTTCATGGCGCCGCCCTTCAGCGACGCGAAGATCTTATCCGCCTTTCTGGCTACGCTTGAAATAGATTTAAGAGAGCCCCTGAGCTCGCTTTCGATCGTTTCGTCGGTCAGGATATCTCTGACGGATGATGTGGCCTCCTCGACATGTTTGGACGTCTTTCTGAAATTCTCGAGCATTTCTTTTATCTTCTCGGCGGTCCTGCCTTCGTCTTCTATCCTGCTGATCATCTTGTTCAAATTCACGGTGGTCTTGTTCATGTTGCTTAAAAGATCGGAAACGTTCTTTTTGTTCGCGCTTATGAGTTCGTTGAATTCAAATCCCGCGTCGCGGTAATTCTGAACGAGTTCGGTGATAGCCGACCGGTTGTCTTCGATCACGCCCGTGAGGACCTCGCCGACGTCGCCGAAATTCTTCATCAGTTCTTCGATATTGTCCTGTATGCCGTCGATGCGGTCTTCGATAGAAGCCATGAAATTTTTGGCCGATATCGTAATTTCGTAAGCGTTGATTATCATGTGCCTGGATGAGTCGATGACCTTGTCGTCGCCGAGCACTTTATTAACCGATTCTATACTTTTCGAAACTTTCTGCATTATTTTTTCGCCTTCGCCGAAAAGCTGCGAAAGCCTTAGAGGTTCAATCCCCATCGCCTCTTCGCCATCCTTAAAATATCCTTCTTCTTTCTTTTCATCGCATGGTACCATGTCCATGCCGAGATATTTTTCGCCCATCAGCCCGGCCGTGTCTATCATGAATCGGGTGCATTTAGGCAGTTTGATCTTCTCCATAACCGATATCCTCACAAAAACCAGGCCGCTTTTTATGTCAATACGGTCGACCTTTCCGACCTTGACGCCTGCGAATGTGACCTTCGCGCCCTCGAGAAGGCCGTCGACATGGGTGAATTTAACCGTCAGGTTATAGCGTTTATTGAAAAATTGAATGTCGCCTATGATAAATACCGCCGATGCCAGAAAGAACAGGCCTATAAAGACCACTATGCCGACTTTCATCGCAGGAGTTATATGCATCCTCTTCATCCTCTCGTTATATTAAAAAATTATATTCGGGCAATTAACAATTTATATTTTTATGTTTTATTTTCGGTTTTATCGCCGGCTACTTTTCTATCGTAGTGTGCGAAAGAGTTATCGGCCCGTCTTCACTGCCTTCTATGAACTGCTTGACGACCGGGTTGGTCGATCGCATTATCTCGTCGCGCGTTCCGACTTCGATTATCTGGCCGTCGAAATGCATCGCGATCCTGTCGGCTATGCGGAACGCCGATTTCATGTCGTGCGTCACCAGGATCGTTGTGCAGCCGAACTTTTTATTCATATCAACCGTCAGTTTATCAATAATTGTGACCATGACCGGGTCCAGCCCCGTGGTCGGCTCGTCGTAGAGCAGAACGTCCGGGTCCATGGCTATGGCGCGGGCAAGGCCCACTCTTTTTTTCATGCCTCCCGAAAGCTGCGAGGGCTTCAACTCGGCTATACCCGACATCCCTACCAGCTCGAGCTTTTCGTTAACTATTTTATCTATTTCGGTTTTACTCAGGTTCGTGTGCTCGCGCAGCCCGAAGGAAATATTTTCTCCGACCGTAAGCGAA
>MGFH01000072.1 GCA_001791795.1 Candidatus Wallbacteria bacterium GWC2_49_35
AAGATCGTCAGCCATCCCAAACTGCAGGCGTTCGCGCAGGACAAAGAGATCATGGCGCTCGTTGAAAAGCAGGACGTGATGGGCCTGATGTCCAACAAAAAATTTCTGGCGCTGATGAACGACAAGGAAATGATGGAAATTTTAAGGTCCATAGACATGAAAAAACTTCTTAAGGACATGAAATCGGCGGGCGGAGCCAACGGCGGCGGCCTCCCTCCGGGACTCGATAAACTCCCGGGGCTCGACGGAACGAATACGCAAGAGTCGAAAACTTCAAATTAGGCATTTTTTTTTAGTTTTTCAGACTAAATAATGCATAAACAAAAAGATAAAAAATAAGAGATAAGAGATAAGAGATAAAGAGATATTTATGGCAACATCCAAAGCGGCGGGCGCGTCAAAAACGGCTGTGATAGCGGACGAATTAATTTATCCGAAGCAGGCCGAGAACATATTCGCGAAGCTGAATTTAAAAACCAATATTTTAATTTACGGCGAAGAGCATTTTCTTATCGACGATCTCGCGCGCGAGATCACTTCGAAGCTGAAAAAAGCCGCCGGAGCGCATTTCGCCCACGCCAACGCCAAGCACATCAATATAGGCGATCCGAGCTTCGACTACGGCGAGTTCCTCTCTTCCGAAGACACGTTCAGCCTTTTCGGCGCCGAAGATTTCAACATCAAGATAATCCGCGGCCTCGAGGAGTACGGCGCGTCTTCGCCCATGCTGAAAAAGTTCTGCAAATATCTCGACGCGATCGATAAAAAGGGCGCCGAAGAAAACCCTACCAGCCTGGTCATTCTCGTTTACGCCGTTAAAAAGCCGCTCGCCGACGTCGTCAAAAACACCAGAAACTTCACCGCGATAAACTGCAAGAAGATGTACGAAAACGATATACTCGCTTACACCCGCAAACTCGCTGCCAGAAGCGGAAAATCCTTCACCGACGACGCTATCAGCGCCCTGACCGAACGCTCGCGCATGAATATGTTCCAGATCAATTCCGAGATAAAAAGGCTCGCCATACTCAACCACGACCAGGCCGAAATCGACATAGAAACGGTCGAAAACCAGGTCGAAATTTTCTTCGACCCGGACTCTTTCGGCGCCATAAACGAACTCGACGATTCCGTTTGTAAGAAAGACATTCAAAAAACGGTCGTCACCATAGGCGATCTGCTCGACCACGGAGTATATCACGCGCTCGTCGTCAACCGTCTGCTCGCCATTTTCCGTTCGATGCTCTCGGCGCTTCTTTTGAACGAGGCCAGCGAAACTTTCAAAAACGGCGCGTATAAAATAGCGGACGAATTCGTACGCGGCAGCGTGTATAAGAAAGGCTACGAACGGTTCAGATTCTCATCCGACATGCTGTCGAAGTTCGAGTTCTTCTGCGCGGGAATATGCAATAATTCGAATATTTATAGATCGGAATCGAAGCACGATTTTCTGAATTCGCTTAAAAACCAGATGTCGCTCAACGCCGTCTACTACCTGAAAAACTACACCGAAAAAGAGCTGTTTGGCCTCATCAAAAGCCTCTACCAGATCGACGTTAAAATAAGAACGGGCGTTCTGCGCATCGATCAGCGGCCGGAGTCGGTCAAGGAAGAAATTTATAAAATATTGATTTCGCATTTCAAAAAATTATGATATACTGATTAACGCTTAAAGCAGCGTAAAAATCTTTACGGCAGGTGTTGGAAATGTCAATTGGCGAACCTTTTGAAATAGCGATGATGGCGCTTAAAAGGCCATCGGACACTTTTGCCAAATTCGCCGAGAAGCCGCCGAAGCGGCAGATGATAATTTTATGCCTGACGATATGGCTCGCCGTGTCGTCTTATATTTTCTCGTACCTCGGCCTGGAGTTCTATCAAAGCAAGGTCAGCCATTTCATAATATATTCTTCCACGGCTCTTTTAAGCGTCATTTTCGTATTCATGCTTTTATCCATGGCGATATACTTCAATTCGAAACTTTTATTCGGCGAAGGTAATTTAAGCGCTATCTTCACGTCGGTGTTTTATTCATTCCTGGCGGTCGTGATATATCTGGCGCTTCCGCTGCAGCTCATATCGTTCGTTCTGATACCGCCCGAATACGAATACTGGTTCACCATAATCACGCGGCCGTTCATCGCGCTTTATTTTTCGGTCCTGGTGATCGTCGCGACCGGAAAGGTTTTCAAACTCTCCATCGCGCGAAGCGCGGCGGCTTTTTTCGCGATATTCGCCTACGCCGCCTTTTTCGTCTTCAGCGTCATTTATATATCGAAAAAATATAATATTCCACTTTACTGATATATCCGCCACGAATACGTCACAATTTCAAAGGAGCTTCAGTCGATGAAACAAAAAATAGCGATATGCCAGCTTTTCCCAAGGCTCGGCGACTTGAACCATAATTTAGACAGGCACGCGGCGCTCATAAAAAAATACGCCGACTGCGACATGGTCTGCTTTCCGGAACTATCCGCCACCGGCTATTTCGTAAAAGACCTGGCTTACGATCTCGCGCTTTCGAAAGACGAATTCGCCTCCGAGCTCGATGCGCGCACCGGCTTTACGACCGGAAAACCTTCCGTGATCGCGGGCTTTTCGGAACGCTCGAACGGCCACATCTATAACTCGCTTTTCGTCGGAAGCGCGGGCGCCTCTTACTCGCATAAAAAGATCTATCCGCCGACCTACGGCATCTTCGACGAATACCGCTATTTCTCCTGCGGCGAGCGTATCGACGCGTTCACGCTCAAAAACGGCGTCAAAATAGGCGTTTTAAACTGCGAAGACGCCTGGCACCAGGCGCTTCCGTATATTTATTCGATGTACGGCATCGACCTGCTCGTGATATGCGCGGCGTCGCCCGCGCGCGGGGTTTCCGGCAACGCTGAAGGCTCGCCGTGGAACGTCAAACTCTGGCAGAGACTGATCTCGTCTTACGCCCACCTTTACGGGCTTTATATAGTTTACGTCAACCGCGCCGGCGTCGAGGACGGCATCAATTTTTCAGGCTGCTCGTGCGTCGTCACGCCGCTCGGTGACATAACCAACATGCTCGCCCAGTTCGACGAAGACGAACTCGTCGTCGAGCTCGACATCAAAAAGGCTCGCATCGAAAAGGCCCAGAATTCATATTTAAAAGAAGACGACCCGTTTCTTACCATACGCGAGCTCGAGCGCGCAATGCGCCACAGAAGGGAGAGTGCGCTTTAATGAAAACGCCCGCACAGGGACTTAAAATTCTCGATATAGACTGCAAACTCGTAACCGAACTCGTCACGCGCTTCATAAAAAATGAAGTGACGAAAACCGGCATGAATAAAGCGATACTCGGCCTCTCCGGCGGCATCGACTCCGCGCTCGTGGCGTTTCTTTGCAAAGAGGCCCTGGGCGCTGATAACGTGTGCGGCGTCCGGCTGCCGTATAAATCTTCATCGCCCGAAAGCCTCTCGCACGCTGAGCTCGTCGCGAAAAAAGCGGGCATCGAAATGCTGACCTACGACATCACGGCGGCGGCCGACGGTTTCGCTTCGGCTGAATTCGTCTTCGACACCGCCTGCGCCAAATTCAAGCCCGAAGGCGCCGCAGCTTCCGCGAAAAGCTTCAAAATGGGCGCGACCCTTACGCATCATCATCTCGGAAACGTTCTCGCCCGCGCCAGAATGAATACGCTCTACCACCTCTCGGCGCTGTCTAAATCCATGGTGACCGGCACTTCCAATAAAACCGAACTGCTGCTCGGATACGGCACGCTGTGGGGCGATCTGGCCTACGGCATAAACCCGGTCGGCGATCTTTACAAATACCAGGTAAGGCAGCTCGCCCGCTATCATGGAGTGCCTGAGGAGATCATCGTTAAAAAGCCATCCGCGGACCTCTTTCCGGGCCAGACCGACGAAGGCGACCTCGGTTACTCATATGAAGAACTCGATTACGCACTCTTCCGCCTGGTGGATGCCCGCGAAAACCCGAAGATCCTTGCAGAAAGCGGCGAGGTCAAACCGGAGCTTATAAACTTCTGCCTCAAAAAGATCATGTCAATGCAGTTCAAGCGCCAGATGCCGCATATCGCGATGGTCTCGTTCAGAACCATCAACCAGAGCTTTAATTATCCGCGCGACTGGGCGATGTAAGTCAGTGAATAGTGAACAGTGAATAGTGAATAGTTTTGAATTCATAATTTACAATTAAAAAGTAAAGTTTTAACTTAGAATTTAAACTCATAATTCATAATTTAGAACTAAATACTTTTAACTATAGTAAGCGAAATTAGTTAGTTTACATCAGCAAGGCCGGCAATAATTTTTCGGAGCGAAGCCTCCGCAGGCGCCGTAGGCGCCGAGGCAGAGCGCTTTGCCATCCGTGGCGCGCTCTGCACTAGTGCTTCCTTGCCCGTCGGACCGCGAGCGGAGAAAAGATTATTGCCGGCCAGCAAAATTAATTTATGTCTTTTACAATAAAACATAAACTTAAACTTAAACTTGGAATTAGAATTAGAATTAGAATTTAAACTATTACTCATTACTTTACAGTATTAAATACATCAACATTTTTAAAAAATATCCGGCAAATTTATAGAAAACAAACGCATAAACTAAAACGCGGTCTGAGACCGCGTTTTTTTATTTTAATTATTTATTTTTAATTTTGACCGGGGAAGCCGTAAACTTACTGCTTTTGCCAAACGGCGTAATCGCTGCCGCTTGCAATAAGTTTGAAGCCTTCGCCGGGCGACCAGTTGCCGGGTCCGAGTTTAACCGCGACCTTCGAATCGACCACGGCGACATAAAGATTGACCTCGGCCTTAACGATTTGAAGCTTGCTCGCGCTGGTGATACCGGAGCCTTTGCGGACGGCCATGAGTTTTTTGATCGGCTCTTTTAAATTCCAGTCGTAGTAATGTTCCCAGAATACGCAGGGAATGCCGGGATGAGTAAGAATGTAAGCATAGCCTATCATGACCTTGTCGTTCGGGAACGGCCAGTGCTGCTGTTTTGAGCCGGTATCGTGGTTGTCGATGAAAGTGACGGCGCGATCGGGCCACCAGCCGATCAGGCCGGCCGCCTTGCCGTCTTTATCGCGCAGGCGCCAGTATTCGCCGAAAACCGCGTACTGCAGAATGCCTTTAGTCGTGAAATCGAAGGTGGCTGCTGTTTTGCCAGCGCCGTCAAGCCAGTCGCAGAGCTGCTGGCGGTGAAAATCCTGGTCGTAGGCGGGCGGTTCGCGAAGGCTCGAGCCTTTGCCGTAATTGAGCGATGTCCAGAGTTCGCCGACCGAAAATTTCGGGACCGTGGCGTCGTCGTAAACACCGACGAATTTAGGCGCGTAGCCTTTTACGTAATCGTAGCGCCAGCCGTCGAACTTAACATTCGATTTAAGCCATTTCATCCATTCGATGATATCTTTTTGAACCTGCTGATTGGTGTGGTCGATATCGGGGGCGGCGCTGTAAGTATCGCCGCTGTCGTTCGCGCCGCGGCCGTTGAACTGGCGGTCGTCGCCGCAGATCATGTTTTTATCCCAGGACGCCTTGCCGGAGGTGAACTGATAGACGTTCCACAGACCGTTTTCGTCCTGCTTGCCTGCGCAGCGGTGATTGATGACGATATCGGCGAGGGCGAGAACTTTATTTTCGTGCAGTTTGTATATAGCGTTGGCAAGTGAATTCAAATTACCGTAAAAAGTAGGAGCGGCATCGGTGCCGAGGTTGTAATAATCGGTTGGAAGATAGCCCTGCTGACTGACTGAATTGGTCGGGGGCGGAAACCATACGAGAGTGAAGCCGGCCTCGCCGATATCGGCGGCGCGTGCGGCAATAAGATCGTACCATTTTGATTTTTGACTGTTGTTCATCGAGTCCCAGCCGAAAGACTGGAGCATTATATGGTTTGAACCGGCAAAAGCGCCGGTTAAATTAAAAATAAAAACGAAACAGAATATAAGAAGAGATACGCCGGTTATCCGGCGGAAAGCGTTTATTTTCTTCATACTCATCAACCTCGCACACTGCTCAAATGTACAAAAAACGCACAAAACAAATAAAATTCATACAAAACTTATATAAAAATTATACACCGGAATATCGATTTTGTCAAGGTTTTATGGTTCTAAAATTCGTTTTTTTTAATGAAATTCATTAAAAGAACAAATGAAATAGCGGTGTGAAAAATCACGCTCGAGAGACCGGAATCATTTTTCTTCGGGCAGGACGATGTTAGCGAGTATCGCCGTAAGTCCTCCGGCGGTTATACCGGAACTGAGAACGTTTTTAAAAACGGGAGGCAGGTTTCCGAGTATCTCGGGCGCCGTTTCGACGCCGACTCCCGCGCAAAAGGAAAGCGCAATAACCATTATCGCGCGCCTGTCGAGCTCGGAAGTAGAAATTATCTTGATCCCGCCGGCCGCGATCGTTCCGAACATAACTATTGTCGCCCCGCCGAGGACCGCGGGCGGAACGAGCGAAAAAACCGCGCCTGTAAAAGGGAAAAGACCTGTGAGCACGAGCAGGAAAGCAATATAAAAACCGATGTAGCGGCTGGCGACGCCCGTCATCTGTATGATGCCGTTGTTCTGGCTGAAGGTGGTGTTCGGAAATGTATTGAAAACGGCCGCGAGAAGCGAGTTGAATCCGTCCGCGAGAACGCCGCCCGATATCCTTTCCATATAGATCTCACCTTCTATGGGCTCTTTCGAATTAAGCGAGGTGGCCGTGAGATCGCCTATGGTTTCTATGGTGGTCAGAATGTATATGAGTATGAACGGTATGAACGCGAAAATATCGAAACTGACGCCGTACTTGAAGGGCACCGGAATGCAAAGCCAATCGCCGGTTTTAAGCGAGGCAAAAGATATCATGCCGCTCGCCGCGGCGTAAATGCATCCCACGGCCAGTCCCGTTATTATGGAACTCATTCTCAGATATTTATTGGCGCTTCTGTTCAATATGACTATAACGGCTAAAACGATGCCTGCCGGAATAAAATGCACGGCCGTGCCGAAAGTGCCATCGGCCTTTGCGCCGAATCCGCCCGCGCAGTTGATGACGCCGACCTTTATAAGAGAGACGCCTATCATCGTTACGACCAGCCCGCTCACAAGCGGCGTAAAAATTTTCTGCGCTGATTTGATAAAGCGGCTGATGATCATTTCAATAAAAGAACCGATAAAGCAAAGCCCGAAGATCATCGGAAGGCCGCCGATCTTTCCGGCAGTGATCACGGCGCTCACAAAAGAAAAACTCGTTCCCTGGATGCTCAGAAGCCCCGAACCGAGTGGCCCGATCTTATAGACCTGCACGAAAGTGGCGAGGCCGGAAACGAAAAGCGACATATTGATCATGTAAGCCGTGTCGGCCGGACTCAGGCCGAGCGCACCCGCTATTACCAGAGTAGGCGTGATGATAGGAACGAATATAGCCAGAAAGTGCTGCAACGCGACGAAAATCGCTTCAGCAAGAGGCGGTCGGGCGTTGAGCCCGTATATCACGTCGCCTGGTTTCAATAAGGTTTTGACTTTAAAATCCAGTCCGTCAATCATGGTTGTATTTTATAACAACTCGCATTTTTTGTAAAGCTGTTAATTAAATTTTGTTTGATTTTTTTGAATATCCCATATCCCCAATATTTATTGAATTTATCAGCCACATTTTCCACCTTTCAAAAAATGAAAAAATGCCGATAAATACTTTATAGCCGATTTTTTTTAGTTTTTTGTTTTTAGTTTTTGTTTTTAGTTATTTTATTACGATTATCGAGATAGAGGCGGTTCATTATGCGTTTATTTTTCGTGCCATATATGCAAATCAATACTTTTCGGATAAACGTCTGGCTTTTATCGATCTTATTTTTTTGCGTTTGTGCCGCCGCTAACGCGCCGGCAGCCGAGGCTGGAATAAGGGCTTTCGAACGCCCGTCCGAAAATTTTCGGCCGCCATCAACCTTGTCAGACACCGCCGAAAAACCGGCGGAAAAATCAACTTCCGATAACGCAAAAAAAATCAAAGAAGAAAATAAAAACGCCGGAAATGGCGACGACACTTTCATCGAGCTGGAAGAAAAACCCTGGTTTTACCACAACGATGAATTTTTCGTGTGGAACAACCAGTTTTCAGGAATGCTTTCTCTCGCCAAGCCGCACTATAATCTTCGTACCGACTTCAGGCGCGACGGGAGTTTCAAAAACAAAAATTCGACCGGTTTCGGCTGTTTTTTCAGGGCCGGCGGGCGCTCGGAAAGTTACTTCGGCTTCGTCCAGCTCGACCATTCGAGCGATCTCAGGGCGACTGGCGACCTTAGTTACGACATCGAATTCGACGGGCGAAAGTTCAAGGTTTACAACGGCTCGGCCGACGTTCATTTCAGCCTTAAGATCGACGCCTTCGATTTTCTTATATTCAAGCGCCTTAAAAACACCGCATGGGGCTATATAAATTTCTTATACGGCGTTCGGGCCATGCAGTGCGAACTCATAGTAAAAGATATCAATTCGCCCGTAGCGGCGAGTTATTCGCAGGTGCTGCCGCTGCCGAATTTAGGCTTCGACGCGCGTTACGACATTACCAGGCGCATCAGCGCCTACGGCCTGATCTCCGGGTTGGCAATAAGAAAAGGAGATCGCGGCGGCCGTTTTAACAATTTTAACCTGGCGCTTGAATACGATTTTAAGAACGAAAAAAAAACAGGCGTCAACATGGCCGTAGCGGGCGGATATCGCGGGCAGTATATCGAGGCCAATATCGATAAAAATGATTATGTCATAAAGCACCAGGGCCCATATTTAAAATTCTTAGCGAAGTTTTGACAGTAATAAAAAAGAGGCCTCTCATGCCTGAGGGGCCTCTTTTTTTATTTGAGACTATAAATTAATCGCGTTATTCGATCTTAAGGATGGCGAACTTGTCGCGCGCCGGATTCGCCGCGTACGCGTATATCTCGCCCTTCGGCGAGATCACGAAATATCTGGTAGGCATGGTGTCTTCGAGCAGAGGCATGGGCATCACGCGGATGCGCGCGAGCGTCTTTCCGTCGGGACCGAACTTGTATATTATCGTCTGAATGACATCTTCGCGGATCTTTTCGATTATCGACGCGAAAAAATTACCCTTGGCGTCGACGCCGAGCAACTGGTAATCGTAGGGTTCCGTATCTTTTATCACCTTTATGAGTTTCGCGAACCTCTTCGGATTTTTCCTTTTTGCGCCCGGATCGAAAAGGATTATATCCTGTCCGTTCTTATCGCGCTCGCCCTTCGCGAACAGAAAACCTTCGCGGTCGGCGAAAGCGCTTATCTCGTCGCCCTGCTCGCGGCCCAACACTTTTCCTTCGGGCGAATACACGACCACGTCGAATTTACCCTCGTCTTTAACTACGATATTGTCATCGTTGGTGATAAAAATATTTTTAGGCGAACTGATCTGATGCTTTAATTCGATTTCGCCCTTGATCTCGCCGGTCGGCGACATGACAAATATATTTTTAAGCGTATAATTTAAAAGATAAATATTGTTGTTTTTCGGAGATATAGCGATATCTCTCATAAAATATGCTTCTTTAGTATCAGAACTTTCGCCGTGAGGATAAGTTATTACCTTGATGACCCTTCCTTCTTTTACTATTAAAACCTTGAAATTCATCGCGTCGAGAACGTAAACATTTCCCTTTTTATCGACGGCGAAAGAAGAAGGCCCCGCGGATGCAAACATCGGCGTGTTCGCGCCGCCTAAAGAAACCGACTCGGTTTCCATTCCAACGCTTAATAAGCACGCCTCGGCCGTTTTGAAATCTCTGACTTCCGGCAAATTGAGGGCGATTTCGGCCGTCGCTGAAATTTCAGATGTGTCGGCGGCGTGAAGGGGCGCGGAAAAAGCCGCGGTTAATAGAAAGATCGCGGAAATAATTAAAAATATACTGTTTCGCATGAACTGACATCCTTTATAAAAATTTATTTTGCAGACGCTCACCGGGGCGTGCATCTGCAAAATATTTGACTATTTAACTTTATATTTATGCGTTTTTAAGACGCTTCATGGCTATATGGTAACTCCGGGGCAGTTGCGGGGATTGATATAATTTCCGCTCGGATCTTTGATCGCGAAATGAAGATGCGGACCGGTGGTGTACGCGCCGGTATTGTTAGTATGGCCGACCTGCTGGCCCTGGCCGACCCTCTGACCCGGGCTGACGCCGAAATTCTGAAGGTGGCAGTAAACCGAAGTATAACCATTGTCATATTTTATCACCAGTGTATTGCCTCCGCCGTATTCATAACCCGCCGATACGACGGTGCCTGCGCCGAGGGATTTCAACGGAGTTCCGGTGCCCACGCCAAGATCGATGCCATAATGATAGTTGCCATAAAGGTTTCTCGGGCCGAATTCAGAGGTCACGGGACCGCCGTCGACCGGCCTGCCGCCGAAACCTGCTCCGCCTGAAGCTATTGCGGCTCCCGAAGTCGAGGCGGCGGGAGCGGCGTCAGCAGGTTTTTCTTTGGTTATATAATCGGAATGGACGAATGCTTCTTTGTTGTTATATTTTATCTGGAACCAGTCGCCCTGCTTGCCGAGAACTTCAACGCAGGCGCCGTGGTTGAGGCTGCCGATAATATCGCCCCAGGCGCCGGTTCTGACATTCAGAGTGGAACCGGGGGTGTTGACGTAGCCGTCGTAAGCGGT
>MGFH01000073.1 GCA_001791795.1 Candidatus Wallbacteria bacterium GWC2_49_35
AAAAGGTTTGGTTATGTAATCGACTCCGCCGTTCTCAAACCCTTTGACTATGAAGTCCGTGTCCATCATGGCGCTCAGGAAAACAACCGGAATGTTTTTAGACTTTTCGTCGCTTTTCAACTTCCGGCATACTTCGTAACCGTCCATCTCTGGCATGTTGACGTCAAGCAATATCAACCCGGGCGGATCGTTTTTAACTTCCTGAAGCGCATCCATGCCGTTTGTGGTGGACTTGACATTGTATCCGGCCTGTTTAAGCATCGAAGATAGAAGCATTATGTTATGCGGCTGGTCATCGACAATTAAAATGTTTGGATTGGCAGTCATTATTACCCCCTTAAATGATTTTAACGAACATTTATATGAAAAGGCTTAACATACTTATACTATATTATATTATATAAAACACGAGAATACAAGGTATATTTAAATTAACAAGTTGCAGTGTTTCAAACTTTTACTTGTTTTATTTTATTTTTTTATATATAATCAAATAAAAATATTAAAAAATTGCCGATAATCAGAGGCGTTCCGCATATTAGTATTTTGTGTTATTGTTAAACGAATTTTACCGGAGATGGATATTTCTGCTTCAAAAAAATCCTCAGAACGATATTTTCGAAACATACCGCGGAGATTTCGGCAGGCTTCCCGCGACGCCCGAAAATATCGAAAAGTCGAAGTCGCTTATAAAAACCAGAAATAACGATAAAAATAAGGATTTAATTTACTTGCAGCCTGAATAACCGAATAACCGAATTAACATGAATTTGTTTCACTTTTATTTAAGAACCATAGTGAAACCCTTCGGCAAATAAATCGATATTAACTGTCAAATTTATCTTGATTATTTTTGAATATTATATTACCATTTAGGGCTTAGCAAATTTTATAAAATTAGAAAAGGAAATCAAGCATGAGTTCGCAAGAACCGAAAACCATTCTTCTCGTTGAAGACAGCGCTACACTCACCATGATCACATCCGACACTCTGCGGGGATTGGGATACGATGTCGTTGCCGCCAATACCGGCGAAAAAGCCGTCGAGATAGCGGCCGGCAATGAAAAAATAAACCTGGTTCTAATGGACATCGAACTCGGCCGGGGCATCGACGGCACCGAGGCGGCCAGACAGATCCTTGAAAAAAGGGACCTGCCCGTTATATTCGTGACCTCGCATTCCGAAAAAGAATTCGTCGACAGGGTTAAAACCGTTTCCAGATACGGTTATGTGATCAAGAACTCCGGCGCCTTCGTCATGCACTCGGCGATCGAAATGGCTTTTGAACTATTTGAAACGAATAAAAAAACCAGTATAAGCGAAAAATTATACCGTTCTTTATTCGAAAATATGATAAACGGCTTTTCCTATTGCAAAATGTGTTTTGAAAATAACAGGCCCGTCGATTTCATTTATCTCGCCGTCAATGAAGCGTTTAAAACCGGGACCGGATTGAATGACGTCGTCGGCAAAAAAGTGTCCGAAGTGATTCCCGGCATACGTGAAACCGACCCCGGACTTTTTGAACTTTATGGAAGAGTCGCTCTGAGCGGCATTCCTGAGCAAACCGAATATTACCTTGAAGCGCTGAAAATGTGGTTTTTAATTTCAGTATACAGTCCGCAGAAAGAATATTTCGTCGCCGTGTTCGAGGTAATTACCGAGCGTAAACTCGCCGCTGAAAAGATAAAAACACTCCTTGCCGAAAAAGAGCTCATACTCAAAGAAGTTCATCACCGCATCAAAAACAACATGAGCGCTATCGCGGGTCTCATGAGCCTGCAGGCGTCCGCTTTGGAAGACCCGGCGGCTATCGCGGCCCTCGAAGACGCCAGAAGCAGGGTGTTGAGTATGATGGTCTTATACGACAAACTCTACTGCGCGGATAATTTCGACAATTTATCGTTCGGAGAATATCTTTCTTCGCTCGTGGACGAAATTATCGAAAATTTTCCGAACAAGGAAATAGTGAAGGTCGAAAAAAATATCTCCGATTTCTCGCTCGACGCCAAAAGAACTTCCAATCTCGGCCTTATCATTAATGAACTGATAACCAATATTATGAAATACGCATTTACCGGAAGGCAGAGCGGAATAATAACGTTATCTGCGGCGGCCGTTGACAACCGCATAAAGATCTCCATCCAGGATAACGGGATCGGAATGCCCGAATCCATCGATATCGACAATTCCATCGGATTCGGGCTTCAGCTCGTGGATATGATGAGCAAATCGCTGAACGGCACGATAAAAATCGAACGCAATAACGGGACTAAATTTATTCTGGAATTTAAATTATAAGTAAAGGATGATAGCATGAACGGAAATCAAATTCTAAGCCTCGTCGGATTGATAATTGTCATAGCCGGCATTTTCTGCCCCATCATAAGCGTTCCGGTTACCGGAGATTTAAATCTCTGGGGCAATGGCGACGCCGAAGGCGCCGTAGTTCTGGGCATTTCCATCGCCATATTGATATGCATATTCATTACCATGGATAAGGGTGTCATTTTTCTTGGAGTGATAAATCTGGCGATCATCTCGGCCGTTTTTATCGGGTTCCAAATTAAGATCAGCGGCGGCAGCGCAATTCAATTGCAGTGGGGCTGGGCTTTACTGGCGCTCGGCTCGTTTTTGCTTTTATTCGGCGCGTGGGAGAAAAATTTTGTCATGGTCATCGCCTGTATCGTCGGAGCAGGCTTGATGAGCGGCGCGCTGGCTTATTTCAATTTTTATATGGAAGCGGAAAAAACAAGGAACATAGCCGTGAAAGACTGCGAAAGGTTATCGGCGGCCTATCATAAATATTACGAGACCGAGGGCCGTGAAATTGAAACATTGAACGAACTTCAGGAAAAATATGTGCCGGACATCGACACTTTAAAAGATCCCTGGGGCAACGATTATGAATTCGACAACGTTATGAAAAAAATATATTCCAAAGGCCCCGACGCCAAAGCTAAAACCAGCGACGACGTGGCTGTTTTCGTAAATAGAAAATAAAAAGCGGAGTTTTTCGGCGCTCCGGCTCATAATAACTTTTAATTCAGGCGGCTTCAAATTGTGGGGCCGCCTGAATTTTAATGACCGCGCCGGCCGCCGTAAGCTCAAAATGAAAAGGGCCCGGAGGTATATCAGCCTTAAGATATATTACCCGAAGGTTTAATAACTTGACATTTAAAATATATCTATGTATAATTTAAAAATCGCTGAATAATATTCGCGGAAAAGTTTTTTGAGGTGGATAACAGATGAAGACCAACATTATATTTCTGCTCGGCATCGCCTTTTTTTTATGCGCGTTTTCCCCTGCTTATTCCTCCGGCGGCTCCGAAGCGAATTTAAAGATGATAGAAGCCGTTCGGAGCAATTCGCTCGACGACGTTAAGATCCTCGCCGCGGACGGCGTCAATATCAATGCCAGCGACGACTCCGGGCTCAGCTGCCTGATGATCGCCGTCAGCAAAAATCATATCGATATCATCAACTACCTCGTTTCGAAAGGCGTCGAGCTGAACGCGAAAGACAAAATCGGCTGGAACGTCATGCTGTACGCGGTTACCAACGACCAACTTGATTCTGCCGCGTTTCTCATCGAAAAGGGAGTTTCGGTTGAATCGCCCGATAACGAAGGCACCACGGCTTTAATGTATGCCATAATGAATAACAGCGAGTCGATGATGAACATGCTGATCAAAAACGGCGCAGATCTCAATTCGCATAATAAAAAAAATATCACGCCGCTCATATGTGCCGTTGAAAGCGGCAATTCTAAAATCGTAGAAGCTTTGATCAATTCCGGAGCGAGTGCGAGCGATTCTTTCATGCGCGCTATAATGACCGGAAATACTGCCACGGTCAAGACGATGATCGAAAACAGGCTGGTCAACGTCAATACCGTCAGGGATGCTGAAAATTTGCCGCCCGTGATCTGCGCTGCAATGTCCGCGAACCTTGAAATGCTGAAATTATTATGCGAAGCGGGCGCAAGTCCGGGTTTGAAAGACAATAAAGGCCAGGGCGCGTTATTTTACGCTGCCGGATCCGGCGATGTCGATGTTTTGAAATATCTGCTCAATGAAGGAGTCCTTAAACACGCCGTGAACGGCCCGGATAGTTCAGGCCGCACGCCGCTTTTTTCGGCCGCCGAAAACGGGAACGGCGAAGCGATAAGGTTTTTACTCGCTAACGGCGCGAATCCTAACGCCGCCGATAATAACGGGCATAAGGCAATCGACTGGGCCCGTGCCAATAAAATGGATAACGCGGTCTCGGTTTTAGAGCGCGTCACGTCCTCAGGCGCGAAAGGAACGGCCGTAACCGCGCCGGGCGGCGTGCGTGAAAAAGACGGAAGCGCGTTCGGAAATACCGGCGGCACGAAATTATTTGATTCCAATTTAAGTAAAAAGGATGATTCGTTTAAAGAATTTCTTCGCCGTCAGGAAGAAGAAAAGAAAAAAAATCAGAGCAAGCCCGCGGACAGGCCCGCGACGAAGGGAAGCACCACGTTCACTCCGGTAAAAAAATAAAATTGTCAGAGCGGTTGATATGAAATGCCCCAAATGCGGTAAAACGCTTAAAGACGCCGTGTGCGAATGCGCCGTCATAAAAAAAAGCATAGAACTCGCTGCGATAGATTCCGAAAAAATATCGCTTCTCGTCGGCGCGATCAATTCAGGGGACGTCCCCGGCGTCGAAAGGATACTCGAGGATAAGATCGACCTTAACGTCGCCTCCGGCGGCGAAGGCGGCACTCCGCTGCACCACGCGGTCAGCTGCGGCGATATAAATATAACCAGGCTTTTACTGCTCGCCGGAGCCGAACCGAACATTTCCGCCCCGGACGGAAAGACCCCGCTGATCATCGCCGCGGCCAGCGGCAATATCGATATCGTAAAACTCCTTCAAAGATATGACGCGAAACTGAACGCCAGAGACGCCGATAATCTGTCGGCGATAGATCATGCCAGAAATAAAGGATTCGAATCGATAGTCGAATTCATCGCTGAAATACTCGCGCATGTCGACGACGTTCCGGTGCGCGATGAAAAGTTCTCGAATAAGGCGTGGCATAAGGCCGCAAACGATTATGACGGGCTTTATAAAAACGATACCGTCAATAAGACCAGACCGCCCGAGCGCAATTACGTCCCGATAATAATACCCGTGGCTGCGGCGCTTGTGCTAGTTCTTGTCTTTATATTCTACTACCGTCAGTATCAGACACGGGTCCGTGAAGAAAATGCGGTCATGCAGATAACGCGGACCGCAAATATAGGCGAGCTGGTCACTAAGATCAATAATTACGCCGCCGGCGAAAACTCCGATCAAAAATTATCTTTCATCGTCGATAAAATATTATCGGCCGGCTCGTCCGAAACTTCGCTGTCCCTCGAAACCGCCGTTTTGAAAGGAAACGCCGTGCCGCCCAAGATCGCCCAGGCTTTTTTCGAACGCGCTGCGGTCAACGGGCATAAGTTCAGATCGCCAAAAATGCTTGTAGACTATTGTTTTCATAATTTTCATAAAATTTCAGAAGTGAAAACGATCGGTTCGATCCTTTTGAATTATAATTCGGAAGAAGTGAATTTCATCGTGACAGGAAACATTATAGGCGAATGCGGGCGGAACAATTATACCGCGGTGAAAAAAGCCGCCGGTATTTTCGGGGGTTACCGCGTCTATGGCGAATCTTCAGTTAAGACCCTGCTGGACAATGTCGATTCTATAATATCGGAGCGTAACAAACTCGAAAAAATCAGATCGGAAATTGAAACGGATGCACAGAAGCAGGCGGAGCAGCATTCCGGGAACGGCGATATCGATAAAATTACGGGCGGCATTAACCTTCTAATTAAAAATAACTCCGCGCTTCTGGCGGAAATTAAGAATAAGCACAACGCAGAAATTACAAGTTATATCGCTGGCCTTAAATTCGCGCCATTAGACGCGCTGTCCGATTCCGCGGGCCCGGATTCCGCCGACGGCCGCGGCAATACGCTTCTAATGCTGGCCGCCGCTCAGAATAATTTCGAAGCGTGCGCGAAATTAATGGAACGCAAGGCGCCGCCGAACCTTATCAACGGCGATTCTCTTACGGCGCTGGATATCGCGAATAAAAACAACAATAAAAGCATTATCGAGCTGCTCAGGGCGAACGGCGCCAAAACATTCGCCGAAATTAAAAGCGGCGAGGAAGCCAACCGCAGCAGGTCGATAGCCGAAAAGCAGAACGCCGTACTGGAAATGGTTACCAGAAACGATATCGCCGGCCTTTCAGGAACCGACTTCGCCGCCATCGACATCGATTACAGATTCGACAACGGCAGGACATATTTAATTCTCGCCACCACACTGAATCATCTGCAGGCAGTTAAATTCCTTATCGCCAGAGGCGCCGGCCTCGACATAAAAGACCGCGACGGCAAGAAAGCGATCGATTACGCCGAGCAGCTTCACTACGGCGACATTTATGAAACGCTAAAAAGCGCCGGAAAAGTGCGGGAGAAGTAAAAATATAACAAAACCCCCACTCTGCTATTGATTTTTATCACGAAATATCATATAATAGGTTCATGCCCAAATCTTATTACGATAAAATCTTAAGTTTTATCCGGTTTAATTTTTTGCCTTTTACCTTTATTATCGCTTATTACGCGTCGTTCATACCTTTATTTGAGTCTTTCGGCACGGATTCGCTGCCCGTGACCTTATTGTTTACCGCATATTTCACCTGGTTTTACGGCCGGGCTGCCGGGCTGGCGAGTATCGTAGTTTTCGTTTCGACGCACGCTCTGCTGCTTTATGCCGCTGGCAAGCCTTCGCTTTATAGTTATTTCAACGCCAGCCCGATCCTGTATTTCGGCCTGCTTACAGACGTTGTCATGGTCTTTATGGTCCATTATTTTAAATACATTCACGACCAGCTTAACGAAACCAAGATCAAACTGGAACTCGCCAACGCGCGAGTCGAAGAGGCCGATAAATTAAAGAACGCCTTTATGGCCGATCTAAGCCATGAAATAAGAAATCCGCTGTGCAGTATTATAGGGTATGCCGATCTTATCAAGGACGACGAACAGTTTACGGAAAGGCAGCGCGAATTTCTGGAGCCTATAATAGCTAATTCCAATCACCTGCTGACGCTCATCAATAAAGTCCTCGACTTTTCAAAGATAGAAAACGAAATTCTGGTTATCGAAAACTCGGAGTTCGATCTGGCGGGCCTGATCGCGGAGGTAGCCGGTTCGTATCGTTTTCTCGCGGAAAGAAAAGGTATTTATTTCGATTATAAGATTGACGAAAATTTTACGAACATGTTTATTTCCGATCAATTGAGGCTTAAACAAATTTTAATAAATCTTGTGAGCAACGCCATAAAATTTACCGAAACGGGCGGAGTATCCCTGGGCTGCTCGGAACGGTCAAAAAGCGAATCTTACTCCGTCGTTTTATTCAAAGTTTCCGATACCGGGCCCGGACTCAACCCTGAAGAAATAAACCGTTTGTTCAAGCCCTACAAGCAGGCGAGTTCGATCACTGAAAGAAACTATGGCGGGACGGGCCTCGGGCTCGTTATTGCCGACAGGCTGGTACGCCTTCTTGGCGGCTCTTCGATCAAGGTCGAAAGCGGGCGCGGTCCCGGCAGCGCTTCCATGCAAACGTCGTTTTCTTTCGAGCTGAAATTGAAAACGAGTCGGCTGCCCGTTAAGAAAGTTACGGATGACGCGGCCCCAAAAACGGCTCAGGTATACGCCGCTCAAAACAACGATAAGAACTTAAAAATATTGGTGGTCGAAGATAACCTTTTCAACCTTACCCTGCTCAAAGCCATCCTTGAAGCCCGCTCCTATGAGATCATAGACGCCGTCGACGGCAAGGCCGGGCTGGACCTCGCGTATTCCCGGAATCCTGATATTATTCTGCTCGACACTCAGCTGCCTGAAATAAGCGGGATCGAGCTGGCGCGCCGGCTTCGTGAATCGGGTTTTAAAATGCCCATAATATCCATCAGCGGCGACACTTCGGAAGCCGCCGCCGCGGAGTGTTTAAGCGCCGGAATGAACGGCAGGATCAACAAGCCTTTCAAGCCTGACGATATTTATAAAATAATTGAAATAAATA
>MGFH01000074.1 GCA_001791795.1 Candidatus Wallbacteria bacterium GWC2_49_35
TTTATAACGACGATAAAAAAATAAATGTTTAAAAATTTTACTGAATAAAGGAGATAATAAAATGGCGAAACTTTACGATGTGTTCGGAGTCGGAAATCCCCTGATGGATATAGTGGTGGCCATCAACGATGATTTTCTGAAGAAACTGTCCATAACCAAGGGCATGTTCAATCTCGTCGATTATGACCGTCTGCAGTATGTTTTTAAAGAGATATCGGGGTATAAGCAGGAGGTCGAGGCCGGCGATTCTACGGCGAACACGATGGCGGGCATAGCCAACCTCGGCGGAGTCCCCGCTTATCAGGGCTGCGTCGGAAACGACGATTACGCGAAATTATACGAAGAAAAAACCCTGAAACAGGGTATAAAATCAAAGATCGTAAAGGTCGAAGGGCACACCGGGGTCGCGGTTGCGCTTATCACCCCCGATTCGGAGCGCTCGTTCGCCACTTACCTTGGAGTCGCCTGCTCGATGAAAAAAGAATATCTGGCGCTCGCCGATATCGAAAACAGCAAATATTTTCATCTGACCGGATATCAGCTCGAAGACCCCGGCCTTCGCGAAATGGCGCTGGCGGCAATGGAACACGCTAAAGCCAGAGGCGTGAAGATAAGCGTCGACGTCGCCGACAAGGGCGTAGTGGCGCGTAACCGCGATTTCATAACCGGCCTTCTCAAAAAATACGTCGACGTGCTTTTCGCGAATGAAGAAGAAGGCCTGGCGCTTACCGGCGAAGCGCCCGACAAGGCGATACATTCCATGGGTGAGCTCGCTAAAGTAGCGTGCCTGAAGGTCGGAAAAGAAGGCTCGATGATAATCGAAGACGGAAAGATCCATAAAATCCCCGGATACAGCGCGAAACCTGTCGACACCACAGGCGCCGGCGATATGTACGCGGCCGGCTTGCTTTTCGGCCTTACACAGGGATTCGACATCGAAAAATCCGGAAAGATAGGCTCGTTTTCGGCCGCCAGAATCGTCGAAGTTTACGGGGCGCGCCCGAAATTCGACCTGAAGGAATTGATCAAAAATATTTAGCCGGTCCCGCATTTAAATTCTCGGGCAAGGCCCCGCCGCGGCGTCCGATTAAAGACCAGGACGCGCGGCTTTTTTGAAAGGTGATCAATATGAAAGAAAAACGCTTCTATTTATTGCCCGCGCTTGTATGCTCGCTCGTATTTCTTTGTACTGGCCAGCTCGCGGCTTCGAAGACCGTGGAAGTCGCTCCGGGCAAGGCCGCCATGGCGGTCGACATCGCTAAAGCTCTGTTCTTCTCGGAGTTCAGCGATGCCAGCATCAGTATCCCGAATTTTAAATATCCAATAAACCAGATCAACGGGAAATTTAAGTTGGAAGACGGCTTCACCCAATTTGAAGCCGTGACGTTCAAGATCCTCGGTTCCGAGCTGAAAGGCTATGGACGTGTTGCGAAAGGTTCGGGCAGTCATGATTTTCACGTGAGCTCCGACGCGGTTTCCTACGCCGACATCAAAAAATTGATCCCGGCTCTCGCGGCGTTCGATATCAAGGGCGTCTTCAAATTCGACTGCGCGGTCAGCGGAACGACGGACGCGCCGGTAGTGGACGCGAAATTCGACCTGTCCGGCGCCGGATTCGACTTTTCATCGCTGCGAAGCGAGCTGAAAGATATCGATATTTCGGCTGTCAAACTCAGGGTCGTTTTTTCGGGCGGCAGATACGACATAAAAAAAATGTCTTTTAACTTCCTGGACGGCACCGTGGAGTTGGCCGGACTGTTCGATCCCGATAAAACTTCTGAAACCGTCCTTGACCTTAAAGGCGCGAAGATCGACGCCGAGAAACTGTTTTCGCGCTTTCAGCGCCAGGCAGGCAAAATAACCGGCCTGCTCGAAACCGACCTTAAGATAAAAAATCCCGAGACCGCGGCCGGAATGGTCGTTGAAGGCAGTTTGTCAATGCAAAACGGCGTCCTGAAAGATTTCGATTTTCTTAAAAAACTAGGCGACAAATTGAGGATGCCCATCGAAAAGCTCAAATACGAACATATATCGGGAGATTTTTCAGTATCGGCAAACGGCAGAAGGATCAGTTTCAAAGATCTCGTCGTCACGTCTAATTTCATTAAATTAAAATCGACGGGCGTTATCGATGAAAATAAAGCCGTGAAGGCGAAACTCTTCGCAGAGGCCGCGGGCGGCTCCATCGGCGGGATCAAAAATCAGAAACTGGCCGCCATATTCAAAAAAGTTATTTCGCGCGTAAAGCTGAACTTTATAGTCAGCGGCACAACGGACAACCCCAAACTCGAACTCGATCTGGGGCAGTGATCAAACGTAGTGCATAGAGAATAGTGAACAGTTAATAGTGGAGAACGGAGAGTGAAGAGTGGAGAGTTGTTGATTTTTGATATTTAAAAGTGCTTTGTATTAAATCAATAGATAGTGAATTGTCAAAAGGCATTTAGTTCTCAGTTTTCAACTCAGTAATCGGAAGCAGGTAAATTTTTATGGAAAAAATTAAGATAGACAACGTGTCGATATCGCTGGCGCACTGCGACGAGCTTAACCTCAGGTGGGTGGGGCAGACAGATATGCTTTACCAGCTTCTGGCCTGCTGGCACGTCGAAGACGACGGCGATTATCCCCTCAATCCACGCCTGACCGGAAAACCGGGGGTCGGAAAAACAACGCTCGCATATACCGCCGCTACGATGCTCAAGCGGCCGGTCTATTTATTTCAGGCCACGATGGATACCCGTCCTGAAGACCTTATCATTACTCCAGTCATAGGGGAAGCCAACTCCATCCAATACGTCGCCTCTCCGCTGGTGACCGCCATGATAAAAGGCGGCGTGTGCATAATCGACGAAGGCAACCGCATGAGCGAAAAGGCGTGGGCTTCGCTGGCGCCGCTTTTAGACACCAGGCGCTACGTCGAATCGATAATCGCCGGCATCAAGATATCCGCCCATAAGGATTTTCGCATATGCGTCACGATGAACGAGGACGCTTCGACGTACGAACTTCCCGAGTATATCCATTCGAGGCTGCAGCCCCAGATATATATCGATTTTCCCGATCGCGGCGAGGAACTTCTTATTTTGAAATATAATCTCGGTGGCGCCCCTGAAAGCGCGCTGAATTATATAGTCGATTTCCTGCAGAACTCTCACGCGGCGGACGAACGCTATACGGTCCGCGACGGCATTAATATAGGCCGCTACGCGCTTAAAATAATCAATTCCGGCTATAAGTCGGCCATACTCGAAAAAAGCGAATTCGACCCCGGCAACGAGCTGATCTCGTCGATCAAGGCGGCGATTAAAATGGTCATCGGCATCGAGGGCCTCATCTACTGTAACTCCTGAAAAAAGCGGGCTTACAATTTATGGATATGAATAACGACAGCCGGCGGTCCTTTTATGTCGATATCGGCGAATATACCGGCTCCGATCTATTGGTCAAAAACAATATTTACTTTCTGCCGTCGCTGCACGGAAGGCTTGAATTCGCCGTGACGGCTTCGCTTATAATGAAGGGGGTCGAATTCGACGCCGTAGCCCTTGAACTTCCCGATTTCATGAAGCACAGCTACATTGACGGCGTCGCTCGACTGCCTTATATTTCCGCCGTGTGCGTCGAAACGGGGGGCGCGCTGTGCTACCATCTGATCGAGCCGCAGGACGCGATGTGCGAGGCGGCGCGGGCGTTCGTTCCGGGCCGCGCCGGCTCGCTTTATTTCATTGATCGGTTTATCGACGATTACCGCGACCACGGCGACTCTTTTCCCGATCCCTATTCCGTGCGGGGCGCGGGGTTCGTCAATTACTGCGCCGAATATTATAAGGCGAACGGCGCCGCACCGCTCAACGAGCGCGGCCACGACGACCTCATGCGCGAGCAGTTCATGGCGGCGAATCTCGAAGCACTGGCGCAAAAGCATTCGAAGGTGCTTTTCGTCTGCGGTATGTACCATTATCCCGCGATATTCAAAATGCTCGACTATAAAAACACACTGCCTTTCTATAATAAAAAGGTCGGCAGGGTATACCTGGCCAACCTCGCGAAATCATCTCACGAAAGCGTTTTAAGCGAGTCTCCTTTTATCATAAAACATTTCGAGGCGTTCAAAAACGCTCCCCCTTCCGCTGATGAGCCGGCCGTCGATTCGCCCGTCGAAAATATCCCGCAGGATAATGTTTTAAAGGTCGATTTTTTTTCGAAAAACGCCGGTTCTTTCGGGACCGGGACTGCCCCTGACGCCGCAAACGACCCTGGCGCGAAGGAAGATGAGGAGCGCGGCTCAGGCTGCCGCGGGTCCGCAAAAGATAATATCAGTAGTGTCGAATATACTCTGAAAGTAATGCAGACGGAAGAATCGTTCAATTTCCCCGAGCCGGCCTCTCTCGACCGCGCCAGGCTGAATCTGAAGCTTTTGAAGCTGGCGGCGGTCGATTACCATAAAAACGCCGGAACCGAGATCGGCCATAATTATTTCGTCGTGATGCTTAAATTTCTATCCAGTTACGTTA
Organism: Candidatus Wallbacteria bacterium GWC2_49_35; assembly: GCA_001791795.1. Lineage (GTDB taxonomy): Bacteria > Muiribacteriota > UBA9980 > UBA9980 > UBA9980 > UBA9980. The sequence continues at coordinate 4,515 of MGFH01000074.1, forward strand.
AATTAAAGGGCGCCCTGGCGCCAGGCCTTTACGATCTGCTGATGGCGGCGCGCGCCTCCGTAGACGATAATTACGCCTATGAAGTTTTCCAGAGGGCCGTCGATTATCCGTGGATCGATAATTCCCATAAATTCGTGACGCTCGAGCTCGGCCTGAACGACCTTAAGATCGACGGCAAGCTCATAAGGTTCCACCGCCGGATGAAGTCGGTGAAGCAGATGTTCGCTCCCGGCCTGAAAAAACGAAAAAAAGAGGCGAAGGAAGGCGACTGGCTGCGCGAATGGAAGAACAACGAAGACTCTATATGTTCTTACCAGCCTGAAGATATCGTGATCGAAAATTTCGGCGATTACCTCCGCAAAAAGGCGAAAAGCCTACTTAACGACGAGCAGGCACGCGTGGAACCTTTTTCGACATCGCTTATGGACGGCGTCGATATGCGCGAGACCATCAGGAATTACCATGTCGATAAGCGCATATACGTCAGGGTAGGGCGCAACGCTCACGGTGCGGCGGGAACGGTCGTGATGATATTCGACGAGGACCAGCCTGCAACGGCGGCGGCTTACGAAAAATATCCTTATAAAATGACCTGGCTGGGCGAGCACGGCCAGGAGTCCGATATGGCTTTCTATTCGAGCGTTCCGGGCGATAAGATCGTCGGCCCGGGCATTTCGCGCTGTGAATACGGCGGTTTCATGCTTTCATACCCGCCGCTGCGCCTCTATGATATCTGGCGCGATCCGTCTTATTTCATGGCCAAAACAAAGTCTGAAACGCTGCTTCTGGCTGCGCTCGACTACTCGATCGAAAAATTCGTCGTATACTGCGCGAAAAAGCCGCCGCGCACTTTTTTTAAAACCGTGGCCGCCAGGCTCGGCAAAAAGATAGTTTACGTTCCGCTCGGGCAGTTCTCGCGCATTACACTTGATAAACTACGCGTTATGCATATTCTCAGCGCAAAGAGCGTCCGCGATAACGCTAAAGATTATATCTGGTGATCATTTTTATAAACCGGCGCAAATATATTGCCTTCAATTGACTTATTCACATCTATTTGTTATAATAAACAAAAACATGGAACCGTCCGGTAAAATATTCTCCCTTATAAGAAGGAGCCGCGCTTGATTAATAAAATGAACCGCGACCGCGGGTATTCTCTCACCGAGATACTGCTTGCCATACTTATTTTCGCGACAACGCTCACGCCGCTTATACAGCTTTTCATACAGTCCACGCGCGAAGCCGAAAGCGCGGTCGACTATTATAAAGTATCGAACTATCTTTCCATGGAAATAGAAAGGCTTAAATCGCTTCTGGTTATACAGCCGGCCGTTTTCAGGAATCTTTATTCATCGGGCGCCGTTATCGAAAAAAAAATCGAAAAGTACGATATTAAAGTAACGATTAATTCCGAACATGTAATAAGCACCGTGTCCGCTTTCAGCGGGCAGACCATAAAGGCCCTGGTGGTCGAAGTAGAGGCCGAGGCCGGCTGGAAGACCAATTCCGGATGGCCGCAAAAATTCGTTTTCAATACATCGTTGTAACGGCGGTCGCATGATAAACAAACGCTTAGATCAAAAATCGAATAAAGGCTTTTCAATACCGCTGGTGGTGACGCTGGTAATAATTTTATCCATAGCGATCTACTCGATCCAGCTTTATACTTCGCAGGCGGC